>JALGXV010000186.1 GCA_029821885.1 Candidatus Hebobacteria bacterium
AGTGGGCCTCCCCTCCGCCCCCATTCTACACCGCCCCCGGCCTCTCGCCAAGCGGCGGCTTGGAGGTGTAGATCGCCTAGACTGGCTTCGGCAGCCCCTAAGTCCCGGCTAGGCCGGGCCGGGGTGGCGGCCCGCTTTGCAGCGGGCCTAGCCACACGCTACCGAAGCAACGCAGCATCGGGTGTGGGCTTAGGGGGTGCTTAGCGCGGATGTGAGGGGAACGGCCGGCGGGCATGCGGAGTCATGCCCGCCCTGCAGAACGGCCAGGCAGGGCACGGAGGTCCTGCCGCACATGATGATTCTTCCCCCTCCCTACGGCCCGAGGCATTTGGGGGCGCGTTCAACTCTCGATCGCAAATGCGGTAACTCTGTGTAAGACAACTTCGGAGGTCGGTTACCCTAGGGCGAGGGGGCGGTGGTGGCCTGCTCGCCCGCGTGGTTGGGAGGCAGTGCATGGAGTTCAACCTCTGGGTGTTGCTCCGCGGGCTCGCGGTTGGGGCTCTGTTCGGTGCAATTCCCGTGATCGTGGGGGCGGTGAGGGATCAGCCCCGGCTCGGGCGCTGGGGTTTCCTCGCCTGCGCGGTGGGCTCCCTCGTGTTGGGCCTGTTCCTCGCGATACCGGCGGCGATCGTCTCTGTCTGGCTCATCCTTCGGGCCGAGCGGCGGGCGGCCCATGCCCGGCAGTCGGCGTCACAGACCCGCCGGCGCTATGCCGACGTGCAGAGCTATCCCCTGCCGCCGACCCAGCATCGGCGTTCGGCCTAGGGATCGACCTCCGGGAGAAGCTGCGGGGCGTCGGGGTGAAGGTGCTGGTGGGTGGCGACGTTGTCCCGCCAGTGGGGGCAGGCCTCGAAACAGGCGCAGCGGGGCACCGACTCTCCCGATCGCGGCATGGCCAGTGCGCGCCGCCTCGTCTCCGCGTAAGCTCCATTGCGCCAGATCTCGCGGAAGCTGTGCTGGTTGAGATCGCCGAGGGCGAGATCGCACCCACAGCAGAACCGCACCTGCCCATCGGCCCACACCAGGGCGAAGGTGTGCCCGATGTAGCAGGGCATGCGGCCGTAGATCTCTCGGCAGAGGCCGGGCCGCTCCAAGCTGAGGAGGTCGGGCGCGTTGGTGGTGAGCCCCAGGCGAAGGGCGAGCTGGTGCGCCTCGTCCATGATCTCTCGGGCCGTCCGCCACTCGTCGTCGCTGAGAGCGATCTTCTCGGTCTCGGGGGTGGTGCCCATGGGCATGAAGTGGACATCGGTCGCCTCGACCGCGGCGGCTGACTCGACCAGCCCGAGCAGATCGCGGTAGTTCTGCTTGAAGATGACGCAGGCCAGCCCCAGCCGCGGTCTGCGTATCCCGAGACGGTCGCAGTGCGCGTTCATCCCCGCCAGGCAGTCGAGGATGCGCTGGCGCGTCCCGGGTGGCGTGTTCGGGTGGACCTCGCGGTACACTTCCTCGGAGCCGGAGTTGATGCTGAGGTGGAGCTTCTCCAGGCCCAGCTCCCCGAGCCGGCGGGCCTTCTGCTCGTCCAAGAGGAAGCCGTTGGTGGCGAGGCCGACTTCGAAGCCGGCCTGCCTCGCCTGCTCGACCATCGCCAGGCAGTCGGGGTGAAGCATCGGCTCGCCGACGCCGACGATGTCGAGGCGCTCCGTGCCGCCGAGATGACTCAGGTCCCGGAGGAGGTGCTCGAAGGTGTCGAGGGCCATGTGTGCGCGCTCGCCCTCGGGCGGCAGCCCGGTAACCAGCGGCGAGTGCATCGTGCACATGAGGCAGCGGTAGTTGCAGCGATCGGTGATGCCGATCTGCACCCGGGCCGGACCGCGCCGCGGCCGAAGCGAGCGGAAGCGCCGCCGCTCGCGCCAGCTCGATAGCAGGCCGCCGGGCCCGGCGCTCTCGCCGGCCGCGGAGTCTGCTCGTCGGTTCTCGGAAGATCTGCTCGACATCGCCTCCGCGCTCACTCCTTCTCCGCTTGTTCCTTCACAGGTGCGCGGCGAGTGTGGGGCCGGCACGGCCTACCCTTGCACACCTCTTCGGCTCTATGCCGTTGACAGCGCGTCGATTGTACCACACCGCCGCCGGCCATTCGCCGTCGCGCAGGAGCCTTCGCTCTTCTCTCCGCATTTCCGCGGCCTGGCTCCCGTAGCCATGCCTGCCGTCCCTCGCCGAGGGCGCAGGCCGGGCGGCGGCGAAGTACCCGCTCGGAGGAGGCCGCCGATGATCTTCGATTGTCATGTGCATGTGCCCTCGCTGGGGCTGGCGCGAACCTGGGAGTGGCAGCCCTTCACCCCGGACATCCCGGCGGCGGTCGCCTATCTGCGCAGGTGCGGGGTGGACCGCGCGGTGGCCAGCTCGATGCGGGGCGAGCTGGCGAAGACCCCCGCGGAGATGATCGCCGGCAACGACGAGTCCGCCGCCGCCGCCCGCGATTATCCCGAGATGCTCGTCCCCGCCTGCTTAGTAAACACCGACCTGGCCGAGGAGGCGGCGGCCGAGGTGCGGCGCTGCCGCGATACGCTCGGCATGGTCTGGATCGGTGAGCTGTGCGGCTACGCGGCCGGCTATACCTATGACACCGACGGGTTCGCGAAGGTGATGGGGCTGGCGAGCGACCTCGACATGGTCGTGCAGGTGCACGTGGAGGAGGCCGCGGAGATGGGCCGCATCTGCTCGGAGTTCCCGAGGGTGGCCTTCGTGCTGCCACACATCGGCGACTCGACTTCGGAGGTGGTCGAGCGCTGCGAGCTGGCCGCAGAGCACGCCAACCTTCACCTCGACCTCAGCGGCCACGGCGTGCAGCGGATGGGCGTGCTCGACCTCGCGGTCCGCTGCGCCGGGCCGGAGCGAGTGCTCTTCGGCAGCGATTATACGATCAACGACCCCGCCGCCGTCATCGCTACCATCCAGGCTTCGCACCTGCCCGACGCGACGAAGGCCAGCATCCTCGGCGGCAATACGGCGCGACTGCTTGCAGAGCGGGGAGTTAGCTAGGAGCACAACGGCCGGCGGGGGGACGACCAGCGATTCGTCCCCCCACGCCCCCCTCACTCGTCTTCGGTCTTCCTGACGATATCCGCGGGCGAGCGCGAAGAGGCAGAGGTGTGCCCGAGAGTACACTCTCGGGCAGAAGCCGTCGGGGGACTGCCGTCCCCCAAGCCCCCGGAGGATAGCTTCGCGGCCGCGTCGGTTCCTCCGCCTCCCGAGGGCCGAAGGCACCCAGGACTACCGAAGCAACGGGGCGGAGTGCTGTTCCGCCGTTACGCAGCCGTCGGGCCGTCACACCAGCTTGGTTATCACGCGGAGCAGGAGACGGAAGAAGGCTTCGAAGGCGTTGCCCTGTTCGGCCAGGGGTCGGATGAAGACATCCGTCTGGCGGAAGAAGGGGCGGAAGATCCACACCATCTGCAGGCCCACCGCGCCGTAGATCACCAGCCAGATGCGCATGATCCTCAGGCAGCGTGCCCGCACGATCTCATCGACGTGCGCGGCGGCCGCGGCCTGGAAGGCGAAGCGCACTCCGCCCGCGCCGACGAGGCAGCCCACGACAAGATTGATAAACACGACGAAGTGATAGTCCCGCACCGAGGTCAGCATGAGGAAGCCGAGCGGTGGGGCGAGGGAGGCGAGCAGCATGGTCGTCGCCACGATGGCGGTGAGCACGACGGCCGCCGTCTGCAGCAGCGAGAGCCGGGCGCCGGCCAGCGAGTTGAGCATGTAGAGCGCAAGGACGCACAGGGCGAGGGTGGCGAGGAAGAGCAGGGGGAACTTCACGACATTGTAGAGGATCTGCCAGCCGCCCGCGTAGAGCCCGACCGTGAAGCCGTAGAGCGCGGAGAGGAGCGCCGCCACGCCTGTCATCCGCAGCACCAGCGCGGGCAGGTCGCGCCCCGAGCGGATGCGCTCGAAGAGCGCCTCCCGCTCTACTAAGTAAGTCCTCGCCGGCGACCAGGTGCGTACCGCGCCCATTGCCGCTTCCCTCAAAGCAACCGGCCGGGGCTACCAGCCCTGACCGGAGATGGCCTCGGCTATGGTCGTGAGCAGGGCGACGAAGAAGTTGCCGGCCCGCGGGCGGATGAAGACATCGGTGGGGGTGAAGTAGGGCCTGAGCAGCCAGGCCATCTGCGCGCCGACCAGGCCGTAGCGCACCACGGTTTGCACGTCCCTCTGCTCTCCGGGCACGCGGTGGAGCGCCCGCGTTCCCCGGAGCTGGAACTGCACTCCGAAGATGCCGGCGACCGCGAACACGGCGACATTGATCAGCACCGCGAAGTGGTGGCTCCCCGGCGCGGTGAACATGAAGAACCAGACGATGGGCGCGAAGCCGATGAGGATGGTGGAGACCACGGCCGTGCTGTTGAAGGCCAGCGCGCACGTCTGCAGCAGGTCGAGGCGGCTGCCGCGGTAGCAGGTGAACACATAGAGCGACGGCAGGCACAGCAGCAGTGTGAGGATGAGCACCCAGGGCAGCTTGATCGGGTCGAACAGAATCTGCCAGCCGCCGATGCAGATGCCCACCACCAGGCCGTAGAAGGTGCTCCCCAGCAGTGTCACCAGGAAGGCATCGAGGATATAGCGGCCGAGGTCCCGCCGCTCGATGATGTCCTCGAAGAGATGCTCGCGGTACTTCAGCAGCCACTCGATGAGCGCGATTCGGCCCAGGAAGCCCGGCTTGCGGGGGCCGGGCGGCTCGGGTGGTGGCGCGGGTGGCGGCGGTGTCGGCGGCGGGGCCGGTGGCTCGGCCGGAGGTGGGAGCGGGATGGACGAGGCCGGTGGCTCTGATCCCCCCTCGGCGGAGAAGTGCGTCACCGTCGGTCCGCCCACCAATCGCTGAACGCCTGAGAGGTCGTGCGCCATGGCAGTCTCCCTCCAGAGCGACGGCAGTCGCCGAGCAGGAGCCGGACCCCTGCCCGGCCGCGATCACCCTTCCACCAGCGGCGTCGCCTCTCCTGCCCAGGACGCCGGGGCGGCCGTCTGAACGGAAGGAGTGATTCTATGTCCGGCGGCGTACGGTCCACGTTGGATCCCGCCGATCCGCGGGCGTACTCAGGCGAGGGCCTGCCATAGCTCGCGGTAGGTGGAGGCCGGGGCGCCGTCGTCGATGCACCGCTGGAGGGTGTCGCGGCCGATCTTGTTTAGCAGCGACTCGGCCGCCTCCATGATGGCGATGGTGGCGCTCATCTGCTCCACCGGGTCGCCGTTCCTGGTGAGCACGTCATAGCAGAGCCAGCCCTTCCAGGCGAGCCGGTCGAGGTAGAAGAGCGTCTCAACGAGGTCCCAGCAATTCACCGACCCCGGCAGCATATCCCAATCCCACTCCCGGCCGTTATCGTTGAAGTGCACGTAGAAGAGCCTTCCCGGCGGAGCCGCCAGGCAGGCCATCGCGGCCGGAGTCTCCTTCGCCATCAGAGCATGCCCGACGTCGAGCGTGACTCCCACATTGGGCAGGTCGAGCCGTTCGCACAGATAGAGCGCGCGGCCCATGTCGCCGAGTATGGCGAAGGTGCGGGACTCGTTGAGCTTGTACTCGAGGCTGACCTTCACGTCCGGGCGATGGCGCGCACCCTCGGCTATGCCCTCCTCCAGCCAGGCCCACTGCTTCGCGTAGTCCACCTGGAAGCTGTAGTTGTGCCCGTCTATCAACGGGCAGCACGTGACGAGCCCCGAGTCCAGCTCGGCCGCCAGCTCCGTCGCCGTCTTCAGGTCGGCGACGGCCTCGGCTCGGAGCTTCGCATCGGCCGAGGTGAAGGAGCCGGCCTGCCACTTCTTCTGTCCCTTCACGTTGAGGTTCACCGCAGAGACCGGGAGGCCCGCGGCCTTGATGGCGGCTACCGACTCCGGTGCGTCGGCGAAGTCGTTGGGGTAGACCACCTCGATGCCTTCAACTCCCTCCACCCGGCCGACCATCTCCAGGCGCTCCGCCAGGCTGTGCGCCGGCTGGTACTCGTGGAACCGATCCGCCTGCCGGCCCATCAGCGAGACCATAACCGAGTGTCGAAGGTCCTTCATGTCCACCTCCCGTCGTCGTGGTAAGGAAACGTCGCCGCGGCCCTGCGGCTATCGTGCTCCGTCGTCTCACGCGCCGCGAGGAAGGCCGCCCTTCGGCGCGGGGCTGCGCACTCCTGCAGGCCCAAGCGGGGGGACGACCCATTCGGCTTCGCTCAGGATGACCGGGGGTCGGCGGGCATCCGGCTGGGCCGCATACCCGCCCTACAGAACGGCAAGGCTGGTCGCGGCCTGTCCATGTCTTGTGAGGATCGCACGACAAACCGGTGAATCTGCGACAGACCGTACGAAAGACCTGCGAAGCGCGGCCGCCTCCCCGCAGTAAGATATGCGTCGACCAAATCCGATCGCGGGGTTGCGGGCAGGTCGGCGGCGGGGGCGCTGTATCCAGGAATCCGCGGCCGCGCGGCAAGGAACGTAGGAGGAGTTGTGCAGGAGAGGATGTTGTTAGTTCCGTCAAGGTCGCGCCCGTCATTCATGGGTGGGGCGACAGGCCGGACAGCGCGGAAAGCGGCGGCGCTGCTGGCCATTGGCATTGTCGGGGTGGCGCTGCTGCTCGCAGGGCCGGCCCCCGCCAGCGCGGGCATGCTCGATCCGACGTCTATCCCCAAGTACGTGGATCCTCTGGTGATCCCGCCGGTCATGCCGATGACGTCTGTCATCAAGCAGAAGGGCGGCAAGAACATCGACTACTACGAGATCGCGGTGCGCGAGTTCCAGCAGCAGATTCTGCCCTCGCCGCTGCCGGCGACGACCGTGTGGAGCTATGGTTCGGTCAACCATTCCGGCACCTTCAACTACCCGGCCTTCACCATCGAGGCGAGGGCCGACCGTGCGCTCAGGGTGAAGTGGATCAACGACCTCGTGGATGGGAATGGGGACTACCTGTCGCACATACTGCCGGTGGATCAGACCCTGCACTGGGCCAACCCGCCGGGCGGCGTGGGCGGCACCGACGTGCGGCCGGAGTGGGAGGACACGCCCGACCCCTACCTGGGGCCGGTGCCGATTGTCACCCACGTCCACGGCGCGCACACGACCGATGACAGCGACGGCTATACCGAGGCCTGGTATCTGCCGGACGCCAACGACATCCCGGGGGACTACGCCACCGTCGGGACCTACTATGACATCTTCAAGGCGCAGTCGCCCATCGGCGGTCTGTGGGGGCCCGGCAACGCGGTCTTCCAGTATCCCAACGACCAGCGGGCGACCACGCTGTGGTATCACGACCATTCGCTGGGTATGACCCGGCTGAACGTCTACGCCGGTCCCGCGGGCTTCTGGATCATCCGCGGCGGGCCGCACGATCTGCCCGGAGGGCCGCTGCCCGCGCCGGCGCCGAAGCCCAATGACAACCCGAACAGCAAGAAGAACTACTACGAGATCCCGATCGTGGTGCAGGATCGGACCTTCAACGAGGACGGCTCGCTGTTCTATCCGAGCAGCCGCGAGTTCTTCGATGGGTACACCGGCCCGTTTATCCCGGACACCGACATCGCGCCGATGTGGAACCCCGAGTTCTTCGGCGACACGATGGTCACGAACGGCAATACCTGGCCGGTGTTGACCGTGGAGCCGCGCCGCTATCGGTTCCGCTTCCTCAACGGCTGCAACTCCAGGTTCCTCATCCTGAAGATGGTGAGCGATCCCCTGGCCGCGCGGCCGGCGACGGCGGCGCTCAACTTCTGGCAGATCGGCGCCGAGGGCGGGTTCCTGCCTGCGCCCGTCATGCTCGACCAGCTGCTCATGGGCCTGGCCGAGCGGGCCGACGTGATCGTGGACTTCACGGGCCTGGCGGAGGGCACCGAGATCTTCCTCATCAACGAAGGCCCGGATGATCCCTTCGGCGGCGGCGCGGTGGGCGTCGACTTCGACGCGGCCGATCCCGCCACCACCGGACAGGTGATGAAGTTCGTGGTGGGGCCGCTCTTGAAGGCGGACACGACCACCCCGCCCGCCGCGTTGGTGCTGCCGCCCTTCGCGCCGCTGGGTCCTGAGAGCGTGGTGCGGCGTCTCTCGCTTAACGAAGAGATGTCGACGGTCTTCGACGGACCCGCGGCCGCGCTGCTCGGCGTCCTCGACGGCGGCGGCTACCCCGTGAGCCTGCTGTGGATGGACGACATCACCGAGGACCCGGTCGTCGGCTCGACCGAGATCTGGGAGTTCTACAACTTCACCGCCGACGCCCACCCGGTCCACCTCCACCTCGTCGAGTTCGAGGTGGTGAACCGGCAGGCGCTGGAGACGGAGGATGGCGAGACCGTCGAGCCGGCGACGCTCGTCGGACCCGTCTTCCCGCCCGAGCCCTGGGAGACGGGCACCAAGGATACGGTGATCGCCTACCCGGGCCAGGTCACGCGCGTGAAGGCGATGTTCGACCTGGTCGGGCTCTACGTGTGGCACTGCCACATCGTCGAGCACGAAGACAATGAGATGATGCGGCCCTTCGTCGTGGTGCCGTAGCGCATTGCCATCGCGTGGTGTTGCAGCCAGGCCGGGCGCATCACGCACAGCCAGGGGGACCGCGTTCCGTACGGCGCGGTCCCCCCTCGCGAGGGCGCGGCGAGGGCAAGATCCCATTCGGCCGGCTCAGGGCAGGCCAGCGATTCGTCTCCCGTGACGGCCGGGGGGACGACTGGCGATTCGTCCCCCTCCCCACGGCGAGAGAGGGGTTGTTGCTGTTCCAGGCCAGGCGCTCTTCGAACTCCGCTTCACGCCGTGGCATTCAGGGTAGGAGTTGAGTGGGTGGAACGGACGATCCGGGTTGCACCGTCGCATACACGGAGCAGCCCCTGGCTCGACGGCCGGAAGGGGTGCTGGCATGAAGCTGAGCGATCGCGAAGGGCAGTCCTCACGTGCGGAGCCCCAAGGCGCTGGCCGCGGTGTCGTCTGGGCGGTTGTCGTCTGGGCGCGAGTGGTTACCGGGTTGATAATGGGCGCGGCCGGCGGGATCGCCTTCGGGCACGCCTGGACCAGTGAGTCCGGGCCCTGGTGGTGGGTGGGGGCGATGTCTCTGACGACCGGGATGCTCCTGCTTCTCTCCGGGCTCTATGCGCGAAGCCGTCCGCCGGGGGTGACGCCCGAGTTCGTTGCCCGGGCGGAGATGCCCAGCGCGCAGGAGCCGTTGGTGCCCCTGCTGGGAGCGCTGTTGGTCTATAAGTACCAGCGCATCAGCCATGAGCAGCTCGAGGACGCGCTCGAGCTGCAGCAGGCACAGCGCGGCCGGTGGCGTCTCATCGGCGAGATCCTGGTGGACATGGGCGCGGTCACCCGGGCCGACGTGGACGCGGCGCTCACCTATCAGCGCGAGCTCGCCCGCCAGAAACGGGAAGGGCAGCCGACGCCGCCCTAGGCTGACCGGGCCCTGGCCAGGCGCGTCGACCCCGAAACGTGAGGTCGAGCTAGCCCTCCGCCTCCCGCGTCTCAACCGCTTTCGGCCGGCGCACGGTCCACTCGATGGTGCGCGCTTCCTTGCGGGGCTTGAAGGTGCGATAGAGCGAGCTGGCGCAGTCGGTGGGCTCCCCCAGACGGTCGTGTGGCTTGATGCCGGCCTTCGCCGCCGCGCCCTCGGGGTCGAGCTTGAGAACCGGACACCCGTTGCCACCGCCGATCGCCGCGCCCAGCGCCCCGCTGACTCTTTTGTGAGGGCAGCCATCGATCTCCGCCCACGCCGGGGGGAACTCGGATACGGGGGGGATCTCGATGGTGACGGTCACTTCGTCGTATTCGGTCGGGTAGGGCCCGGGCTTGTCGAAGTCAGACGGGCCTTCGCTGGCCGCCCGCGCCGAGGCAGCCCGTGCTTTCCGTGCGCCCGGCACGGGCGCCACCCGAAGCACCACCATGTACAGCACGAAAACCGCCGCCAGGGCGGCAACGAGAAAGACTAGTCTGCGTGTCATCGTTCCTGCCAAGAGTAGAGTCTGTGGCCATTGTACCATCGGCGATGGGTCGCCGCAACATCGGGACGCGACAGGGCGGGAACGCGCCGGCTCAGACCCAACGGCGAAACGACACGCCCGGCAGATATCTGCCGGGCGGCATCGTTGGCGGGGGGACGACCCATTCGGCTTCGCTCAGGGCAGGCCGGCGATTCGTCCCCCCG
>JALGXV010000187.1 GCA_029821885.1 Candidatus Hebobacteria bacterium
GCGATCGATAGAACTCTCGAAGCGATCCCGGCTGACTCGGACCTCGACGTTCGGCTCCCCGCGGTGCTGCGCTCTCTCCACGTCAGCCCCAGGAACTCCGAGCACGAGATCGCCACGGCCTTGAGCGAGCTGCGACGCCTCGCGGAGGAGTTCGCCGACGTGCTCCAGATGATGGACTCCGGCTCTGTGAGTGTCGCTGACTCCCTTCGCAGGCTGGCCGACGAGGATGCCATCCGCGCCTGGCGACTCGACAGCCTGGCACATCCGCGGCAGGGACGGGCCCTCGCCGCCGGGTCCTCAAGTTTCGTGTCTAGCGACACGGTACACCTTCCGCTGGCGCACGGGACGGTGGGGCTGAGCCTGACCAGCCCTCAGGAGGCGCCGGAGCTCCTCGACTACCTCGCCCAGTCAGCGGCGAGCGAGCGCGGCTCGGGGCCGGCGGGCGTGGCGAGCACAGAGGCGGCGGTCGTCGATCCGCAGATCTCGAGGCTCCGCACCAGCTACGAGTACGGCGTGGGCTCTGCCCTCACTCTGAGCCTCGCCTACGAGGAGATCGCTCGGCGGGGCCAGGGCCTGGCGGAGTTGGACGCGGCTTCGCTCACTTCCCTTGGGATCGGCTACCAGATCACGCCATCCGCATCCGTGAAGCTCTCCTACTCACTGCTGGAGTACTCCAACTACGTGCTCGACACACCGCTCCTGCGCGACCGAGTGGCGGAGACGGCAGTATCCATCGAGTTCTAGCTTGATGAGACGGCGGCCCCCCTTTCTCCCTGTCGCCGGGCTCCTCTTGCTGCATGCCTCGCCAGCGCCGGCGGCCCCGCTGAATGCCTCCGCGATCGTCCAAGCCGACACCGTGGAAGTCCACCTCGATGACGAGACCACCCATGCCTCAGGGAACGCGCGGCTGACTTACCGCGGCCTCGAACTGTGCGCTGACGACATAACAGCCGACCGCGTCACAGGCGACGTGAGTGCCCGCGGGGACCTCCGGCTGATCCAGGGCGAGCGCGTCATGTTCGGGGAATCCCTGAGCTACAACCTGAACTCCGGAGCGGGCGCGCTCCGAGGTGCACGCGTCGTGGAGCAAGGGGTCATCATCACCGGCGCTGTGATCGAGGTTTCGCCCCAAGAGGCAGTCGCTCGAAATGCTCAGTTCACGACCTGTGACAGGCCGGACCCGCACTTCGCTTTCGCCGCCGAGCGCATCACCCTCACCGCCGAGGAAGCCCCCACCGGCGCCGCTCCTCGCTCCGGCAGCCTGTCCCTGAGCAAGGGACGCGTGATGTACCGCGGCCGGTCCGTGCTGCCGGTCCCGGGCTACACAGTGGACGTGGGGGACGTGGGCACTGACAAGGGGAACCCCACACCAACCTTCGGATTCAGCGGTGATGACGGACCATACCTATCGATCGGCTACGCGTTCGGCAGCCCCAACAGGCCGCTCACAGGCGACTTCAGCTACCGCTATACCACTTCCCGGGGCATCCGTGGGCACGTTCGCGCGTGGCGGGCCACTGAGCCTGCCGAGCTCACCATCGGCTACTATCGGCGGCAGGACCCGGCGGACAGCCCCATCGAGACCGACGACCTCGAGGCAAGCCTGGCCAACGTCCTCATCAACCGAGAGCCGGAGTACGGCGTAGTGCTGCCGGCCTGGCGGATGGGCCGCTTCTTCACGCTGCAGGGAAGCTGGCTGGCGGGAGCGTACACCGAGTACGAATCAGACGGCATCCACGAGCTGGCCCAGGCGGACCGGTCATCGATTGTACTGCTGGCGCGCAGCGACGCATACAGAGTGTCGCCCTCGGTGCGGCTCAGTCACGGCATCGGCTGGCGCCGATCGAGCTACTCCTCGGGCGACGACCTGACGGCTTGGCTGCTCCGAACCACGGCCGACATGCGCCTCAGTCCAAGTATCCGCCTTGGAGTGTCCCATGTGAGACGACGGGAATCGGGCGAGAGCCCGTTCCTCTTCGACGGGGTCGGCCCCAGCCGGGAGTTGATCGGTGATCTGGCGTGGACCGTCAACGCCGCCTGGCGGCTTCGGGTTGTCGAGTACTACGATCTTGAAAACAGCGAAACCCGTGATATGATTCTTGAGGTAACGCGAACCGCGCACTGCCTCGAATACACCGTTGGCTGGCGGAGCGAACGCGGCATGCTGTACGCGGGCTTCGGCTTGGCAGGTCCGCCTGCGCAAGAGCATCGGGAATGACCGAGCGAGAACGTCGGCAGAAGATCATCGACCTTCTTCGAGCGGGTGAGACACGGCAGGCGGCCGAGGAGCTCGCCGGGTCTCAGGAGCCGTACCCGGGAGACGGCCTCCTTCACCACGCAATAGGCCTGGCGTTTGCCTCCGACGGCACGCTCGGGCCCGCGCGGGAGCAGCTGGAGGCGGCCGCGCGCCTGAGCCCCCAGTCTGCCATCATCCTGGCCGACCTCTCGCAGGTCCGGCTCGCCCAGGGCAAGCCCCAGGAGGCAATCGAGACTGTCGAGCGCGCGCTGGAGCTCGAGCCTGAGCTGGCGATCGCTCACTTTACACTCGGCCGCGCCTTCCTCGCGGAGGACTGCGCCCATCAGGGCCGGAACTCCGCTGCGCGAAGTTCGGACTTCGAGTTCCCGGTCATCGACGGCCGCACACCCCTCTACCTGCGGGCCCTGCGGGAGATGGAGACCGCCCTTTATGCCGGGCCCTCCTTCGTGGCGGCGATACGAGCGGCCCTTGCCTTCGCCTATCTGCGCGCGGGCCACTTCCACGCGGCCTGCGAGCAGCTTCAGCAGCAGCTCGCCGAATCAGATTCCCGCGAGGAAGCCGAGAGAGTCTCGCAGCGGCTTCAGTTCGTCGAATACGAGACGATCAGAGAGGATTACTGGGGCCGAGTAGCCGAAGCGAAGGGTCACCCCGCCGTCCCAGGCCAGGGAGAGGCAGAGTCGCTCCTGCAGATTGCCCACGCCCAGTCCCTTGGCAAGGACTCACCAGCGCTGGCTCAGGCCCTCGCTCAAGCGCGGTCGGCCGGGTACTCGCCGCGACCGGCCCTGGTGGCGCGCTTCGACGGAGAGGACGAAGTGTTCCAGGAAGTCTCCGACGTCCATGTGCTCATTGGGGGCGGGCTGGAATGCATCCTCGAGGGCCGACTGCGGTTCCTGCCCTTCGACCAGATCGAGACGATCTCCCTGGCGTCGCCAGCCGCCTGGCGCCAGGCGCATGTGACGCTTCGATCCGGGGAAGAAGTCGACGTCGCGGTGCCGAACCTCTACCGCCTGTCGCTTCGCAGCCCCAACGACCTCATCCAGAGCGGCCGCTTCACTCAGTTTCGATACGGGCCAGGCGAGACACGCTACGCGCACGCCATCGGCACGCGGAACCTGGCTACCGAGGATACGGTCATTCCATTCACGGACGTGAAGGCGATCACTTTCGTGTGAGGCCGCAGGCGCCGTCTGACGCTGAGAACTTCCGCCGCTCTCGCCGCGTCTAATCCCCCGGTTCATCTGGAGGGGAGACATGCGATTCCTTCTGCTCGTGATGGCCCTGGCACTCGCCTCTCCTGTTGCGGCGCAGGACCTCGGCGCGAGGGAGCAGTGGCAGCCGCAGATAGCCGACATCGACGCGCGTCTTGCGCAGTCGGCCGAGATCGAGATCATCGGTCGCGCCGCGGTGCCCGCGCTGGAGATCCTCTCAGAGGCGACGGGCGTCTCGCTGAGTGTTGCGCCCGAGGACCTCGGAACCGTCGGCGAGCGGAAGCTCACCGTGATCTCCAAGGGCCTGTCCCTCAAGGCGATCATGGTCCAGCTTCCGGAGGCGCTCCAGGAGTGCCATTGGGACATTGAGCCCGGCGCCGAGGAGCCCGTCTACTTCCTCCACCGAAACGCGGGCGTAGACAACACGGTGGAATGGCTCTCCGAGCAGTTCCATGACCGCTGGAAGAAGGAGAAGCAAGCACTGCTTCTCGAGCGGCTCGAGCAAGCCGAAGCAGCTCTCAAGATGACGCCAGAGCAGTTGGCCGAGCTCGATAAGAGCGATCCCCTTCTGGCTCGCAGCATGCAGGACCCACACTCCCGAGACCTGGTCGAGATCCTGCTGTCGCTTCCGCCCGCCCAAGCGAGGCAGTTCCGAGAGACAGGTGGTCTCGAGTTCGAGTACACCCGGGCGCCGGAGAGAATGCAGCAGGCGACCCACAGAATCATGGAGTGGTACCTCGAGGCCTTCGCGCGCTTTCCGGGGGCGTTGGACGAGATGCCAGCGGAGGTTCGCAACTGGCGGGAGCACCTGACCCGCTCCAAGATCACCATCGGAGACTGCCATACAGGCCACGGCTTCGGTGTGTGGCTTTCCCTCGTGATTCCGACCGAGGAGCACGCCTATCCCGTCCACGATATCGCCCTACATCCGAGGCACCCCAGCCTCGACGAGGGGCAGCTAAGGTTCACGAGACTCCTGCGTGCGACCGGCGCGCCGGACGAAGACGCTGCCTTCGAGATGGCAAAGGACCTCGACATCCACGGCTTCCGCGTTGCCGATGCCAAGCGCGAGGAGCGCCACAAACGCCAATGGATCGAGCCAACCGATCCGGCGCTGCTTCAGACCATCGTCATCGGCGACCGGCACTTCTCCGAGTTCGCAGAGGTGCAGGCCTTCATCGCCGAGGAGACCGGCATCCCGGTGATCTCCGACTACTTCACGCTGCCTGGACCGTACATCCCCGACGAGCTGCGCGAGGGCGTCCCGCTCTGGCGGCTGCTGTACGTGTTGGGCGAAGATGACTTCTTGGGCGACGTCTACCTCTGGGAGAAGGTCGGCGACTGCCTCGTGTTCCACCGTGTCGACTGGTACAGCCGAGTCCAAGCGGAGGTACCGGAGTCGATCATCGCCGACTACCGCGGGAGGGTGGAGGCGCAAGGGGAGTTGACGATAGACGACCTCGCGGAGCTTGCCATGCTCCTCGACGCCCGAGACCTGCACGTCTCGGGATTCCCTTGCGATCTGCAGCGCGCCGGCATCCATGCCGCCTCTCCCTACAACCGCTGGGGACTCCTGCTCTATGCCTCCCTATCGCCGGAACAGCAGGAGAAGCTGCGCGGGCCGGGCGGGCTGTCCTTCGACGAGATGACCATCGCCCAACAGCGCCAGGTGCTGGACAGGGCAGCAGAGAGGCCAGCGCAGCTTCCGGGGGGGGCGACGTACCGCGCTACCTTCCACCTCGTTGAATCGGTCGAGGAGCGCCATGGCCGCACCTTTGCCAAGACCGAGCTCCAGCTCCGCTTCCCCGAGGTCACTGACTCCGCCATGGTGACGTTCAAGCTGCTGGCGGCCAAGGAGGAGGCGGCTCCGGCCGCGGCGCCTTAGGAATCGGTCGCACGCGGCCTCGCACCAGGCGTTTCCAACCCCGGTCATTCCGCGGTATAATCGCTCTCAACAGACCCGCGGAGAGGCCACTTGACCCCGAAAGAGCGCGTGAAGGCCGCCATCGAGCACCGCGAGCCCGACACCGTTCCCGTTGGCGAGTGGATCATCGACTACGAGCCTGCGTCTCTCGTCCTCGGACGTCCGACCTTCCTGCGCGGCAAGACGGACCTCATCAAGGCCATGTGGGAGGGCCGCCGGGACGAGGTGGTGGAGTCCGTAAGCCGGGATGCCGTCGAGCTCGTGCGGCGCCTGGAGGCCGACCTCGTGTGCGCAGACCTCACGTTCCCGCGCGGCGCCCGCTACGATCCACCTGAACAGGTCGATGGCGAAACGTGGCGTGATAGGCACAGCAATGTCTTCCGCTACTCCGAGCTGACCCGTGACTTGATGCTGCTCGAGGGCGGCAGTGAGTCGTACGAGCCGCCGCGCCCGCAACGCTTCAGCGAGGGTGAGTTCGCGCCCGATCCCTCGGAGCTGGACGTCATCGAGTACATCCTGGCCGAGCTGGGCGACACTCACTTCATAGTCACGACGATGGGCGACGGCCACCTTCCCGTCTTCTCCGCTCTCTGGGTCGAGGAGGGGATGTACCGGCTGGCCGGAGACCCAGAGGGCGTGGCTGCCGATGCTCTCGCGAGCTACAAGTCT
>JALGXV010000188.1 GCA_029821885.1 Candidatus Hebobacteria bacterium
CGCTGAATCGGTCGCCAGATGGTTCGGCCGGGAAGCCCAACTCAAGTTCCTCCCGTGGGAGGAATGGACAACGACCGTCAGTGCGGAGGACGCCGAGGCAACGTGGGACCACATCGCTCACAGCCCGAACTGCAGCATCGCGAGGGCGCGACGTCTGCTCGGCTATGAGCCTCGATACCGTTCGCTCGAGGCCGTGCACGAAGCCGTCAGGTGGCTCATCGACAACGGGCAGCTTGAGGTCTGAAACGTCGTCCCGCTCCTATACGCGGGTGACCCCGCGGCCCGGTGGCGGCCGCGCATCGGTTCAGTGCTGCGTTCTCTGATGGGCGCCGATGTCCACGGCCCCGGCGGCGGGAACCGGACTGCCCCAGAAGTCGCGCCCGCCGTTGTCGGGGACGGGAACGCCGGCAGACAGGCACGGCGAGTCTTCCTGGAGCTTGTAGCCCCCTACGGAGTCAAGTCCACCGCCACCGCTGCCCGGGCTGACGAGCTGCGGGTCATCGAGAATCGCTTCCGAGTCCGTCGGCGGGTTCACGTGGTTGCCGTAGAACACGTTGGCTTCGAAGACATTGCCGGCGCTGTGGCTGAAGTCGTACCGCATAGTCCCATCGGCGTAGAAGATGTTGTTGTAGAAGCGCGTGTTGTGCGCGTAACCACCCCAGCTATGATGGGCCACTGCGTAGACATCGAGGTGACTCCCGACGTAGATGACATTGTTGTATATATCCGTGTCCTCCACGGCGCTAATCTGAAATGTCCGCGCTCCGTCGTTCTGGCTGATGTTGTAGCGCACCACCGTGCCAACGTTGCCGATGTTGTGAGGCGGTTTCGAATCTCCGTTGTTGCAGATGAGCAGGAACCCGCCGTCGTTGTCGTGGCTGTAGTTGTACTGGATGAGGGTGTTCTGGCAGTTCCAGTCGGAGTCGAAGCCCTGGCCGTCCTTCGTCCCCTTCATTCCGCTCACTTCGTTGAATTGGATGACCGTGTTGTCACAGCTCCACGGCCAGATGCCGGCTGCGTAGTCCGGCGCACGCATGCGGCCGCCGCGGAGGACGTTGTGCTCGACGAGGGCGCCGTCGCACCCAATCGGCACTATCCCGTCGCCCCCGATGTCCTCCAGCAGGTTCCCGCGGATGACGACGTTCAGGCTCGGATACCACTCAGGCCGCGTCCAATGGTCGCTCCAGCCGGTTATGCCGTTGCGGTCGGTCCGCAGAAGATGACAGTCTTCGATGAGCAGGCCATCGAGGCGTGACTTCACCTTCTTCCCGGCGCAGTACCAGCGGATTCCGCCGCCGCCCCTCTCCTTCACATTGTTGCTGTTGACATCGTGCACGTACAGGTTCTTCAAGTGTATGTGGTGTGCCGTCCCGAAGCCCTCGAGCCCCACGACGACCCCACTGCGCCTGTCCCCGCGCGTCTCGCCTGTGTTGGTGATCTCCAGGTTGTGGAGTTCCCAGTACTCGACATTGCGGAGCAGCACCGTCTCCGGGAATCTCCCCTCTCCGTCGATCCGCGGCTTCGGCCCCTCGCCGAACATGTCGATGACGATCGGCGCTCCGGCCTTCCCCGATCCCTGCGGGCGGAGCTGACCCGCGTAGCGCGTCCCCGCGCGGAAGAGGGCCCTGTCCCCCGGCTTGAGTGTGATGGAGTTGACCTTGTCCAGGCTCCGCCAAGCCTCGTCCGCCGATGTGCCGCTGTTGGCGTCGTCTCCCCGTTCGCTGTCCACGTAGTAGATCGTGCCGCCCGCGGAGGGACCCGTGTTGGCGTCAGCTGATCCCAGGCTTCTCACTTCATCCTCCCCGCATGACAGTGAGCCAGAGAGCAGCAGGACGACAGCGGCCACTCTTCCCATCTGCCACCAACACCTGCTCTCTGGACTGACGATCATGGTGCGCATGTCCAAGTCTCCTTGGCATCAGCTCGGCTCGACCGGCGCGCGGCGCTACTTGATGGATACTTCAAGCCCCTCTGGATCGAACACAACATTGACGCTCGAACGGCAGTGCTCGGGGTCGCGCACGAACTCCAGATAGGGCCCTATCTGACTGCCGCCGTTCACGCTGTTGTGGGCCAGCAGCACGCTGCGCTCGGGCAGATCCCGGTAACAGGCCTCCAGGATCTCGAGATAGATGCCCTTGCCCCGACTTCCGTCGCCGTCGGCGTCCAAGTACAGCAGGTCAATACGCTCAGGGAGCTGAGCGACGAAGTCGACTGCATCGGCGGCTATGACGCGGGCCACTCCCGTCCGGTCGATGCGGCGGACGTTTCGCTCGGCCCTCTCGGCAGCCTGGCCGTCGATCTCGAGTCCGATCAGGTTCTCCGCGGTGTAGCACGCGCCCGGCCCCACGGCGGCTCCCGCGTTGCAGATGAACGTGTTTCCGCAGAAGACGCCGGCGGCGATCATGTTGTCCGGCTGCACGATGGCATTGATGGCGTAGAGGAGCCGCTCCATGCGCGGAGTGATCGCCGTCCAGGGGATGTCGAACAGCTCACGCACGGCCTGGCGATGAGCAAGCATCTTGTTCCGGTCGTACACAGTCGCAGGCAAGATGTCCGCTTGCTTGAGCTGGCTGAGCGCGGCCTCTACCACGGCGATCTCGCGATCCAGGGGCTCAAGCTCCCGGTGGGGATCACTGAAGCTCATCTGGTACTGGCGCCAGTCATCGGCCTCGAACGTTCCGACCACAACTCACTCCCAACAGAAGACCCAGGTCACCCACGCCTTCTCCGCAGACTGCTCCCACTCCTAGTCGCGCTGGCAGGTATCGAGAGGGCTAATGCTGATAGCCATTGAATCACAACGCCGCGGGGAGCAGCCGGCCTCGCGACCGCCAGGCAGCAAGCCGAGCCTTTCAGAACGGAGGAGCACAACGATGACGCGCGATGCCAGACGTGTCGCCTTCGCCATCGCCGCACACCCCGATGACATCGAGTTCATGATGGCCGGGACGCTCATCCTGCTGAAGCAGGCCGGCTTCGAGATCCACTACATGAACATCGCCAACGGCTCGTGTGGGACGGCTACTCTCTCCCGCGAGGAGATCATCGCCACCCGTGACGGCGAGGCGAGAGCTGCTGCCGAACTGATAGGCGCCGTCTTCCACCCGAGCCTGTGCGATGACATCGAGATACTGTACAGCACGGAGCTGCTCTCACAGACCGGCGCCATCTTCCGGGAGATCAACCCGACCATCATGCTGGTGCCGTCGCTGCAGGACTACATGGAAGACCACATGAACGCGGCCCGGCTCGCGATCACGGCCGCCTTCTGCCGAGAGATGCCGAACTTCCCGACCACGCCGCCGCGCAGCCCCATCGACAGCCAGGTGACGCTCTATCACGGCCTTCCCTATGGGCTGCGCGACGGAATGCGCCGCCCCATCCGGCCGGAGCTCTACGTGGACATCGAGAGCGTGTTCGCCACCAAGCGCGACATGCTGGCGATGCACCGAAGCCAGAAGGAATGGCTCGACGAGAGCCAGGGGCTGGATGCATACCTGAAGACGATGGAGGAGATGGGAGCCGAGGTCGGCCAGATGTCAGGCAGGTTCAAGTACGCCGAGGGCTGGCGCCGCCACAGCCACCTGGGCTTCTGTGAGGAGAACGACGATCCCCTGACGGAGGCGCTGGGGGGTCTCGTTGCGGTCGACAGGGAGTATCGCCGGCAGCTCCAAGGCGGTAGCTTGCGGTCGGGCTAGATTCCGGTGACCAACAACAGAAGGAGGAGATGATGGGAAGACCCCTCAGTGTTGTTGCGCCGGAGTGGTGGGACTACACGACGCTCGACCGCGAGCTTCTCAACGATGCGGCCTGTCTCTCTGCGGACGACTTCGCAGGCCTCTCTCGGCCCGGGTTCGAGATCCGCTTCTACGACACGCTCGAGAGCTTCTATCTGGCGGAGGCGTTCGAGTACATCGAGGCCTGGTCGCAGGCCACCGAGGAGCGGCCGACCGGCATGTGTGGCCCCATCGGGCCGACGAAGCAGCTTCCATTGGTGGCTCAGCTCGTGAACGCGCTGGACCTGGATCTGAAGCACGCGCACTTCTGGGCGATGGACGAGTGGTACCAGAAGGGGAGGGAGGTCGCTCTCGACCATCCGCTCTCGTTCGAGCGGGCCAATCGAGAGCTGTGCTTCAACCGAATCACGCCCGAGCTGGCGATGCCGGAGGGGAATCTCCACTTCCCAAGGGCGGACAACCTGGCCGAATACACGGCGAGCTACGACGAGGCCCGCTGTGTGGTAATGCAGGGCGGCCAGGGCGAGGCGAAGCATTGGGCCTTCAACGATCCCCCCAGACGCGAGGAGCCGTACGAGGACGCGCCGCCTCCGCGAGAGGAGTATCTCAAGCTCAGCGCGAGGGTCGTCGACCTGCATCCGATGACGCTGAGTCAGAACGCGCGCTCGTCAGCAGCCGGTCGCGTCGCCGACGTCCCCGCTCAGGCCCTAACGGTCGGACCTCTGGAGACATGGAAGTCGGAGCGCGGCTCGATCTGGGATACCGGTTCCCACGGCAATGCCTTCGGCATGCGCCTCACGACTCTGATGATTTCGAAGAAGATCGCCGACAGCGCAGTGGCCATCTCCCTGCTCTGCCGGCACCCCAACGTGCGGTTCAGCTTCTACCGGCCGGGCATCGGCACGTGCGAGGCGGAGATACACTGAGGCGGCCGAAGCCCAGAGGCCCCGCGAGGATCGCTCCAATGAAGGAGCGATCCTCGCCATGCTACGGGGACGCTCAATCCCCTCAGTGGCATGTGGCCTTACACTCTACGGGTAGATCTGTCGCACCTCGCCGGTGTCGAGATCGAGAGCATGGATTCCCGGTTTCTCCGCTCGTTCGTCCCGAGGACTCAGGAGGAGCCGGCCATTGGTGTCGAAGCCCACCGGGTGGTAGAGCGTGGCCAGTTCAGCAGTCGTCCCGCGCGAGGCCAACTCTCGGACTTGATCCTCGCCGTCCAGCAGAAGCACGGCCCCTTCGGTTGCCTGGTGCCAGGGCTTGCCCGGACCGCCGCGCCGCCACCGCCAGATGACGATGTCACGGGAGTTTGGCCTGGCGAGAAGCTGCAGGTGCCCGGCAAGGCCAGAGACGACCGTCACGGGAGATGGCTCGCCCGGCGTCCAGCGGAGGATGCTGCTGCTCTTCGCCTCGCCGTCGTACACGGCCAGGTAGAGCGCCTCCCCATCCGCCCTCCATGCTGAGGATCGAACAAAGCTCATGCCCTCTGCGCGCTCAGGTCCGCCCGCCCAGAGCTCGCGGGCCTGTGAGCCATCTGTCGGCACCGCCCAGAGAGCGCGCTCAGTCCGGCGGCCTCGCACGCCCTCACCTTCGACGTCTTCCGGCTCGACATGGAATTGCTCGTGCACCAGCAGCCAGCGCCCATCTGGCGACGGCTCCCACATCCAGCGCAAGGCGTCCGGGTCGGAGTTGAGTTCCTCCGCAAGCCGAGACACGGCCTCCGCGGCACGGCCGTCTAGGTAGGCCCGATAGAGGACGGCCTCTCCGTCGAGGCCGTACAGGACGTCCTCGTTGGGACTCCACGTCCAGTGCTCGAACCTCGGCCTCAACCGGGTCAGGCCGGAGCCGTCGGGGCGAATGACGTAGAGCACACTTGGCTCTCTGCCGACCGGCAGCGCGAGGTGCTTTCCGCTCGGCGACCACGTCATTCGATAGACATCGAAGGGCCGGCTGGCCATCGCTCCGGGCACGCCGGAGTAGAGGCGCCTGCCGCTCTGCAGATCCCACACCTCCAGTGTCCACTCTTGCTCGGGATGTCGATAGCCGGAGCGCGCGCCCCACGTCAGCCCGAGCGGCCTGGCGATGACGGCCGCAAGCCGGCCGTCGGGGGATACCGCGGCGCGGAAGTTCGGGCTGTCGTCCGAGTCGATTCGCCGTACCAGCACCTCCTTGCCGGTCTCGAGATCGAGGATGAGGCCGTAGTTGCGTCGATGGCTCTCTCCGGTCGCCGTGTAGCTCATGACCTGCAATGACTCCGAGGTGGGCA
>JALGXV010000189.1 GCA_029821885.1 Candidatus Hebobacteria bacterium
GGCCGGCACGATGAGGCGCTCGCTGACTCCGCCGCCATCTTCCGTCTCGCCGAACACGCGAAGGCCGAGCCGGGCCTCATCGCCCAGCTTGTCGCCCTCGCGCTCCAGGGCAACGCGATCGCGCCGCTCGAGGAGACGCTCTGCGGGGGCGGCCTTTCGCCGGAGGCCTGCCGCGACACCTTCGATCAGCTCCGCCCGAGCGCCGAACGCGCCTCCGCCGTCCGTGCCATGGAGTGCGAGCTTGCTATGCACATCTGGATCTTCGACGATGTGCGACACGCCCCGGCCCCGGATGTGGCCGGGCTCCTGGGCGGCGGCGGTCCCGGCGATACATCCAGGGCGCAGCGGGCCGCTGTCGTCCTCTACCGTACCGTCGGCCGCCCTCTCCTCAACCTCGACCAGCTCACCACCCTCCGCACCTGGCGCGAGTATGTCGATGCCGTCGATCTTCCCTGGCCGGAGTCGGGGGACCGCATCGAGGCGACCGATGCCGCGCTCCACGAGGTGCCCCTCTGGCGGAGCATGGTGACGCAGATGATCTTCCCCGTCTACACCCGCTTTGTCTGGAGCAGAGAGCTGAAGGCAGGTTCGGTCCGCGCCGGGCAGATCGCCCTCGGCCTTGCCGCCCACCGCGCGGAGCACGGCTCCTACCCCGACTCGCTCGCCGACCTCGCGGCCGAAGGCTGGGACCTGCCCGCCGACCCCTTCGGCGGCGGGCCTTTCCACTATCGGCGGGAGGGCGAGGGCTTCGTCGTGTGGAGCATCGGCCCCGACGTGGAGGACGACAACGCCGCCCGCGACTGGGATGCCTTCTTCGGGCTCACGTGGGCCGAGCGGCAGGAGCAGGACGCCTACGACTACGACGTGATCTTCCGCTGCGAGTAAGCGCGGGCTGCCGGCCGGGGGGACGACCGGCGATTCGTCCCCCCGAACCCCCCTCACTCGCGCCTGGCGTTTGCTGGCGATGGGCCGACCGAGGCGCGTGAGCTGAGGGGCGATGCCCGAGAGTGCACTCTCGGGCGGAAGCCGTCGGGGGCCTACCGGCCCCCAAGCCCCCGGGCGAATCGCAGGGCAGGAGGCAAGCTCCTGCCCTACGAACTGCCTTTCCATCAGACCCAAGGGAGACAGGTGGAGTGCGAAGACATAGTGTGTTCGCGTTCGTGATCGCGTGCGGCTTGCTGGCGATGCTGAGCATCGCGCCGCCGGCCGCCCGAGCGGCCGAGGAGGTCGCGGAGGAGGGCGAGGCCGCGGCCGAGGAGAAGCCGGCCCCGACGAGGGCGGAGGCGACGATCAAGGTAAGCCCCGACCGATGGGGGGTCAGCACGCGGTACATCGGCGGCACCGAGGGCAACGCTCGCTTTGACATCGACGAGCTGACCGACTGCGGGATCAACACGCTTCGCATCTATGGCGACATGTCCCGCTTCGAGCCCACCGATGACGGCGGCGAGTACGGCTCGCCCACTATCGCGGAGATCAAGGCCGACCCCGACGTGATCCCCTGGGAGCGGTGGGATGAGGTGATGGACTCGCCCTACTCTCCCCACATCGAGGTCGCCGAAGGCCAGCCGCCGCTCACCTGGCGGCGCATGTTCGTGGAGTTGAAGGGGGCCGAGTGGTGGGAGTACGTCTTCGCCATGGCCTACTGGCTCAACGTTCGAAACGACTATCGGGTGGACGAGTTCGAGGTGCTCAACGAGCCCGACAACGCGCCCCAACAGGGATGGCTCGGCACCATCGAGCAGTACGGCGACATGGTGCGACAGGCCAACGACGCGCTCGGCCACCTCTATGGGACCTACCTGCCCGGGCGCACCTACCACCTGCACGCGCCCGCGACCTCCGGCCCGGCCTGGGCGCCGCAGGTGCTCGCCGACGTGGGCGACGAGTTCGACAGCCTGAACCTGCACAACTACGCCTGGTGGGACAAGGGCAAGTGCGTTCGGGACATGCACGCGGAGCTGAGAAAGAGCGGCCATCCCGACTACCCCATCTGGCTGTCGGAGTGGGGCACCTATGATGTCTCCTACGACGTGCCCTACATGGCGCTGGCGGTGGTGGAGAATCTCATTCGCTTCAGCTACCCCGGTGACGACCATGTGTACGGCAGCCACCTCTTCTCCTTCTACGATTGGGTGTACGAGGGGCACGGCGGCTGGGGGATCGTGAAGGGCGACGGCACGCGCCACGCCACCTACTACGCGCTCCGCCTGGCCAACCGGGCCCTGAAGGACGCGAAGCCGACCTTCCAAGCGACCACCGAGGGCGAGAACCTGATGGCCATCGCCACCAAGGAGGCGGACGGGAAGATCAACCTGCTGGTGCTGAACTGGAGCGAGACGGTGACGTACGACATCAGCGCCGACCTCTCCGGCTTACTCAGTGACGGAACGGGCGAGATCCGGCAGTTCAGCGCCGATGTGCTCGACGCGCCGGTGGGGCAGGCCGCCGTCGCCGGCGGCACCTCCGAGTTCGAGGTCCCGCCCTACTCGGTCGTGCTGGTGACGTATGAGAGGGAGGAATAGCCGGCTGTCCCGCGGCCGCGCTTGACGGCCGCTCCCCTGCGGCGCGAGAGTTGGGGAGGAGGAAGACTGTTGGGCAGGAGCGACTGGCGCTTCGCGACGTGAGTCGGGAAAGCCAGACACGGCGCCTCCTGCCCCCAATGACTCAGAGCATCGAATTGAGGAGGCGAGCTGCGATGTCCCAGACCCAAGACGTGAAGGCATTCGCACGCGAGCGAGGGGCGCATCTGGTGGGGATCGCTCCGGTGGAGCGGTTCGTCGAGGGGCCGGTGGGCCACCGGCCGGGCGATCTGCTGCCAGGGGCGCGCTCGGTGGTGGTGGTCGCGCTGCGTCTGTTCCAGAGCGTGCTCGACCTGCGCGAGATCTGCCGGGAGAGCGAGCTGATCCCGGCCGACGTGCTGCCCGACGTGCAGGCCCACTACTACCGCCGCACCCACTACGAGACGGTGAACTGGGGGCTCCAGCTCATCGGACACCAGGTCGCCTACTGGCTGTCGGAGGCGGGACACGATGTCATGCCCACGCCGGTGACCTATGACGTGGGCGACCTGTCCAGCCGCGTGCCGGGGTACTACGCGCCCTTCTCCCATCGCCACGCGGCGGTGGCGGCGGGCCTGGGCGAGTTCGGGCGCAACAATCTCCTGCTCACCCCGAAGTATGGCCCGCGGCAGCGCTTCAACTCCGTCATCACCACGGCCGAGCTGGAGCCGGACCCAATTCTGGACGAAGGGCTCTGCCGCGGCGACGAATGCGACGCCTGCCGCAAGGCCTGGCCGGACTGCTTCGGCGAGCTGTACAGCTGGTCAATGGCAGGCACGACGTTCGAGATGGCGAGCTTCGATGGCTGCGCCCCCGACTACCCCTGCGGCGGTGGCGGCTGCATCCGCGTCTGCCCCGTGGGGGCGAAGAACGCGGTGAGCTAAGCACTGCGCGGCAGGCGCCCAAGGGTCCTGCCGCACGAACCAAGAGCACGAGCCAGGCTCCGGCCCGACGAGACTCCGGAGGGGAAGCCATGGCCGGTCAGGGACAGGCGCAGGAAGCTCAGGAAGCTGTTGAGAGATACGGCCTTTGTGGGGACGCCGGAATCGCACGTCAACTGGAAGCCACTCATGCCGCGTTTCAGGTGAAGGCCGGCGACAGGCTGTACGCACTGCGTCAGTTCAATGCTTATACCAAGGCTGAGGACCTGCGCACCCAGTTCCTGCTTGGCCGGTCGATGCAGGATGCCGGTCTGCGCACACCGCTTCCTGTCCGCGCGCCCGATGGTGAGCCCTTTGTGGAGGTGCAAGCGCGCCTCTGGTCTCTGTTTCCGTGGTGCCATGGGAGGCCGGGCAGAGCTGGGAGCATCGAAGACCTGGCCGTGCTCACCTCAGTGCAGGGAGCGTGGGTCGAGTGTTGTGAGCGCCTTCGTTCGGGCAGTCGCTGGGACGACATCGTTCGCTCTGCTGAGAGGCCTCGCCAGCGGAAGGGTTGGGCCTGGGTGGTGCCACTAGACCGGGTGCCGGCCTTTGCCCGCGAGCATACGGTGATCGAAAGGGCGCGGGCCGAGGCGCCAGCGGGCCCGCATCGGACACCATTCCTCCAACTGCTCCCGGAAGTGGAGGCGGCCATCGGCGAGTTTGACGGCCTGCTGGAAGAACACGGCGTCTGTGACCTACCGCATGTGGTGACGCACGGCGATTTCTGGGCGAGCAACATCCGCATTTCGGGCAGTGAGGTCGTGGTATTGGATTTGGATTGCTTCTCGTTCGAGCCGCGGATCGCCGACTTCGCCAGAGCAGCCAATTGGTATCACCGGGAGCGCAGCGCAGCAGAGAACGCCCATCTATTCGAGCGGTTTCAGGAACGCGCTCGTTTGGGTGCCGAGGAAGCAGAAGCTCTGCCGTTGATGATGTGCGCTCACGACCTGTATTACGCCGTCGGCCACGTTCTTCTGTTCCTGTCCGAGGAGGATCCGGCTGCCCAGAGTCGGTTGGTCCAGTCCATTCAGTCCGAGGCGCGTGCCGCTCAACGGTATCGACACGAAAGTGCCACTGTGCTGCGGACGTTCCTGAGCGGCGCATGAACCGGCGCGGCAGGAGCGTGCCCCTGCCCCCGCTGTCGTTCCGAGCGCAGCGAAGCCGAACGGGAACCCCGCCGTTAGCTGCTGGACTGATGGCTTGATGTTCTGGTTGAGATGGAAGAAGTTGGTCGGGTCGTACGTGTTCTTCACCTCGACCAGCCGAGGGAGGTTCGCGGCAGAGATCAGCGAAGGCCGGATGCTGCCTGCGCGGCTATCTTGCGCAGATCCGGCTGGGAGGTACAAATGGGAAAGCTGGCACTCACTGGAGGGAAGGCGGTGGGCGCTCCGCGTATGGAGCCGTGGCCGCCAGTTGGCGACGACGACCGGGAGGCGCTGCTGAAGGCATTGGACAGCCGCGAATGGTGCCGGCTGACGGAGTCCTCGGCGGTGGGAGCTTTTGAGCAGGAGTTTGCGGCCTATCAAGATGCACGGTACGGAATCGCGGTGGCCAACGGGACAGTGGCGATCGAACTGGCGCTGCTGGCCGCCGGCGTGGAGGCCGGAGACGAGGTGATTCTGCCGGCAGTGACATTCATAGCTACGGCGAGCGCGGTCTCAATGGTGAACGCGGTGCCGGTGTTTGTGGACGTGGACCCAGACACCATTGCCATTGATCCGGAGGCGGTTGCTGAGGCGATCACCCCCCGCACCAAGGGCATACTTGCAGTTCTCTATGGAGGCTATCCCGTGGACTTCGATCGCCTGTTGCCGCTAGCACAGGCGAATCATCTCTGGTTGATCGAGGATGCCGCCCACGCGCACGGCACGGAGTGGAAAGGCCGGAAAGTCGGCGCAATAGGAACCGCAGGCACCTTCTCGTTTCAGATGACCAAAAGTTTGCCAGGTGGAGAAGGTGGAGCGGTACTGACGGACGATGAGGAGCTGTACGAACGGGCCATGTTGCTGCACAACATCGGCCGGGGGATGGAGGCCCGCAAGTACGGACACGTGGTAGTGGCGTCGAACTACCGGATGTCGGAGTTCCAGGGAGCGGTGTTGGGCACCCAGCTGTCGAAGCTCCCTTCGCAGGTTGACAAGAAGCATGAGAACGGTGAGTGGCTGGCGGCCGAGTTGACGAGGATCGGCGGGATACGACCCCTCAAACGTGATCCACGCGTCACCAAGCGCGGGTACTACTTCTTCGTCATGCGGTACGATAGGGAGGAGTTCGGGGGAGTGCCACGGGACCGCTTTGTGGACGCCATGCAGGCGGAGGGCATGGACGTGTTCCCCGCCTACGATATTCCAATCTACGCCAATCGGGCCTACCACCAGGCAGGAAGAGGGAACACCGGGCCGGTGCGCGTGCCATCACTCAACCCAGGCCCGGACTACGACAATATGCACCTGCCGGTGGCCGAGCGATTCTGCCGGGAGGAACAGGTAGTGATGCTCCACCACTGGCTGTTAGCGGATGGACCGCAGCTTCAGAAAGTAGTGGACGCAATCGTCAAGATCAAGGACAACGCCGAGGAGCTGTTGAGCTAGCGGAGAGCGGACGCCCAGCCTCGGCATGAATGCGGCCCTGCAGCTGACCGCACCACACACGTCGGCGTGCTGCGGCGAGAAGTGGTTCGCGAAACGGCAGACTGGCCGCGTGGCCCGGACATACCTTTGTTCTGCGACTTCGCGGTCGCCCGCGCCACGAATAGGGGGCGGCCTGCGCCCCCCAATGTGTCACCCGACAGCGGGCCCCGGGACATCATCCCAATACTCGCCCAATAGACTCCTCTCTTCCTCCAGCATGGCTTCATAGCACTCCCGAGCCCGATCAAGTGATGTCGTCCACGGGTGGATGCTCAGGGCTTCGAGGAGGGTGTTGTGGTCCCTGGCCAGTATGCCTGAGACAACCAGTTTCTGATGAGCGGCAAGGTGATTCATCCGAGCCACGATGCTCTCGGGCAACGGGGGTGTGACGAGCGGAGTGCAGCCGTGCCTGTCCACTCTTGCATACAGCTCCACGATGGTGTCCGCCTCAACTCCTGGAACGGCACCGACGTTCGGCACATTGACCGCCCACAGCGCGCCGGCGTCGGTGACTATGCTATCGATAACGCCCACTGCCAGGTCGGAGTGGACTCCCAGATCAGCAGCATACGTCTCATGTCCAAACGCGACCCTATGTGCGCCTTTCAGGCTGAAGTCCGCAATCACAGCCTTGAGGTCGGCCCAGTTCTTCCTGATCTGCTCCTCATCTATCATCGATTCGTAGACGGCCTCATCGTCGTTCAACTGCCCCGTCCTGGCCTCATCCAGATAGAAGTAACAGTCCATATGGTCTGTTATCGATGGATACACTCCGTACATCTTGAAGATGCTGTATCCCCTCCAAATGTGGTACCGGTTGAAGGCGTTCTCTCCGGACAAGTTGCTCTCTATCATCGCCGGATCGGCTTCACGGAGTTCCTTGAGGAGATCCCGCCCGGTCTCTCTGTCCTCTGCCCTGTAGATCCAGCTGAAGTGATTCAATCCTGCATGCAGGGTGGAGACCCTATCGCTGGGTATGCCCAGGGTGACTGCAATATGGTCGCGCCCTTCGGTGTACCCATCACAGAGCGACACGGTGTTTATGCGGGTCGTCCTGCACACTGCGTCAGCAAGGAAGTTCGCCGGGTTCGCATAGTTCACAAGCCAGGCGTCGGGGCACAATCGCTCCATCTTCTTGGCCACGTCCACAATCACCGGCACTGTTCGCATCGCCATGAACATGCCGCCTGGCCCGGTGGTTTCCTCTCCGTAATAGCCGAACCGCGGCGGAATCGCTTCGTCCAAGATGGTGCTCTTCTCGCCTCCGATTCTGAAGGTGGCGATGA
>JALGXV010000024.1 GCA_029821885.1 Candidatus Hebobacteria bacterium
TGGATGATCTGCTCCGGCGTGTGTGCCTTTCTCGGCATCTGACCTGCTCCTCCTTGACTCTCCAGATCCCTCATCCTAACATACAACCTGGACCCGTTTTCGGGGGCAAGGTCATTGCCGTTCAGACGCGCGAAAGGAAAGTCATGTCCAACGAAGAGATCGCTGTTCAGCTCACCGCCGCCGTTCTCGCACCGAGTGTCGTTCTGCCGGCTCGGCGCGCGAACGTCCAAGATAGCGAGGAGATGATCCGCAAGGCCGCAGAACTCGCGGTGCGTGTCTATAGAACCATGCTCGAGGTTATTGAGCAGCCGCCGTCGGCCTAGCAGAGGTGCGCGGCCTGCACTGCGGGAGATTGCTGTCCTGATCAGCCGCCTGCGACCGCCGGCAGGGCTGGCGGGAGCGCGTATGTGGCAAGGGACTGTGTGCGGGTGTCGGGCGGGTGTAGGACCGTTCCAGGAGGTTCACAGCGTTCCGTTGTCCAGCGCTCTGGGTCTTTCTCGGCGTGCCGATTGGGTCTGTATGCGCCGTTCTGTGCCCACAAACTGGTGTTGCCCGGTGGTTGTCAGTAGCGCGTGGCGGAGGCTGACGAACGGCAACACTGTGCTGATTCCTGGCAGGATCCGGCTCAGATCTGGCACGATCTGGTGTGGGTTCAGCAGCTCCGCGCCAGAGCAGCGGTTGGGCTCACCTCGCTTCTCTGCCTCGCGAGGGCTCATGCGAAGAGATTCGAATCTAGCTCCACGGTCGGATGCCATCGCAGGCGGGTGTGCCAATGCTGGCAGACTTGAGAACGGGGTTATTCGACCAACGCGGCCGCTACCGGGCCGCTGCTAAACTGCTACTCCAGGCAGGGCCGGGCCGCTACCGATCCGCCACCCAACCGCTACCGAACCGCTACCCCAATCGGGGTCGTCTCGACCCTGCATCGCGAGTCACGCGGGGCCGATTTGTCCAGCACTTATGCGGATGAATCGCCCTTCGCTGACGATGGCCGCCCGGACGAGAATGCGCGGAAGTCCCGTACAACCCCCCGAATTCCGCTACCTATTCGCTACCTTTTCGTTACCCTTGGATCGACAACTCGGCTTACAGGCCCACTCCACTCTCGATTCCAGGCGGCAGATCGCGTGGGCGCATAACCGTACATACGTGCCTAGGTCCCTAGAATACCGGACTTTGTGCCCTGGACTTTCTTGGGCTTCCAAGCGATGAATGCGACGCCTGAACCTACTCCAGAAGGAGGCGTCACATCATGGCTGGAAGCACTGCCGATCCCATCGCAGCAGCACCGGCTGTTGAGGCTGAAGAAGGCTCCATCACCTTCGATGAGGCCGTGCCGAAGTTCATTGAGTACCTGGCGTCGTACCGCAGCTACTCGCCGTCCACAGTGAGAGCCTATCGCCGAGACCTCCAGCTGCTGCGGGAGTTCCTGAGCGCGGGCAACGGTCACCTGCCGCGGCCCGGAGAGATCACTCGCCAGCAGGTGATCCAGTTCGGGGTGAGCCTCTCGGGGATGGCCCCGCTCAGCGTGCGGCGCAAGCTCGCCTGCCTCTCCTCCTTCTTCGGGTTCCTGCAGGACATGGGCTACATCCAAGGCAACCCGGCCCGCCGGCTGCCACTGCCGAAGACTGAGCAGCTCGTGCCGGTTACGCTCAGTCAGGAGGAAGCACACCAGCTCGTGGCAGCGGCCGACAGGCCGTGGACGAGGTGTCTCGTGGTATTGCTGCTGACAACTGGCATGAGACGAAGCGAGGCCGTCGACATCACACTTGAGGATATCGACCTGGACAACGGGCAGCTGCTCGTGCACGGCAAGGGATCGAAGGAGCGGACGGTGCCGTTGACCCAAGAGGCTACGGAGGCCATCCGACACTACCTCAAGCACCGCAAGAAGACCAGCTGCCAGCGACTGTTTGTGAGCCAGACGGGGGAAGCCTTTCAAGGTCGCATCGTGAACCGTATCCTCAACCGAGTGGTCGCGAAGGCGGGGCTGAAGGGCAGAGGCATCACCCCACACGCCTTGCGCCACACCTTTGCCACCCACCTCATCCGCAATGGCACCGACATCAGGACCGTGCAGGAACTGCTCGGCCACTCCGATATCCAGACGACGGCGCGCTATCTCCACTCAGACACGCGGACGAAGCAGACGGCCGTGTGCAAGCTACGTGGTCTGCTGGGGCCGGTGACCGAAGATGGCTACCTCGGCGATTAGGACTCGAAGGAGCGTTCTTGGCAGGGAAGACGCGCCCTGGGCCATTGGGCTATGCCGGTGTCGTGGGCCTTTGCCGGGCATCAATGTCATCAGACCGTGCACATGGTGCCTGTGGGTAGGACGCTCCCCCAGTGTGTTGGACAGCCGAGAGGTCCGCCACGGCCGCACAGAGGAAGTCAGCGGCCAGCGGTCGAAGCAATATTGGGCACGTGCCCGGACGGTGTTCGGTGGGGGAGAAGGGCAGAAGGGATGGTAGATGACGAGCAGGCAGAGACGATCGATTGCTGGCACGGTATCCACGGGGGGCATGTGGGGAGCGCGAAGCGGCGGGCAGACAAGTCCGCGGCGGCGGGCGCCCAATGCTGCTTGGGTCAGCGTGCTCCTCGTCCTTGTGGCAGTGTTGGCGCCACCTCAGATCTCGGCGTCAGCGGCAGACCACAACGTCATCATAGTCGTCATTGACGGAGCGCGCTACACCGAGACCTTCGGCGATCCTCTGCATCGCTACATTCCCCACATCTGGAATCGTCTCCGGCCGAAGGGGACGATACATACGAACTTCTACAACCGCGGCGAGACCATCACTCTGGGAGCGCATGTTAGCATGCTGACGGGCAATCGCTCCTGGCTCAGGTGGCCAGCGGAGGGGGAGATCAACCGCCCTGCCACGCCGACCCTCTTCGAGCACTACCGCGCAACTACCGGGGCAGAGCAGAGCAAAGCATGGATGATCGCGAACCACGTGCCGGCTCTGGAGGGGATGACATACAGCACCCACCCAGCATACGGGGCGCCCTATGGGGCAAGCTGGCATCTCGGGCCGGGGTCGGACTACAAGATGTGGGGTGACCTGCAGAGGATCATGGATCAGCAACATCCCGAGCTGATCATGATCAACTTCCACCAGACTGACAAGGCCGGCCACGAGAACGACTGGGAGAAGTACACGAACCGGATCATGGTGGCCGACCGCATAGTCTTTGAGCTCTGGAGGAAGATACAGCGCCATCCGTTCTATGCGAGCCGAACCACTTTGATCGTCACCAACGACCATGGACGGCATACGTGGGGCATCAAGTGGCATGGTGACTGCTGTGAGGGATGCCAGCATGTCATGTTCCTGGCGCTGGGTCCTCACATCCGCCGGGGACATAGGGCGGGAGCGATAGAGCGCGACCTCGATGACATCTCGGCCACCGTGTCGGCGCTCATGGGGCTGACCATGCCGTACGCCCTCGATGGGCAAGTGATGCACGAGTTGTTCGTGCCGGACGTTGAGATTCCCCCGGTGTCGGATGCCGGCATCGAGGAGCTTGGGGTTAGCCTGGCAACGGTCAACCTGGCGGGGGAAGCCTGCTCGGCCTTCCTCCCGGGTGAGACTGTAGGCCTGCAGACCACGGTCCACAACCAGGGGACAGGCCAGGTCTGCATCTTCCAGGGAGAGATCGAGATCGAAGAGACCTGTCACATCGGGAAGAGCTACGTCGAGGGTCCCCTGTGCCTGGCGCCGGACGAGTGGATCACTGAGCCGGACTATGTGGTGATTCCGGAGATTACCCCGGCGGGGGACTGGTTGGTGCTGGTCGAGGTGCGGGGTCTCGATGATGCGGGGGAGGTGGTATACGGAATCGGTCTGGCGTCCGTCGTCGTCAAGCGCCCCCGAACACGGCCGGAATGGCGCCAGAGGTGACGGCGCCTACGGCTCAGATGTGTGGGAGCGAACAATGACCGCCAGCCGGCCGGCCCGGCTCTGGCGGCGCGCCCGTCGCGGCATTAACAAGCGCTGGACTCGGCTGTACAACAACCAGGTCGCGAGGCGCCTGGGTAGGGTGCCGAAGGCGACCCGCGTCCCCCGCTTCTTCATCGAGCTGACGAACCACTGCAATCTCCGCTGCAACATGTGCCCTCGGCCCAGCCTGCGGCGAGAACTCGGCCACATGGACTGGGAGCTGTACTGCGATATCATAGACCGCATCGGACGTCTCGGCGGGTGGTATGTCGGACTGAATCGGTTCGGCGAATCGCTTCTCTACCCGCGTTTCGTTGACGCAGTCCGGCGGGCAAAGGAGGTCGGCGTCAATCAGGTCGTTGTGGTGACCAACGCCACTCTGCTCAGCGAGGAGAGATCCTCCGAGATCCTGGATTCGGGCTTGGACCAGCTTCTGATCTCGCTCGACACGCTGGACCGAGCGACTTATGAGGCCAACCGCCGAGGTGCGAAGCTCGACCAGGTTGTCGCCAACGTCGACCGCATCATCGACATGCGCCGTCAGCGCGGTGCAGTGCGGCCGCGCATTATCCTCAACTCGGTGATGGTGCAGGAGGACATAGAGCAGATCCGCGCTCTCTTCGACAAATACTACGATCAGGTGGACAAGATCTCTCTGAAGCCGTGTGCGCGCTATGGGGAAGGGCAGGACCTGCCGTTCGAGGGCGTACCCAGGAAACGGTGGCGGGCATGTACACAGCCATGGGAGCGCCTCAACATCTTCTGGAACGGCGACGCCACCGTCTGCTGCGGAGATCTGGAGGGGGAACTGGTGGTGGGGAACGTGCGGCAGGCCTCCATGGAGCAGCTCTGGCTGGGGAGCCGGAGGGCGCTGGAGATCCGCCGACTTCACCACCATCACGAGTTCGGGACGTTGCCGGTGTGCCAGCGTTGCGACGCCACGAACGCGGACTTCTTTGAGGGGGCAGTGGAGCAGCTCAGGCGCGTCTATGGAGCGATGGGGATGGGTGACCAAGTTGTGGGCCTGCGGGACACCACCCCGCTTGTCAAGTGGCCGGAGAGGGAGAGCAAGGTTAATCGGAACGAGGGCCGGAAGCCGGCCGTGGAGGCCGACGACCTGGAACCTTAATCCAGCCCTCGGCAGGGCGGCGAATCCGCTGAGTTTCATGCCCGACCTTTCGTTCGGCGGGCGCCCGAACTGAGATGCCGCGATGTGTGACTTCTGCATCCAGCATGGTGACGGTAGGAAGTGGTACCTCCAGGCGAGGAACTACTCCGAAGATCTGCTGAGCGACGTGCGCCGCCGCCGCCTTATCGCTGATTTCTTCAGCCCCGGCAAGCGGCCGGCGCGGCGCCGGTGGCCCAGAGGGACGGGCCTACTCAAGCGTCTACCACCCTTCATCCGCCGTGCTCTCAAGGCGCGCGCGAGCCGCCGCATGAGGAAGTCACATTTCGGGCAGGTGCTCCCCTTCGAGGACGTCGAGCGGATCTTCGGCTTCGTCAACTCCATTGTTCGGGTGCCATGCGCCTGCCGCTACACCACGCTTGGCAGGGAGGAGGGGTACTGCTACGGTGTCTCCGTCGGGCCTGGCGGCGGGGCCCTTGGCGATCTGCTGCAGGGGCTGGATGAGAGCTTCCTGCACGGCCCGGACGGCTCAGGCTTCGATACGCTCCCTGTCGAGGAGGCGCTTCTCGCTTTCGCAGAGCACGAGAAGGAGGGGCTCTGTCATACCGTGTGGACCTTCCTGACACCGTTCATTGGGGGCATATGCAACTGCGACCGCTCTGATTGCCTGGCCATGAAGGCCACGGTAACGCACGACGTGAAGGCCATGTTTCGCGCCGAGTACGTGGCGGCCATCGATCCGGACTCGTGCGTCGGGTGTCGCTCGTGCATGCGCGTCTGCCAGTTTGGCGCACTGGGGTACAGCGCCGCTAGCAGGAGGGCCGTGGTCGATCAGACTGCCTGCTATGGCTGCGGGATATGTCGCGCGGCGTGTACCAGTCAGGCCGTAAGCCTCCTGCCCCGCGCCGCCGTCCCGGGGGTCGCAGGTGTCTGGTAGGCGCCCTCCAAGATTGCCGACGGAGCGACCCCCGCGGGAGTGTATCTGTCGGGAGACCGACAGCTCATCGGCGTGCCTTTACTCGAAGTCCGGTGCATGCAGGACATATGCTGGCACCGCAGCCACCGTTGCCTTGCCTGAGCGCTGACGGGATGGTTGCGTGTTGACAGGGCAGATTCGACTGGTAGAATGGCGGCTCGGCGTGGGCGCTCACCGGAGGTTTCCGGCAATCCACTGTGGGAGGGGTATGGAAGATGCGGCTTGATGATCGCGTTGCCATCGTCACTGGGGGCGCTCAGGGGCTCGGGCGCCAGGTATGCCTGAGTCTGGCCGAGGCGGGGGCGGCCGTGGTCATCAACGCCCGACCGGGAGGCACCCCCCCCGATCCGGTTGCCGAGGCGGTTAGGTCCGCAGGTGGGCGCTGTGAGGTCGTGCTTGCAGATGTCTGCGAGGCGGAGCAGGCACAGGAGTTGGTGAAGCAGGGGATATCCGCCTTCGGGCGCATCGACGTGTTGGTCAACAACGCCGCCGTGACTCGGGACGCCCTCCTGCTGGAGATGTCGGAGGAATACTGGGATCAGGTGTTCGCCGCCAACGTGCGCGGTGCGTTTAACTGCATCCAAGCTGTCGCGCCACACATGATCGAGCAGCGACGGGGGTCCGTGGTCAATATCTCGTCGGTCGTGGCGGACCTCGGGACGGTGGGTGCCTCGAACTACGCCGCGTCGAAAGGAGCCGTCAACAGCCTGACTCGCTCGGCCGCCGTGGAGATGGCGCGGTTTGGCATACGGGTCAACGCGGTGGCGCCTGGTGTCGTCGAGACCCGACTCATGGAGCGCGTGCTCGGCAAGCGGCGAAGGCAGTTGACGGGGCGCATCCCGCTGCGCCGGTTCGCGGCGCCAGAGGAGGTCGCCAACGTGGTGCTCTTCCTTGCCTCCGACCTCTCGTCCTACATCACGGGAGAAGTTGTACGTGTTGCGGGCGGAATGGGACTTGCGCACTGAGGGAGGAAGCGCAGCACGACTGTCGACAGAGACAGCACACTGCGCCTGGAAGCGCCGTCGAGACCGGCACCCGACGGCTGGCCCAGGTGGGTCGTGAAGTCAGTAGGGATGGCAGCCGAATGAGAGCAAGGCGTGTGGTCGTCACCGGCCTGGGAGCGGTCACCCCGCTCGGCCTCACTCTGGATGAAACCTGGCAGGCGATAGCGGCCGGGAAGAGCGGAATCGGGCCTATCACCAGCTTCGATGCATCGACCTTCCCAGTCCAGATCGGGGCCGAAGTCAAGGGGTTCTCGGTCGATCCATATGTCAGTAAGCGCGGGACGCGACGGGTGATCTCGCGCGCGGCTGGCTTCGGACTGGGCGCCGCCAAGATGGCTTGGCAGGATGCAGGGATTGACGGATCAGTGGACTACGAGAGTGTTGGCGTCATGCTTGGCGGCTGCTTGACCGCGCCATCGCTTCCCGAGTCCAGCGCCTGGCTGCGTGTCAACGACGACGGCATAGCGCCGGAGAAGGCGTCTGAGGACCCGTTCGGTTTCCTCCGCCGGGCATCCCACACCGGGACTAGTCAGATAGCGTCGGAGATTGGAGCCCGCGGGCCCACCGCGAGCATCTACGTTGCCTGCGCATCCGGGACCCAGGCCATCGGCATGGCACTGAACGCTGTCCGGTGGGGCGAGGCGGAGGTGGTGTTGACCGGGGCCTACGACTCGATGATAAGCGAATGGTACATACTGCTGTTCGCCGCGATCAATGCTCTCTCCACGCGCAACGATGATCCCGAGCGGGCCAGTCGACCGTTCGACAGGGACCGGGACGGATTCGTGATGGGCGAGGGCGCGGCGGTGCTGGTCCTGGAGGACATGGAGCACGCCTTGCGCCGAGGCGCCCGCATCCACGCGGAAGTACTGGGCTACGGCAGCTCGCTGGACGCCTACCACATTACCGACGCCCCGCCCAATGGCGAGGGAGCGACCGCGGCCATGACGAACGCGCTGGCGGATGCCGGCCTCGGACCCACTGACATAGACTACATCAACGCACACGGGACGTCGACGAGAGACAACGACGTGTCGGAGACGCGCGCCATCAAGAACGTGTTCGGGGATCAGGCATACGAAGTTGCCATCAGCTCCACCAAGTCGATGACCGGGCATCTGATCTCTGCGGCCGGCGCTCTCGAAGCGTGCCTCTGCGTGCGCGCGCTGCAGGACGGTCTGATGCCCCCGACGATAAACCTGGAGAAGGCAGACCCGGAGTGCGACCTCGACTATGTGCCACACAAGGCCAGGCGCGCTGACACTGCCCTCGCAATGTCGAACTCGTTCGGATTCGGCGGCAGCAACGGCACGGTCATACTGCGTCGAGGCTAGACGTCTGACCAGCGCTGCCGGGGAAGTGATGGGATGAAGGCAAGTAGACGAGTCGTGGTGACGGGCATAGGTCTGGTGACGCCCTTCGGATTGGGGACCGAGACATTCTGGTCCGCCTTGACGGCGGGCAAGGGGGCCGTCGGCCGCGTGGACTTGCTGAACGGCTCGGGCGACGGGGAGCAGCTCGCGGCGCGAGTCCCCGAGTTCAGGGCGCGGGATCATGTGTCGAACCGCAGGCTGCTCCGGATCATGTGCAGGACCGACCATTTCGGCCTGGTGGCCGCTCAGATGGCGATCGAAGAGGCCGGGGAGGCAGAACCGGAGCCTGGCCGCAAGGGAGCCTTCATCGGCACATCGAAGGAGATGGGCCCGATCGAGCCGTTGTTCGACGCGGCACGGCCCTCACGCGACGAAACGGGGGAGATGACCTCCCGCGGCCTCGGGTCGGACGGATTCGGCGAGATTCCGCCGCTCACCCTCGTGGAGGGATTGCCGAACGGATGTCTGTTCGCCTCCTCTGTGATTCACTCGATCAAGGGGGCCAACACCAACTTCCTCGGCTCCGGCGAGGCCGGTCTGGTCGCCATAGGCGGCGCCTATCGTGCCGTTCAGCGAGGGGATGCTGACTGGGCCCTTGCTGGCGGCCATGACAGCGGCGTCGATCGCTGGTCCTACGCCAACTTCCACCGACTGCAGATGCTCTCCCAACGCCGCGATGATCCAGAGAGGGCTGTGCGACCCTTCGACCGGACTCGAGACGGGTTCGCGGTGAGTGAGGGGGCCTGCATGGTGGTGCTCGAGGAACTGGAACGCGCGCGCACGCGCGGCGCGAACATCTATGCCGAGATCCTCGGCTACGGTGCCACCTGCGACGCGGCCGGGCAAGTGTCTCCCCGCGAGGACGGGGAAGCGCTGGCGGCGGCGATCACGGGGTCGCTGCGGGAGGCAGACCTGGGTCCAGGGGGTGTGGACTACGTCAATGCCTATGCCAGCGCCACTCCAGTGGGAGACCGTACCGAACTGAGGGCGCTGGAGCTGGTCTTCGGCGGCGCCTCGCGCCGGCCACTGGTGAGCGGCATCAAGGGGGCGCTGGGACACATGCTGGCGGCCTCCGGCGCGGTGGAGTTCGCCGCGACCGCGCTCGCCCTCCATCATCAGACTGTCCCGCCAACACTGAACCTGACGGAGCCGGACGCCGACTGCCACTTCGATTGTGTGCCGGCCACGGCGCGGTCCGCTGATGCCGCCGCTGCCCTGACGGTGAGCAGGGGAATCGGGGGGCAGAATGCCTCCATGGCGCTGAGCCGGGCGGGGAACTGACGAGCTTCCCGTATCGCTCACCGACGCGGCCGAGCATCATTGGACCGAGATGTCGCGTGGCCTAGCACCAACCAGGCCCCGCACGCAGTTACAGCCGCAGCAGCCGATGCTTGGCAAAGAACCGGAGGCAGCTCCTGACGTGGGTCCACAGCGCACGGCTGATGAGGCGTTGGGCGCTGGTTCTCTGGTAGTGGTGCATGATGACGGCCTCGGGGACGTAGTGGACCTCCCAGCCGTTCTGCCACATCCGGTAGCACCAGTCGATATCCTCATAGTAGAGATGATAGCCTTCATCGAGAAGTCCCACCTGCTCTGCGGCGGACCGTCTGACACATAGGCAGGCGCCCATGAGCCAGTCCACTGCGCGGGCGGAAGCGTGGTCCCAGTCGGCCATCAGGTAGTCGCGCAGTGCCCGGTCCCGAAGCGCGCTGGGACAGGCTGGCAGCCAGCGGAAGAACACCGAACGCGCAGAGGGGAACTTCCGACAGGAGCACTGCAGCGTCCCGTCCGGATTCAGGAGCCGGGCGCCCGCGATGCCAGCCTTGGGATGGTGGTCGAGATACCGGACCAGCGTGGCCAGCGCGCCCGGATGTACCTCCGTGTCGGGGTTTAGAACTAGCAGATGACGGCCCCCCGCTTGCCTCAGAGCCACATTGTTGGCCCGCGCGAAGCCGTAGCGTTCGGGATTGCGGATGATCTTGGCGTCCGGGAACACAGTCCGCGTAACCTCGACAGTGTCATCTTCACACAAGTTGTCCACGACGAAGACTTCGGCTGTGATGCCACCCAAGCCGCGGTCGAGCGCCGACAGGCACGCACGCAGGAAGTGAGCTTCGTTGGTCGAGACGATGACTACTGAGATGTCCAAGGTCCAGCTCCAAGGCTGCCCGAGGAGTGCAGCAGCTCATCGTACACATCGATCACGGCGCTGACATGCGACCCGATGTCGAACCGTGACTGCGCTTCCTTCCTGCCCGTTGCCGCTGTACGAAGTCGCCTCGGGCGGTCCCCCGTGGTTGGCCGCCACCACCGGCCGCCCCATCGCCATCGCCTCGACGACCCCCAGGCCGAAGGGCTCCGGTCTGACCGACGGCACGACGATGACGTCCAGGGCAGCAATCGCGGGCTGAACGGGATCCATGAAGCCCACCCACTGCACACTATCGTCGAGCCCCAGATCCCTACACAGCGCATGGAGTCGTCTCTTGTAGCTCTCATTGCGCGGTGTGTCGGCATCGCCGACGATGACGAACCGGACCCCTGGGCGCGCCGTGACGATCCGTAGGGCGGCCCTGAGGAACACTTCGTGCCCCTTCCACGGCGTGAGGCGGGCGACGACCCCGACATGTAGTGGCTCCATCTCCCAACCCAGGGATGAGCGCGCTTCCCTTGGCTGGGCATCGCCGCGGAATGCCGAGATATCAATGCCGTCATGGATGACGCGCACTTTGGAGTGAGAGGCACGCTCGCCGAGGAACTCGACCGCCGCTCCCCGACTCACAACGATTAGGCGGTCGCTCAAGCCGAATAGCAGGCTGGCGATACCGGTCGAGACGACCCTGGGAGGGAGGATGTTCTCTCGCACGTGGGTGATGTGAGGTACCTGCGCCCTTCTCGCGGCGAAGGCTCCGGACAGAATATGGGTGTTGTTCGTGTGGATGGCAGCCACCGATCGCTCTCGCACCAAACGCACGAGCCCGCGGCGTCCCGTCACGTTACCCCACATGATGCTCGCGACCTGATCAGGTCTGAAGGTGCGCCTGAGGCCGCCCAGCGGGAGAATCACGACCGGCACACCGCGCGCTCGAAGGGCATGGGATAGTGGCCCTTCAGTCGGCAAGGCGACCAGCGCTCGGTAGCGGTCTGGCGGCAGGTGTGAGGCCAGCTCGAGCAGGCACACGCCCGAACCGTAGATGCCCGCGTCGGGGTTCACGTACAGTATCAACGGCGCCCGCTGAGCGTCTCCCATTGGCCTCAGTCGAGATACCCCAGTCCGCGGAGTCGGCGTGCCATTTCCTCTCTCTCGGCATCGCTGTAGGGGGTATCCGGAGACCCCGCCGTGCGGCCTGCACTGCTCTGTCCCCTCGTCCCCTTCGCCACTGTTCCAGGACTCGTCGCCGGCAGCAGGTCTGCGATCGGGCGACCGTCCATGTCCGACGGCACGGGAACGCCGAGCAGAGAAAGCGCAGTCGGGGCGAGATCCATGATGCCTGCCCCCGAGATCTCTGCGCCGGCGGGAATGCCAGGGCCTGTGGCCAGGAGCATTCCCTCCGGGCGGTGGCACGCGCTGAGCTCCAGCGACATGAGACGAGCTGCCTCCCCGACCTTGATTCCACTCTCGACGATGACGCCGGGGGAGGCCGCGGGCTCTCCCCACGCGCGCCTTACCACGTACTCCGAGTTCCGCCACATGATGACGAGGTCGGGCAGCAGCGCCATCTGTTCGCTCTGCCCGTGGTAGATCTCTTCCCGTCGGTAGACCCGATCGACTACGGCCTCCCCAGTCTCCGGATCCACCAGCTCCGACAGGCCTTCGATGATCCTATCGCAGAGCTTCTCCGCCTCAGGGCCGGGCTGCACCAGGCCCTGGGGGAACCTGTCCTGCGAGTTCAGGTAGACGTAGGCGCTTTCCGTGCCGAGGAAGAAGGCCCGAGTGTGCGACCAGTCGATCGGGTCGCGGACGATCGAGCTCTCTATCTCCTGGCGGACCCCATGCCACTTAGTCTTCATCCAGTCCTTGACCCGGCGAGGCAGAGACCTGCGTGCAAGACCGTAGGCTCGTTCCACCAACCGCCGTTGCCAACTCAGGCCGCTCTCCCGGTAGGATAGTAGTCCATGTCTCTCTAACCAGCGGTCCAGATAGACGACCTTGCTGCACGGACCCGCACCGTGGTCGGACATGACGAGGGCGATGACATCATCGCCCATGAGAGACAGGCAATCGGAGATCGCCTTGTCTACGGCGACATAGACGGCGGCCAGTGGGTTCACTTCAGCGAACTGCTCCGCTGCCTCGCCGGCAACATGCGTCGGGTCAGCGTACTTCCACAGGAAGTGCTGAGCCCGGTCCGTCGAACCAAAGACGCCTATGAACAGATCCGGCTCGAAGCGTCGCAGCAGGTATTGCCAGGCATTCTGATGGTTCTCTACAGTCCCGATGAGCCGCCTCAGGTAGTCCTGCGGCGTAGTCCTGCCCCAATAGTCACCATGGATCTCGTACGGTCCCGCCGCCGTCAGGAGGTCACCCTTGAGGTGTGCGGGCCATGTGAACTGCGCCTGCACGCCGGGCGCATCGGGCCCGGAGACGAAGAACCCATTGACCTCCTCGGGCGGGTAGGTCATCGGCACGTTCACCACGCCAACCGTCGCGCCAGCGTCGCTGGCGAGCCGCCAGAAGGGCGTGCCGCGGCGTAGAGCGCCGCAGGAGAACTGAAGCTCATAGCTGCCGGGCATGGGTTGCACGAAGTTGACAATGCCATGCTTGCCGGGGTTGTTGCCGGTGGCGAACGAGGCCCAGGCCTCGGGACTGAGCGGCGGCGTCGTGGACGCCAAGCCTCCGCAGGACCCCTCCCGATAGAGCCGGGAGAGACAGGGAAGCGTACCGTCCTCCAGCCAGGGTCGCAGCAGGTTGAGATCTGCTCCGTCCAGACCGAATACAGCGAGCTTCCTCCTGCTGCCGGACGTGCTCACTGCGGGCTACTCCCTCTCCCCCGCGGATCTGCCCACCACCCCGGGAATCTCGTCGAGAAGCTCGCGGTACAGGTCAGCCATCTCGCCGCCAGTCTTGTTCACGTCGTACATCTGCTCCACTCGCAGGCGTCCCGCGGCGCCGAGTCTCTCGGCGAGCTCTGGTCGGGCGCGGACTCGTGCAATCGCCTCTGCCAGAGGGCCGGGAGAGCCCGGGGGGACGAGCAGCCCCGACTCGCCGTTCTCTACCACGTCGGGAATGCCCCCTACTCGTGTGGCGACCACCGGCCGGTGCGCCGCCATTGCCTCCAGCAGTGCAAGGGGAACACCCTCCACTCGAGAGGAGAGAGCGAAGACGTCGAAGGCTGGCATCAGACTGCGCGCGTCCGGGATCCGCCCGGGCAAGACCACCTGTTGCCCCACCCCTGCCGAACGGACGCGGGCCTGCAGTCTCTCTCTCTCCGGCCCTTCCCCGATAATCGCCAGCTTCACGGGGGAGTCGCTCAACATCATCGGAATCGCAGCCTCCAGCAGGGCCATCTGGTCCTTCACGGGGTCTGCCCTCGCTATGTTCCCGATCACCCAGTCCGTCCTCTCCAAACCCAGGAACTCCCTCGCCCCGAGGGCGTCTCCTAGCGTGTTCAGATCTATCCCGCAGCGGATGACGCGGATACGGTCCGCCGGCACGCGGGCTGTCAGCAGCCAGTCCCGGACCCCCGGCGAGACGGCCACGATTCGATGTACGAAGCGATTCATGAGCTGATTCTGCCAGAAGAGCAACCGGTTCCCGATGCCGCCGGCCGGATCGTGTTGCAGCAGATCAGCCATGAAGCTGTGGACGCTGGTGATCCGTACCGGCACCCGGGCGAGGACCGCCGCGAAGCGGCCGTAGAAGTTGGTGGAGAGCGTGTGGGTGTGGACGACCGAAGCGCGCAGTTCGCGCAGGACTCGAGCCAGCCGAAGCACCGCAAGCAGGTCGCCGCGCCCGCGCTTCTTGACCGCCCTCGACGGAATGCCCCGCGCCTCGGTCTCCCGTAGAGTGGCGCCCCCGCCGAGGAAGACGACCTTCACATGGAACCCGAACTCCTGAAGCCGTGGTACCAGAGACCAGAGATGCTGGCTGACGCCGCCGATGGCAGAGCCTCCGTCGCACACGTGGACGACGACCGGTCTTCTATCGGGGGCCGTCACCTCACGCACCGCGAGCAGGTCGGCCGTGACCCGCGGCTCTGGGAACATGAGAACAAGGGGTGACGAGCATCTTCCCACGCGGCGCGCCAGAGGAGACCAGGCCGACAGAGTTCGGAGCCGCCTCGCCGGCCGCTCCGCATGTCGTGGCAGGCGCGGAGACGCTGGGCGTCGTCATGTCTCGGAAGGTTCGCCCCAAATGTGGAACCTTCAACTACAGCCGCCTCGAACGCCGTTGGGGGAACGACAAGGGATGGCTTGGGAACCTGCGATACTGGGCGCGTCTGCAGCCGCCTTCGCGCTCTGGCTGGCCGGCATGCTGCGAGCCGCTGCCGCCTCCGATCCATGGCCGACGAGCACAGATCGAGTGAGCCGGCCTGGCGTTGCCCGAAGAACTCGATCTTCCAGTACCGCATCCCTTCCCACACATCGGACCGTGACTGCTGCCCCCCGGGCCCGTTCTCGCTGAGACTCCTGCTCTTGACGCTCGCCCCCGGATGATGAAGTTCTCTGACGGGCCGCCCTTTCCTGCATGGCTCTCTCCGGCCTCGCATCGTGTGGCGGAATCCGGTCATCCCGCCTCCGGACGCGCGACCCCGTGGCCGAGTCCTTCCCACGCCGGCATCCTAATGCACTGCCGCTGTCGGCTGGACCTGCAGCATCCTCCGCGACGAGCGCCGGCAGGACCGACGCCTGGAGGCGGCGAAAACAAGAGCACGTCCGGCTAATCGCAAGCCGGCCTGTCACACGGGTGGGGGCAGCGCTGGAAGCCATCCCGGAACTCCCGCTGGATGACGCGCAGCACGTCGGCGGGAGGTCCGGACACTGGACGGCAATCTCAGTTGACGTCAGATGGCGCGCCGGTGACACAGGCGGCCGTGGTGTTGGTTGTATGCGAGACGGGCTGGACTTCTGGGACTGCTTCTGGCCTGAGGGCAATCGATCTATGTCTCGTATCCTGAAGCGCCTGTACATGGCGGTCGCCTGGCGACTCCACAGGCTGCGCGCCTTCCTGTACCACGCCCAGGACGTGGCGTTCTGGGAGGGCACCGTCGATGAGGCGCCATGGTATCCGGACCTCGAGAAGCTGCATGAGATCGCTCGCGCCATCGGCTTCGAGACGCGGCAGGCCGCCCCCGAGGATCTCCCGCTCCTCCGTGAGTACCACGACCGAGTAGGGCGTCCTCTGGGGCGCCGGCGCATCCGCAAGCTGCGCGAGCGGTGGGCAGCGGGGGACGAATGCTATGTCGCTCTGGACAGACACGGCGATGTCGTCGCCTACATGTGGGCAGCGTACAACGACCACTACCTCGAGGCCATACACGACGTTGTGCAGGTGGGTCCCACTGATGCGCTCAGCTACGACGTGGACACTCGGTCTGACAAGCGCGGCAGCATGGGCTTCCTCGCATGTTCGTGCGCTGCAATCGCCGGGGGGCTCCGCCGCGGCCGGCGTCGCGGCATCTCGTGGTGCCCACCGGAGCTGTTCGAGAAGTTCGCCCGCCTGCACTGGTTCAGCGGTCTCGGGAAACCCCGGCTCCTTCGCATCGAGCGTTGCAGGTGTGTATGCGGCATACGGTCTCGCCGCGTGATTGAGGGAGCGGAGGACCCATCTGCTGTGGAGCCTCAAGAAGATGCCCAATGAGACTGAGACACGGAGGAGGGGATGCTCGGCCTCGACTCCTGTGGCCAGCCCACCGTGTCCAGCTGTGTCAGCATGCCGGCCGAGGCGCAACTCGGGACCGATGCCCCTGGCCGATCTCCGATGAGACGTGTTGCGAAGAACGTCGGCTTCCTGCTGATGACCCATGGCGTCTCCCTGGCCGCCGGGATCGTGGTGCTCGCCCTGAGTGCCCGCTACCTGGGTCCAGCGCTCTTCGGCGAACAGGCAGTGCTGCGATCCGTCGCGCACATTGCGCTGCCCCTGTTAACGGGGGGCCTCCGCGTCAACATGGCCAAGGAGATAGGACGCGACCCTGAGGGAGCTGCCTCCTACTTGGGCAGCGTTCTCACTCTGCGCTGGCTGATGGCCGCCGTAGTGGCCGCGGCCGCGGTGGCAGTGGTGCTCGCCCTCCCTCTGACGCCGGCCAGGGAGAGAGCCGCCTACGCGATGGTCTTGATGCTGCTAGCGGGCATGTGGGGAGCGGTCGCGAGCGCCGTGTTCGTTGCCTACGAGCGAAACGAGTACAACCTGGCGATGAGCACTGCGAACGGTCTGCTGATAGTCCCGCTGACAATGCTGGCCATCCGGCTCGACGCTGGGGTAGCAGGGATTCTGGCGGCCGCCGCAGTGGGGCCGTTTGTGACGGCCCAGATCGCCTTCAGCTTCGCCTGCCGCCGCTTCGTCCGGCCGAAGCTGGCAGTGGATCTGGTGCGGTGGCGACAGATACTGCGAGCCTCCCTCCCGTTGGGGGTCGGAGCCATGCTCAAGCGGTCATACGCCAGAGTCGATGTATTCCTCCTGGCTGCGCTGCAGAGCGCTGAGGCTGCCGGGATCTTCTCCGTCGCCTATAGGGCGGCTATCCAGTTTACCTCAGCGTCGACCACGGTTGGGACGGCAATTCTCCCCCGTCTCTCTCTGCTTGCCAGGAGGGCAATGGAACAACTGCGGGCCGCCCTGGAGCACCTGCTGTTGATCTTCCTGGCGGTGTCGGTTCCGGCGGCAGGGATGATAGCGGCCTTCGCGGCCCCACTTCTCACCCTCGTAGTGGGAGCGGAGTTCGCCTCTTCCATCGCCGCGCTCCGCCTGATCTCCATCGCCATCGTGACTGCTGCTCCCGACGCGCTGCTCTTCTTCTGCCTAGTCGCTCTGGGCAGAGAGGCGGTCGCCGTCAGGTACCTTGCGCTCAGCGTTATCGCCAATGTGGTCCTCGACGTGCTGCTCATCCCGCTCTTGGGTGTGAGCGGGGCCTGTCTCGGGACCATTGGCGCGGAATGGATATTCTTCAGCCTCTCTCTGGTCGCACTACACCGGGCACTCAAGCTGACCGTCGTATGGCGATCCCTGCTGAAGATAGCCGCATCTGGAGTGGCAATGGGGCTGGTGATCTATGTGGCCGGACCGGAGAGACCGGTGATAGCGGCCGGGTTCGGACTGGCCGCCTTCCTGCTGCTGTTCGTCTTGTCTCGAGCCTTCCCGCCAGGAGGCATCAGAGCTCTGCGCCGAGCGCTGATACCTCCGCCACCCACTGTGCAACACTGATCCCGGTCGTGCCGATCGGCCCATGTCCGAGGATTCCCTGGTTTCCGTGTCGAACAACTACTGGGGACGTAACCGAAGGTTACGGTTTGCTCCCGCGCCGGTCGCGTGCCTTGCATCGAGGTATGGTGCCAGTGTGTCTGACGCTGCCATAGGTGCGGGGAATCGGCTCAACCAGTCATCCGGGGGGTCTTGGCGGAACGGAGTGGGCAATGCAGCTGCGCGTGCGCGAGGTGACGACTCGGCGGGAGCTGTCTAGCCTCGAGCCCCAGTGGGACGAAGTGGTAAGGCGGTCCGGCGATGGTTCCCTGTTCGTCAGCTTCGACTGGATCACTACCTGGTGGGACCACTTCGACGGCGGGCGTGAGCTGCTCGTGCTGGTGGCGGAGGACGACGAGGGCATCGCCGGTATCGCGCCCTTCGCGATCGGCCGGTATCGGTACCTGAAGATCTCGCTGCGAGTGCTGGAGTTCATAGGAGCGCCCTTCCGCGGACGTTCGCTATCTACCCGCCTCAATCTCATCGTGAGTCGGCGGCACGAGCAGTGCCTGGCCGGTTTCGCCGAGGCAATGGCAGGTAACGCCAACCGTTGGGATCTTTGCAGCCTCCGTGGCGTGCCGGCCACAAGCGTACACCTGGAACGGCTGAGCAGTCTCCAGGGATACCCCCTGACTCTCCTCAGCGCCGGCGTCAACCAGGTGGCCTTCATACCGGTTCTGGGCCGGGAGTGGTCGAAGTACCTGGAGTCGCGCAGCCGAAGCTTCCGCTACTGGCTCCGACGCATTCAGCAGCGTGCGGAGAAGGCCGGTATGGGTCCTGTTGAGCGCGTAGAGAGCCTACGGGGTCTGGAGGCGGTGCTGCCGCATCTGTCGCGGGTCTGTGAGGCAAGCTGGAAGGCCGCTCAGGACAAGGGAATGTTCTTCAGCCGCGATGCAACGGCGGAGTTCCTGGCCGCCTTCCTGCGGCGCGTGTGCGCGAACGGTGGACTTCTTCTCACCACCCTCTCCTCGCACCAGCAGATCATCGCCTATCATCTCGCCCTCTTCCACTCGGGGACGCTGTGGTTCTACGATACTGCCTACGATACGGAATATGGCCGCGCGGCGCCTGGCTTCAACCTCTTCGCGCACATGATCCAGGAGGGCTTCCGTGCCCGCGTGGACCGCATCGACCTCGGCCCGGGACTGCAGCCCTACAAGATGCGTTGGGCTGATGACCGCGAAGAGAGGGTCCATTGGCTGGGATTCCACCGGAGGCGGCGCTCGCGGCTGCTGCAGTTCGGAGCACGCTGGGCCGTGCGCCTGCGGCAACTCAAGGCAAGGCGTGGCGAGCACCCCTCCAGCTCCTCGGAGGGTGCATCGCGGTGACTGGCCCTCCACCTTCGATGCCATCCGACATGAGCTGGCCGCCCGCAGTCATCCTCGGGCTCGACTCCTCCGCCCTCGAAGTGTGTCGATGTCTGGGCCGTCGCGGCGTCCCTGTCGTCGGTCTCGACACGCGAACCAGCATCGCTGCCTCTTCCCGCTACTGCCGTCCCCAACTGTGCGCCGACCCGCGGATAAAGGGCGCTCAGTTGCGCACCGAGTTGACGGCGCTGGCCGGAGAGCTGGGCAGCCGGCCGGTTCTGATGCCCCTGGCCGACGACTGGGTGGTCTTCATGGCGGATCACCGGGCCGGTCTGGAGACCTACTACCGTTTCGTGCAGCCGTCTTCGGGGCTGCTGTCGGAGCTCACAGACAAAGGCACAACCTACGAACTCGCGGATCGCCACGGCCTGGATGTTCCAAGGCATGTGGTAATCGAAGATGGGTCGGACCTGGCACGCGTGGCCACAGAGGTGGGCTACCCCTGTGCGCTCAAGCCAGCGCGCTCCCCGGACTGGCGCCAGCCTGAGGCGCTCGCCGCCCTGTCCGGAGAGAAGCTCCTGTACGCCAACGATGCAGTCGAGCTACGCGCTGCCTACGAGCGCGCGTCACCGTTCTCCCAGCGTCACCTTGTGCAGGAGTGGCTTCCCGGTCCGGACAGCGATCACTACTACGTGGTCTCGTACATTGATCGCGACGGCGTTCTGCGCGGCCAGTTCACCCACCAGAAGCTCCTGATGCGCCCCCCGGGCCGAGGGGTCGGCTGCCTCATCGTGAGCGTGCATCAGGAGGGCCTCGCCGCGCGTGCCTCTCATTTCCTCCTCAGCATAGCGTACCGAGGCCTGGTGGGCATGGAGTTCAAGCACGACCGTAGGGACGGTCGGCTCAAGCTCCTCGACCTCAACCCTCGATGGGGCCAGGGAGACTCACTAGCTGCGATCGCCGGGATCGACATGGCCTGGCTCTACTACTGCGACTGTCTGGGCCTTTCGCCGACGGTTCCCGACCATTACCGGTCGGGCCTGAGATGGGTCCACTTGCGCGCTCATCTGGCGGCAACCTGGCGGGCGCACCGCGAGCGACGCGGCAGCATCTGGCGGAACCTACTCGAGCTCCGCGGGCGGCTGCACCACTCAGTGCTCGCGCTCGACGATCTGTCCCCGGCTGGATGGATGCTGCACGATATGCTGGGGGCACGACTGGGATCAGTTGCAGGCCGTCGGCATCAGCGTCAGGCATCCTCTCGTAAGCGGCGGTTCCATCAGCAGGCTGAAGATGTTCGCACCAAGGGGCGCCTCCCATGAGAGCTGTGCTCAAGCGATGGCTGCTTAGGGTCCTCGTGCGGCCCGGAGTAGACGGGCGACGCTCCTGCCTGCCTGCCCTCGCCTACCACTCCATCGATGAGTCGGGCTCACCGGTGTCCTTCCCGCTCTCGCACTTCCGCGCCCAGATAGAGTGGCTGGCATCCCACGGGTACCAAGCTCTGACGGCCCGGGAAGCTGGCGCCGCTTTGGCCGGACGGGCACGGATTGGGGAACGTGCCGTCGTCCTCACCTTCGACGATGGGCTCCGCTCGGTGAGTGAGACAGCGCTCCCTGTCCTCGCCGAGTTCGGCTTCGCGGCAACCGTGTTCTGCGCGGCCGGATATGTCGGCAAGGTCTGTGGGTGGGACCGCGCTCCCGGAATTCCCGAGATGGACATGATGTCGTGGGAGGACATCCGGCTCCTCGCCGATCAGGGATGGGAGATCGGGGGGCACAGCGTCTCACACGCGCACCTGCCAGCGCTGGCGGAAGCAGCCAGACGGGAGGAGATCGCTGAGAGTCGGCGCATTCTACAGGACAGAACGGGCTGTTCCGTGACCAGCTTCGCCTATCCATTCGGAGAGTTCGATCAAGTGTCCGCCGATGCTGTGGCAGAGGCCGGGTTCAGCTCGGCCTGGACTATGGACCCGATCGGCAACCTTCCGGGGTGCGACCTGTTCTCGCTGGGCAGGTTCAACTGCGACCGCATCCAGAGCGATAGCCCAGATGCAGCCGAGCTCGCCATCCGGACGTATCTCTCGGGCCGATATGGCTGGTATGCCCTGCTAACTGCGCGCCGCCTCCGGATCCGTCGGCGTGCGAGAAGGAAGCAATAAGTGGCAGTCGGGTACTGGCCCAGGCGACATTCCGGCATCGTTCGGCGCGCAGGTCTGTGGGCCGTGCTCGCCGTTGCGATGCTGCTCTACGGCCTTGTCTTCGCCTGGTCGCCGCCCGTGGCGATCGGTCTGTGGCTGGCTGCCGTCCTAGCCTGGCATGCTGCCCGCCGTCTGGAGTGGACGGCACTGGGCATCTTCCTGATCGTGCCGCTCGGCCGCCTGACCTGGCTGAACGAGACGGGGACTCTCGACCTCACAAAGCTCTTCGTCGGCGCTCTGGCTATCGCCTGGGTGGCACGCGCCCTGCTGCGCAAGGATCGCGACCTGGTCGCAGTGTGGACGGAGAGCCCAGTTACAGTTCTTATCCTGCTGTTCCTGCTGGTCAACTTCCTCTCCCTGTTGAACGCCTACGATCTTCCGCGCAGCGCGCTCAGCCTGATCCGCCTCTCGGCCTTGTTCGGGATGTACATACTGATACTGGCGTTGGTGCAGAGAAGGCGACAGGTGGAGGTGGCCGTCGGGTTCCTGGTGTTAACGGGCCTCGTGGTGTGTCTGCTTGGAGTGTGGGAGTCGCGGACGCACGAGTACCTCTGGCACATCTTGGGACAGGACCGTAGTCTGCCGCCGGGGCTGGCAAGCTCGGAGGGCGGCGGCCCCTTCGCGCTGAGGATCATCACGGTCTTCATCGACTACAACTTCATGGGCGGATACATGGCCGTCCTGTTCGGCATCGTAGGTGGGTGTGCGCTGGCGATACGTCGCTGGTACGTGTGGCTGGCGCTCGGGCCCCTGGCGGGTCTCATCATCTACAACGTGATACACACGGGCTCGCGGGGGGGCGTCATGGGCCTATCGGTGACGATGCTCGTGCTGCTGCTGCTGTCGCGCATCCGGATTCGCTGGTTCGTGCTGGCGCTCATCGTGATCGGCGCTATCGCCGTCTTCCCCGTTGCGGATCAGTTCATCCCGCAGTTCCGCGGTGGCATTTCGCTGGAGGACCTGAAGCAGGACCAGCGCTGGGGATACTGGCAGATGGCCTTCCGGATGATGCAGGATCACCCCATCATTGGGGTCGGCACGGACAACTTCCCTTCACTGTACTCCTGGTACCGGGTCTCACCGGCCCTCATGTCGCCCTACTACTGCCACAACATCTACGTCCAGATGTGGGCGGAGGGCGGGATCTTTGGTCTGATCTCTCTGCTCACGCTCGTGATCGCGGTGGGAGTGTCGTACGTGAAGGCGCTGCGCGGGGCAGGCGACGAGCAGTGGCGAGGGATCGTCGCGGGTCTTCTCGCCGCCTTTCTGGGGTATGCCGTCTTCTCCAGTACCTGCAATACTCTTCACGACCAGCCCTTCTGGATGTTAATGGCATTGTCAGTGGTCGTGCTCCGCGTCACGCGGGACGAGGGAACGCGCGCAGCTCTTCACAGCACTGCGGGCCCCGCCTCGCCGGAAGAGGAACAGCCGCTCCACGCGGCAGCATAGGAGAACGTGCCGCCCGGCAGTCGGAGTCGGGACCGAACCACCGAGGCGAGAGAGCGACGTGCAGGTCTTCGACAGCATGCAAGTCACCTTCCATCGATGGACCTGGAGGGCACCCGCTGATGGACGATAGATGGCGGCCGTCGCGGCGAACCTGCTCGACGCCGCGCATCGTCTCGCTATGGTGGCCCTGTCGGCGCGTGGCCGGACTCGATCTTCTTCCCTGCCCGCCAGCGGGCAGTCCGCGGGGCCGAGGAGTCGAAGCAGAGGCGAACATACGGCAGACCAACGTCCTGGGCAACGCTGGTCAGAAGGAGTTGGGATGAGAGCCTGGAGGTCACTTATCGTCGTTGGGGCACTGGCCGCAGTTGCCACCGCAAGCTGCAAGCGCACCGGCCCTCGTGTGTGGACCGGACCCGAGGACACGGGTGTTGCCCAGGCTGCAGGCCAGATGAACTATCGGTTCGGCGTGGTCGGCCGCACCAACGTCCCGGGGTCAACCAGACTGCTTGGCGATCTGGGAGTGGGCTGGATCCGGGTGCCAGTGACCTGGAGCCAAGTACAGCCGCGCCCGAGCTCGCACAACTGGGACAAGGTCGCGGAGGCTGTGGCATCTCAGGCTCGCACCAGGCCCGGGATGCGAGCGATGGTGACTCTGGAGGCGAAGAGCCCCTGGGCCGGCCGTCAGATGGCTGTCGAGGTGCGGGAGAAGGCCACCGTGCCCCCTCGCGACCTAGACGCCTATTACCAGTTCGTCCACGGGATCGCGAGCCGCGGTCGAGGCGTCGTCGACTGCTGGCAAATCGAGAACGAGATGGAGAGTCGCCACTGGTGGGCGGGCACTTCTGGGGACTACCTCGCGCTGCTGCGGACCGCGCACCGGGCTGTTCGGTCCGCCGATCCTGGCGCAAAGATCGCCGTCGGCGGCTTCACGAGCCAGACAATGACGGCTGGGGCCCTCCTCGACGCCGGAGAAAGCAAGGGCGAGATAGCGCGGCAGCTAGGTTTCGGTGAGATCCGCGGCCGTGACACATCAGAGGTGGAGGCCGGACTGCGCCGCAGTCTGGCCTTCGTAGACGACGTGTTCGCGAACGGGAGGGACTACTTCGACATCGTGGACATCCACCTCTACCACAGCTACGAGACCATACCTCTTCGCGTCGAGTGGCTGCGCGGCAAGATGAGAGAGAACGGGTGCGAGAAGCCCATCTGGGCGACGGAGGTCGGTGGACCGGACCCCCTGGTCGTCTCGCACAACGAACAGGTGCAGGCCCAAGAGGTGGTGAAGCGAGTCGCGCTTGCCTTGGCCAGTGGTGTCGAGCGGGTGTTCTGGCTCGGCCTGACCGAGATGGATGACCAGGGAGAGCGGTTCAACAGGATGGGCCTAGTCACCATCGGCGGGCGTCGGAAGCCCGCATTCCGTGCCTACCAGCTAGTTGTCCGGAAGCTGGACGATGTCGAGTATGGCGAATCCCCAAATGTCCCTGCAGGCCACGGCCTGCAATTCCAGAGGCAGGGGCAGCCGTTGTGGGTGCTGTGGGCCGATCACGGGGCACGACTCCGCCTGGAGACAGGTCGTCCCAGCGTCCTCATCACCTACCTCAATGGACGCGAGGAGCGGCGCTCGACCGTTGGCGGGTCATTGATGCTTGACTTGACGGCCGATCCCATCTTCGTCGAGGCAGACTCCGAGCAATAGTCGTTCGGCCGAGGGGGAAGCCGCCAGACGCAGCACACGGGGGGGCAGTTGGGGTCTGCTCAGTCGAACCTAACGTCGTTGAGCACGACGCCCAGAATCGTATCACCGTCCGGGCCGGCGAGCAGGTCCCGCGCGTTCTGAGCTGCTGTCCGATCAGTCTGGTCCGCACGCACTGCCATCAACACCTTGTCCGACGTCCTCGCCAGGGCCTGTACCTCAGGACTGTCTTCGATCGGGGGCGCGTCCATGAGAACGACCGCCGCGCGGGCTCGCATGCTCTCGACTGCGCTGCCCATGGCATCGGAAGTCAGGAGCATGCAGGCGTTCTGAGCGTCCTTGCCCGCCGCCAGCAGCACGATGTTGCCCGTGTCAGTGCCCTGAACGGCGCTCTGGAGGTCCGACCTCCCGAGCAGGATGTCACTGAGCCCCGGAGACACGCTTGCCCCGAACAGCTCGTGCAGCCTGGGGGACCGCAGGTTGGCGTCCACGGTGAGAATGGTCTCGTCCGGCAGTGCGTCGGCCAGCGCTTCCGCGAGGCCAGCGACGACAGACGTCGTGCCCTCGCCCCTGCGGGCGCTCGCCACCAGGAGCACCTTCGGGAAGCTCCCGTCACCTCTCACCCACACCTCGTCGCGAAGCCGCGCGAACGCGTCATGGCCCTTCGCATAGGAGACAAGGACCGGCAGCGCAAGCCGATCGGCCACCTCCTCCGGCGTGCCAAGGGTATCGTCGAAGTACTCCACTACGAAGGCCCCCGTCAGGCCGATCAAAACGGCGAGCACCGGCCCTAGGATCAACACCACCAGATAGGGCGGCGAAGCGATATCCCAAACACCCTTGGGAAGTCTGGGCGGGTCGATCACGCTGATGGCAACGGGCGGTCCGCCCATCTGACTTGCCAGGCGCAACTCGTCGGCCCGCTCGACTAGCTGCATGTGGCTCTTCGATGCTGCCCGCTGCTCTCGCGTCAACTCCTGCAGCCGCCGCTCCTTAGCTGGCAAGCGGGCCAGCTGAGCGCGCGAGTCGGCCAGGAGTCTGACAATGGCCTCTCTGCGGGCCTGCATTCCCATGCGGTCGCCCTCCAGCGAGACGAGCAGCTGCGCCAATGTCTCGTACTCCGGCGACAGTCCTCTTGTCTCGGCGACAGCAACGCGCTCGACTTCGCGCGCCAGACGCTGCTGAGCAGCATCAATCTGCGATTTGAGCCGGACGACCTCGGGATGCTCCTCCGTGTGCGTCGACAACAGAGCAGCCAGTTGCTGCTCCCTCTGGTAGAGGTCGCTCTCTATCTGTCGGACCTCGGGGCTCTCTGTCAACACCTCTGTCAGTGTGACGGGCTCTCCGTGGCTGGCGAGCGACTGGTGCACAGTAGCCAGGCGCGCCTCGGTCTCCTCCAGTGCGGCCTTCGCCTGCAGGTGCTGCATTTCGAGATTGCCGAGTTGCTCCATCTGGCGCTGTTGCTCATCCGTGAGGGTGACAATGCCCTCTTCCCGCTTGAACTCCGACAGCGCTCGTTCGGTCTCCTCCAAGCGAGACGCGGTTGCCGGAAGTGCTGCCGCAACCGCCTCGTAGGCGCTCGCGGCATCGGCTCGCGTCATAGTGGTCGCCCGCATGACCAGGATGTCAGCCATCTGCTGGCATATGGACTGCGCGAGCTGGCGATCAGGATGCAGCGCTGTTATCAGGATCAGCTCCGTGTCCTGGTCGATCTCCGCCGAGACGAGAGTCCGGAGATCGTCAACCGTCTCGCGGAATCTGTCCTCTGGGGCTTCCTGAACGCCCCCGGCCATGGTACGGGTGACAAGCGAGAGGATGCTGGAGACTGCCCCGGTCACTGCGCGCTTCATGCGGTCGCGAAGCGCGTTCGGCGGCGGAAGCGTATCCAACTCGAGGTCCTGTACCACTCGTTCCGCGGTCGTGCGGCTCAGCAAGGTCTCGACGTAGCTGTTCATGACAGCGAGAGGGCTTACGGTGCCCAGCCGAGACGACCTGACACTATCCTGGCTCAGGGGGTCAACAGGCGCCTGTTCCATGCGGACATACAGGCTGGCGGAGGCCCTGTACTTGGGCGTCACCATCAGCGTGGAAAGGACGATCGCAGCCAGCACGACGATCGCCGTTCTCGTCGCCAATCTACGCCGCTTGGCAAGGGTACGCAGGGCGCGGCGCAGATGATCTCTCGGGCTCAGTTCCCGATCTTGGTCAGGTCCAGTAGCCATGTTCCTGCTTCGGGGTGCGCAGCTTGCCCACAGTGCGCTAGATTCACAGACCGTCTCAGCCTTCGTCAATCGAACGTCGAGCGGCAGATGCCCATTCGGTTGGCAGGCGCCTCAGGGAGTCGTGCTACCTCCAGATGAAGATCCCCACAGCGGCTCGCAGGACGTCACTCCACTCGAGAGTGCCGGCCAGGAAACGCTCCGGCACTGTCACGGTATCGCCCGGCGCGAGCACTGGGTTCAGCTCGGGATCATCTGGCTGCCCCACGGCGGCCCCCAGGTCGACATGGAGGACGGCACTGGTGCCGTCCCGGGCCGTGTGCTTCACCGCGGTCTTCCCGAGTTCGGCTCGATTCGTCGGACCCCCGGCCAGCCCCACATAGTCACTGAGTCGCAGACCGTGGTGGTAGTCGGTGGCGCCAGGCCTGTTAACCGCGCCCAGCACAGCGACCGGAAGTGCCCGGCCCACCCAGACGGTGTCACCCGGCTTCAGTATCGGATTCGGCACACTCTGACCTTCCGAAGACACTGCGCTCATGTCCATGGTTGTCTTCAGTGTCACGCCGTTCTCGTGTGAGACGATGCCGATCCCCGAGAGATCCGCGTCCGAGGCGAAGCCGCCAGCTAGACCGATGTAGTCAAGCAGTCGCCGTCCAGTCGAGTATTCAACCGGGCCGGGATTTCTGACATTGCCATGAACATACACGCTTGGCCACACAACGGGCGTGACGAGGACCGACACCCGCGGGTCCCTGTAGTAACGCAGGTACCCCTTTCGCACCTCTTCGGTCAGCTCGGCCACGGTCTTGCCGGCCGCCCCCAACTCGCCCAGGAGTGGGAAGGGAACCTGCCCATGGGTCATCACAATGGTATCGGTGGCAAGGCTGGGCTCGCCCCAGACCGACATATGGAGCCTGTCGCCTGGCTGGATGCGGTACTCGCCAAAGATCAGCCTGGGCCCGTCGACATCTGCCGGTACCGCAGGTGTGGTGGCTGCCGGTGCGGCTGGCGCGGGGAACGACTGGGGAGGTGGAACCGGTCGCTCAGCGGCGACAGGCGCTTGCTCTTCAGCGCATGCGGCACCCGCGGCGAACGCGAGCGGCAGCATGCAGCAGACCACTCCCTGCAGAATCGAAGTGAAGCGCTTCTTGGGGCCGCCCATAATCGCACTCTCCGGACTTGGCTCGGACCGCGTGGCCCGGGCTTCTCGCGAGCTCGAGCATCATGGGGAGGACCGCGGCTGCACTGCGTGTTCCCGGCGCAAGACTGCTCGGAATGCCCTTATCGAACGGGTAGTTCGACATCCTTGCCGGGAAGACCTTCACGAGACCGACGGGGCTCCGAGGCCAGATGCCGGCGCCATACGACCGCACGCATGGCCTAAAGGTATCCCAGACCCCTGAGCCGCTCTTCCACCTGGCGCGTCTCCTCCTCCGAGTACGGGCTTTCCTCGCGGCGGTCCGGTCCCGGCCTCTCCCTGTCTGGAGGAGGCCGTTCGTCGTCCTCCCCGTCCCTGACCGGCACGCATCCGGTGGCCTGCGTGAGCAGGGGATGCAGGACGCGCCCATCCATGTGGCCGGGAACGGGCACATGGAAGAGCTTGAGGATGGTGGGAGCGACGTCGATGATCTCGGCTTCCGGCAGTCGCTTGCCCCGCTGGATGTTGGGGCCGCAGGCGATCAGGATGCCGTCGAAGCGGTGCATACCTGTCCCTGTTCTCCAAGTGGCTCTCTCGAAGAGGGGTCCCTCCAGCCGCAGGTCCGCGGTGCACGCTCCGTCCTCCAGGACGTAGACAATGTCTGGAGCATCCTCCAGGTGCGAGCCGTCGAAGATCTCCTCGCGCCGGCAGGCCATAGTGAGCAAGGGTCGCCCACTCTCCGGATGTCGCAGCCGCCGCAGACCTGCCAGAATGCTGTCCCGCACCTTCTCATACTCCTCGCCTGGCGCCACGATGCCGTTCGGCTCTCGCCCTCGGAGGTTCACGTAGATGCCCATCTCCGTTGTGGATGCGGCGTAGGCGCGTGTCCTGGACCAGTTGATCCAACGCCAGAACGGCGTCGCTCCAGATATCTTCCCACGTGCCAGCAGACGCGCCACGCGATGCCGTAAGCGCAGGACATCTGCGGAAGCAACCAACCGGCCGACCCTGCCGCGGCGTCGCGAAGGTGTGAGCAAGCCCTCCTGCGCCAGCCACTTGTTCACCCTGAACTTGCGCAGCAGCGGACCGAAGCCGTGATCGGACACGAAGAAGACGTCGGTCTCCGCCGGGCGGGCGCCCACGATGTCGCCGATACACTCGTCAAGCAGCGACATGAAGCTCTCTGCTCTCTCCTTGTACCGCTCCAGTTCGGCCGTCCGCGGGTAGAGCTTGAACTGACCGGACAGCACATCCCACAGCACATGCTGAAGTCGATCGGTTCCCACAAAGACCACCATCGAGAAATCCCACTCGCGGGTCTTGAGCAAGTGGACGGTGTACCTGGTGCGCTGCCGCGTGCACTTCTCCAGCGCGTCGAGGAAGGGCGCTATCGCCTGGCGTCCTTTGAGATGGTTGGGCGGCGCATCGATAATGTACTCGCCAAGTTGGGGCCGCAGCTCCTCATAGAGGGATGGAGGGTTCGTGAACTGCACGTCAGTGCTGGGCGTGAGCATGTCCGAGATACCGAACGAAGTGCGGTCTGACAGAGGATAGGTGACGGGCACGTTGATCAGCGCGGTAGCCAGATCGGCGTCGTCGAGCAGGTCCCACATCGTGGGGACCTGCACGTCTCTCGAGCTGACTATGCGGCGGGCGGGGCGGTCAGGCTGACGCTTCGCGAAGTCGAATACCCCGTGCTTTCCAGGCCTGACGCCAGTGGCAAAGGACGTCCACGCCGGAGCGGTGACCGGCGGCATGACCGAGCGCAGCACAGCTCGCGAGCCTTCACCGGTCAACCGTCGAAGGTTAGGCATCAGCCCGCGCTCCATCCAACCATCGAGGAGCGCGAAGGTGGCCCCATCGAGGCCGATAACGAGGACGCGCGCCTGCGTGGCCGCCTCGGCTTCAGACATTCGTGTGCGCCTCGGGCCTGTGGCCCCAAGTTCGGATGAGGTTCTTCACGTCCACCACGTCGGCCGTAGAGATAGTTCGCTCTGCCGGACCTGATTGGCAGAGCGAACCTGGTGTGCCGCAGGCATCTGTCTCGGACGACCGTCCGTAACTCGTCTCATCGACTGGCACTGCTGGTACCCGTCTTCTTCTTTCGACGGCCGAGGGGCGTTACCTCCCGCCGCCGGATGTGTCCCTTGCTCAGTCTCCCCTATGGAATAAGTACTAATAGAGGTGGCGCGGGGACCTCACTCCATGCACTGGCTACTCATTCGGGGAACGAGCAGCGGCCGTGCCGGCGGGAGGGACAGACAGTCGCAACCGGCTGGATCACAGGTGGCTCCGAGGCTACCACGGCTGTCTCTGACCGGCCTAGCCGTCATAGGGCTGCTATTGACCGCCGAGCCGCCCACATCGGCCGCCGTCGAGCGGCCCGCGGCGCCTGTGACTGGCCACTACTGGGGGCTGACAGGCCTCGCGACGGGCGACATCGACGAGCCGCGGGTCGTCGCGGGCCTCGTCCGTGGCTTGGGCGTCACGCACTTCCGGCCGGTCGTTCGGTGGAGCGACATCCAGCCGACCGGTCCCCAACACTGGGACTGGAGCGAGACAGACGAAGTCTTTGACGCCTACCGCGAGACGGGCGCGCGAGCGCTCGTCCTCCTGAACTCCGGGCTCGCTGGATGGGCCACAGACGTGAGCCTGCTGACAGCAGACGGCGACCGCAGTGCTGACTGCCCGCCCCGGATCCTGCCCGGGCCAGACGAGCCGATTCGCGGTGATGAGCCCTATTACCTCTTCGTGCGGGAAGCCGTCCGCCGCTATGGTGACGTCGCGGCCGTCTGGCTGATCGACAATGAGGCGAGCGAGCCCTGGAGTTGGGCGGGGAACGCCCACTCCTATGCCGCCATGGTTCGACTGGCGGCCGCCGCCATCCACGACGCGGATCCGGCCGCCACTGTGGCCATGGGGGCGATTCCTCTCGGCACAGTCAAAGCTATGGTCATCGCCGATCGACTCGATGATCCCTCACAGCACGAGTTCGTCGTTGACTTCGCCTCTCGCATGTGGGGCCATCCTGTGACGATCGACGAGATACAGGCGATCTTCGATGCGCCGCAATTCAGGGTCTGGGACCGCGTCGACTTCTATCGACAGGCGCTTGCTGTCCTTCCACACACAGATGCTCTCGCCGGGAATGTGCTCGGGACCAGCGCCCGGGGCGAGCTGGCCGCCGACATTGCATGGGCCTACGTGGACCAGATGCTCACCCACGGTGGCGGCGAGCTCCCCCTGATATACACGGAGCTCAACCCATACCTGTCAGATGACCTGGCCCTCTCCCAGCAGACCACACAGCTCATGATCGGCTCACTCGCGACCGGGATCGTGCTCGGACAGGCCTACCATCAGTTCATCGACAACAGTGTGGAGCGGGTCTCTGAGCCGTACTGCGGCCTCGTAACAGAGTCTCTGCAGCCCAAGATGGGCTACCACGCCTATCGGACACTGATCTCTCTGCTCGCTGCCGCTGTACGCGCAGACACCTTGCCCCTCCCGGAGCCCTTCACCGGATACCGGTTTGTTACCGATCAAGACCTTGCTATCTACGCTTTGTGGGCCTCGGAGGATGCCGAGTTCGATCTCCGCGACATGACGGGTCGCACCAGCGTCGCCCTCATGGACATGGTGGGCGATCCGCTGCTGGCAGACACGGAGCGCGTGCTGTTGAGCCCCAGCCCGACATATGTCGTTGTGAGCCCTGACGGAATGGCAGATATCCCATTCGATCACTGGGCATTCGGTCCCATTCTCGCCTGCCTCAGTGCAGACGTTGTTGCCGGTTACCCCGACGGGACCTACCGCCCAGAGCTCCGGGTCACGCGAGACCAGATGGCAGCCTTCATAGCACGCGGGCTGGCCGGCAGCGACGCGGAGGTCCCAACCGGGCCGGCTCAGGCATCGTTCGCAGACGTCCCCGTCAATCACTGGGCCTTCCGTCACGTGGAATATGCGAGAGCACAAGGGGTGGTGACCGGCTACCCCGATGGGCTCTACCGACCCGGCGCGGACGTCGACCGCGCACAGATGGCCGTCTTCGTATCCCGCTCCCTCCTGGGGCCAGGCACCGCGCCGCCGGAGCCACAGGGCGAGCCCACCTTTGCCGACGTGGCGCCTGCGACTGAGTGGGCCTGGTGTCACAGACATGTCGAACACCTGGCGCGGCTCAAGATCGTAACCGGGTACCCGGATGGCCTCTACCGTCCGGAGTATCCCTGCACCAGAGATCAGATGGCGGCCTACATCGCGCGTGCCTTCGGCCTTGCTCACTAGCAGGCATCCCGCCCCACATCCACCGTCGTGTGGTTCCCCAGGTCGCCACCAGCTGGGCAGGCTTTCCTGCCGCTTCGTCGGCTTGCTGTCATCCGTGCCTCCTACGTTTCCCCGTAGCACACGTACATCGGACTGACTCGCTTCCGAGTTGGGTGTGCGACAACAGGACCGCGGTTTCTCGGGATGTCAATCACAAGGAAGCAGTTGTGCACCGGCGAAACGCGAGCCAGAGAGCGGAGACTGATCTCGTCTGGAGGGGATGCCATGGGTCGTGAGCGACGTATGATTCGGGACTGGCTGAAGATCGGGGCCCTGTGCCTTGCCGCGATTGCGTTGTGTCACAGCGGATCGGAGGCGGCATCGGCGAACCGAGAGAAGGTCCTCATAGGCTTCCGGAAGACACCCAACGTGGCCGCGGTTCGGGCGGTCGGCGGCCGCGTGGAGTACGTCTACGGTCTGGTGCCAGCAGTGGCCGCGCGAGTCCCTCGGTCAATGGTATCGGTGCTGCGCCGTCAGCCGGGTGTGCTGTACGTTGAGCCCGATTACCCGGTATACGCGACCGGCTCGCGGGTGGCGCCTGAGTACCGCCGCCTCCAGGACAGCGGCGCCCTCCTGCCCCTATTTGACCCCGGCGTCGAGATCCTGCCGTGGGGAGTGGTGCGAATAGGCGCGCCCTCAGTCTGGCTTGGGACCCCTGACGGGCCGCCACCTAACATGGGGGAGAGCATCAAGGTAGGGATCATCGACACCGGCATTGACTACACCCACCCGGACCTCGCCGAAAACTACGTCCTCGGGTACGACTTCGTCAACAAGGACTGGGACCCATTGGACGACAACGGACACGGCACTCACGTCGCTGGCATCATAGCCGCCGTTGACGATGGCCCGAACTGGGGCGGCGCCAACACGGATGGGGTGCCGCGCATCGAGCTCTACATCGCGAAGTCGCTCGACCGCGAAGGTGTGGGCCACATGAGCGACATCGTGGCAGCGCTCGACGTGGCGGCCGACTACGACGTCGATATCGTGAACATGAGCCTCGGCAGCCCCTTCGTGAGCCGCACGTTAAGGCGAGCATGCGACACGGCCTACAGGTCAGGAGTGCTGCTAGTGGCGGCGGCAGGCAATGAAGGCCTGAGTTGGCTCGACGTCCCAGCCCGCTATTCGAGTGTCATCGCGGTGGGAGCGACCGACGAGGCCGATCGGCGCGCCTCGTTCAGCAACTACGCCAGCAAACTGGAGCTCTGCGCTCCCGGCGTGGGCGTCCTGTCGGTCATGCCTGACCATCCCGTCCGCCTGAACGAGTCGCCCTATGGCTACCACCAGCTATACGACTACCTAAGCGGCACCTCCATGGCGTGCCCGCACGTGACGGGCGCGGCAGCTCTGGTGTGGGCGGCCCACGGGGAATGGAGCCACGCTCAGGTGCGCTCCCAGCTTACGGCAACGGCCAAGGACCTAGGAGCGCCCGGCCGGGACAAGTACTTCGGCCATGGGATCGTCGATGCTGCGGCGGCCGCGATGGGGTCGGTAGAATGAGAGGAGCGGAGGGCGGATGATCGATTTGCAGCAGCGCCGGGCGATGGTCATGGGAGTTGCGAACGACAGGAGCATAGCGTGGGGCATCGCTGAGAGCCTATCCAGAGCAGGGGCCGAAATCGCCCTGTCCTACCTCCCCGACGAACGAGGGCGCGCCCAGCGGCGAGCGGAGAAACTGGCCGAGTCAATCGGCTCGAAGCTGGTCATCGGATGTGATGTCACGGAGGACGAACAGGTCGAGTCCATGTTCGGCCAGATCCGCAAGCAGTGGGAGTCTCTCGACATCCTGGTCCATTCCATCGCCTGGGCCCACGTCGAGGACCTGCGCGGGGGAATCAGCAAGACGCCACGAGATCACTTCGCCGCGGCCAACGACGCAAGCGTGTACTCGTTCATTGCTGTCTGCCGCCATGCCAGCCGCCTCATGGAGGGGCGGTCGGGGAGCATGGTAACCGTGACCTACCTCGGGTCACAGCGCGCGATGCCGAGCTACAACATCATGGGGGTGGCCAAGGCAGGACTCGAGTCGGCAGTGCGGTACTTGGCGGCGGAGCTGGGTCCGGCGGGGATCCGGGTGAACGCGGTCTCGCCGGGGCCGGTCGAGACTCTCGCCTCGGCCGCCTTCCCGGACTTCGACAGGATGCTCAGGGCCTCAGCCGAGCGTACTCCGCTGCGGCGAAACGTCACTACCGATGAGGTGGGAGACGTCGTCGCGTTTCTCTGCAGCGACCTGGCGCGGGGCATCACAGGACAAGTCGTGTACGTGGACGCTGGCTACAACATCACCTAGGCTGTCTAGGGCCGCGCAGCCCAATCAGGCGGTCCCGCACTGCCGGCGCCAGACAGCTCACCGGACGCAGGTGGACGAATCCAGCCTGACTCGTGAGAAGGCGAGGCGCCGTAGAGTCACCGCCGGAGCGCCACCGACCTCCCCGACACCACTGAGGATCGCTGCACCTTCGCTCTGATCACGCACGCGCACTCGCAGCACCAGCTCGTCGCCAGGGCACACGCACTTCTGGAACCTGGCTCCGTGGATTGCGTTCAGCTGCCACTGAGTGCTGCAGTTGCAGCTCGGCGGCAGTACTTGCCGCGCGAGGCTGACTATGCTCTGCATCAGGAGCACTCCTGGCACGACTGCCAGGCGGGGGAAGTGAGTGCCGAAGATGGGATCAGCCATCACGATTGACTTCACAGCGCTGCCCTCGACTCCTGGAACCACCTCGCCCAGTGCATCGTATGGGATCCACTGAGGCGCTTCGGATAGAGTGCGAGCTGCGGGCCGATACGATAGGCCATCCGCTGGCTCCTCTTCTGAGAAGAGCGCCTCGTAGTGGGCCTTCGTCTGCTTCGGATCCTCGAGCTGTTCAGCACCTATGAGGAAGCACAGAGCTCCCTCGATTCGCACGACTGACGCGCCGTTGTGGGATGCCTCGACGTTGAAGACAACCGCCTCGTCCGACCAGGAGTCCACCTCGGACATCAGGTCGAGCCGACTGCCCAGGGGAGCGGGCGCACCGAACTCGATGTGTCGAAGGCCAGCAAGAACCCCCCGCTGGGCGAAGTCGCTCGTCGCCAGAATCAACCACGCGCTGGTCTGCGCAAGCGACTCGATGATGAGGATGGGGGAGAGAACGGACCCGGCCGTCGGATGCTCTTCGACCACCAGATCATTGCTCGAGGCGAGCTTCAGGGCCCGGATCCGCTGGCGGGGCTGCACTTCCAGAATTCGGTCGACGAGATAGAATCGCACGGGTCCCTCAAGGCCTGTGAGAGCCACCGGCTCGAGTCAGTGCAGCCAGCGCAAGCACCGTGCCGGCACTGCTGGATGCTGAGCCGATGGCACAGTTGACCCCGCTGCGCTCGGCAGCTCGCTTAGCGGCCCCGCGAAGCACAATCCTCGGCTCGAACAAGGCCCCGACCGCCTCCACATCGGTCCACTCGACATCGCCTCTCCAGCCCGTCCCCAGAGCCTTGAGGACCGCCTCCTTGAGGGCCCATCGCGTCGCGAGGTAGAGATTGCGCTGTCTGCCTGCGTCGGCGGCCGCCAGCTCCTGCCGCGTGAAGATCTCGCATAGATGCTCCTCATTCCGGGCAAGGAAGGCGTTGAAACGGTCCAGCTCGAGGATGTCTACCCCTATGCTGCCGACACCGCCAGCAGGGAACTGCATCCGGCCGACCTCCTCCTACTCGATGGGCAGGCCGGCAACGCAACCTGCCATCTGCGGGGCACGACACACTCCAGAGAAAGGGATCAGGCCGAGATTCGGCTCTCAACCCAGCCTACCACGTCCCGAACCGTCACCTCGTCGAAGAGGGCGTCGTCCCACTGCTCCCCGGCCTCTGCCTGGGACTCTCCCTGATCGCTCCCGGCGTCGGCGGCGAGTTCCTTCCGCACCTCCGCCAGGGTCAGCTCGATCCCGAAGGCCTTCTTCATCTGGAACAGGAAATCGACAACGTCGAGGGAGGAAGCCTCGAGGTCGCCGGTCAGCTTCGAGTCCGGACTGATCTCATCCTCGTCCATGCCCAGCACCTCGCTGAGCGCAGCCGAAACCTTCGGATACACACCATCCGATCCCACGTTAAGTCCTCCTGCAGTTCTTCTTGGCCGCTCGCATGGGGGGCTCTTCGGGGCGGATCAGACCGCCCCTCGCCCAGTGAGCACTACGAGCGGCGTTAGAACGAGTATCTTGGCGTCAAGCATCGCGCTTCGCCTCTGCACATATTCCATGTCATAGCGGATCCATCCCGGCAGCGGCAGCAGACTGCGACCATTGATCTGCCAGAGGCCCGTGATCCCGGGGCGCACCGCCTGGCGCACTCCAAGCCACTGCTCGACCATGTCTTCTGTAACACCGTCCGGTAGCGGCCCGTGGTGGCCGATGTCAGACGCTGGCAGAGGACGGGGGCCGACGAGGCTCATGTCACCCGCCAGCACATTGAGGAACTGGGGGAGTTCGTCGAGGCTAGTCCGCCGCAGGATGCGCCCCACGCGAGTGATGCGAGGATCGTTGCGCATCTTGAAGACGGGCCCGTCCGCTCTGTTCTCCCTGATGAGGCGAACGCGACGCGCCTCGGCGTCGCTCACCATGGAGCGGAACTTCAGCATATTGAACGGCCCGCCATTCCGCCCTGCTCGTTCTTGTCTGAAGAGAACGCCGCCGCGGCTGTCCAGCCGGATGGCAACAGCGATCAGAAGGCACAGCGGCAGGCAGAGGATGACAACGGTCGCAGAGATCAGGATGTCCATCGCGCGCTTGCCAAGCTCGTAGGCGCAGGACACCCTGGGAAGAACCGCCGGGACACGAGCGGCCGTGCACGATGGGTCGCCGATACCCCCCCGAAGAACTTCGCAGCCAGGGCAGTCCCCCCGCCCGCCAGACAGCGGCTGCGAGCCGCTGGTCTCACACACTCCCCACTACCTCAACCAGAATCTAACTCAACATGATATGCAGCAAGTATAGCAGGTCATGTGCTGCGGCACAAGCATACAACGGCTTCATCCGCAATCTGCATCTGCACATCCGACCCCCGTCCACCTGTCTCCACCTCATGTGTTCCGGCTCTCTGCCAAGGCAGAGCAGCCTGACATCCTCGCCGCTGTAAGCTTGGTTAGCTGATAAGGAAGAAGTCGACAGGCGCCGCGGCGATGATGGGACAGCGGCACGGATTCGTGGCTGCCGCAGGCTCGATCATCCCGGTCTGCCGCGGCACGGCACATGCCGCCCTTGGGAGGAGCGGAGTGCTCCGGGGCGAAGGCAGGTCACGTTCGGACATCGGTCCCCGAGGAGGTATACCGACATGCGACGCACTGCAGCAGGCTGGCTGATGCTCGTGCTTCTGGTGTTCGCGGTGCTCCCGGCAGCGGCGTGGGGGCCAGGAGGGCATGCCGTGATCGCGGCGGGGGCCGCTGTGGAGAGAGGCATCGTGTTCCCCAGTGACTATCTGCTTCTCCAGGTCATCTATGGAGCAGCCGCGCCGGACCTGGCGTGGGGAGCAGATGAGCCGCTGAAAGGCGCACTCGGAGTCGCGACCCACGACAGCCCGGGATGTTTCAAGCCATGGCAGTTGGCACGTTCTTGGTCGACAGTAGAGCGGTTTTTTGCTGGCGGTTGGGTGAGCCACAACGAGGAGTGGGGAGCCGACCACTATGCCCATACTGAGTACCCGCTTCCCACCGCTGCGTCCGCGTCCAGGCCGGGGTACGTTGTAGATCGAGCTGGAGCGCTGGCGGTCTCGCAGGGAATCTCGGAAGAGATTGCGCACTACTACATCGAAGTGGCGATCGACCTGTTGGTGGATCAGCAGTTCCCCGAGTTGTCCCTGGGGAGCATGCTCGCGAGCGCATCGTACCAGCGGGACGGCCGCGTCCCGCCGCTTCTGGCCAAGAGCTATCGCGACGTGCCGGGTGCGAGCGGGATCGGCGTTCGATTGCTCGAGACGGAGTTCCGTGCGAGTCTGGCGGTGTACGGGGAGACGCTTGCACTGCCGACCGGATCGGATGATGCGGCCTTCGCGGCCGGGATGGCCATTCTCTACGGCCTGACGCCTCAGAAGTCTGCGAGCTGTCTCGCCGCGGCCAAGGCGATGTGCCAGGAGCCAGAGGCCCACTACGCGGACGCCATATACGCCACCATCGATCTAGTCGCCGCCACTCCGTGGCCGTAACGAGCGGATGGCTTGAGGGAGATCCCGTCGACCTCGTTGTCGTACTCGTCAAAGAGAGCGCGGATCTGCTTGACGTCCTTCTCCACCACGACCGAGTTGACAGCGATCTGCGGCCGCGCTGCGCCAGGCTGAGGACGCATGTCGATGATGCGGCCGACGTTCGCGACAACCTGGTCGAGCTTCGCATCTGGGCGGCTGAACTCATATGTGCCCGTCAAGGCCCCGTGACACCGGCCTCAGACTAGGCGGCCAGCCGGAATGCTGTGACTCTGACGTCTAGGAAGGAGCGTTGCTCGACGAGGCCGGAGACGGTCTTCGCTTCGCGATCTGGTCGCTCCCAGATAGCCCCGCAGTGAATCACCCATGGCACAGCTCCACCAATCGTGCTATGCCCGCGGCACTCGTTGTAGTAGTCCGAGAAGTCATCCAGTAGCTGGCTTAGGTGATCCCTGCCCCGGATGACCGGGACGCGTCGAAGCCACTCCTGCTTCAACGTCAGAATGGCTCGTTCTGTTACGGCGATGGAGCCGTGTTTGCCCACTGCCCCGAAGCGCTGTCTGACATTCCATTCGTGCAGCAGATCGCGGAACGCGTCGGAAGCAAAGACGCCTTCCTGATCGGTGATGATGTGCTTGGGTGGTCCGTGCCGCACGAACGCCTGCTCCAGTGCCTCAACGACCCAGCCAGCGTTGGGGCCCTCCAGAGCTGACACCGCAGTCATGCTACGGGAGAAGTGGTCCACGGCTACCAGCACCCAGGTGGGCCAGAGTCCCCACCGCCACACGCGGGTCCGATCGACGCTCCAGACGTGATTCGGGTAGCGGGCGACGATTTGTCGGGGGTCGGCTTTGATCCCTTCAGCTGCTGCTAGTCCCGGGGACGACCTTCTGGGCCTGGGGCGGCGCAGGATGTTGCGTACCGTCGAGGCCGCTACGAAGATCCCCAATCCCCACAGGGTCATAGCGATACGCTCCTTGCCCCACATGGGATTCTGCTGGAAGATCTCCCAGATCAACTGGGCAATCTCCCTCGGCGTCTTGTTCACTGGCTCCTTGGGTTCATATCGCTTACCAAGGCTACCTCTCTCAAATGCCTTCAACCACCGTCGTACGCTGGAACGAGAAACGCCAAGAGTCTTCTCGAGGCGTCGATGCGGGATCTGGAAGTACTCCATCAGCCAGATGATGCGGAGCCGCTCCGTGAGCGGATATGGCTTCCGGGGACGCTTCTCTCCCAGTCGTGACTCGAGCACCTCGATGTGGGCATCTCGGAGCTCGACGATGTCCTCCAGCGTCGCCACTCGAGCCTCCAGCTCGGCGACGCGGCTTGTCTCCGCCGCTGCTGTCATCTCCTCAAGCGTGGACTGTCGACTTCTGCCCGCCCAGCGGGCGCTCACCACTAGGGCTCGGATGATGAGCGCGACAGATGCAGGAAAGGCCTCCATGTTAGTGCTCCTCCTCTAAAGGGGAAAGCGGCGCCCGGAGGCGCCGCTCGTTGGACTCAGATCGTACAGGAGCACGACTGACCAGGCAAGCCTAGGCTGCCCTCAGGCCGGTATCACTGGCCCTTGACGGGCACATATCACTGGCCCTTGACGGGCACACGAGGGATCATTCTCCTTATCTCGGTCGTGCCGAAGCGATACGGACGATCTCACGCCCGGCGCGCGGCCCGGAGACTATAACCCACTCGGCGACAAGGAAGACACCTCAGACAAGCCAACACATACTATAGGAGCGATACCAGCACAGTCAGGCAGGCTCCACGGGCGGTTGACAAGCACATTTGTGCTCAAGTTGCTGAAGTTGAGATTCCCTTTGCCGGGTGAACTCACGCCCTCTTCCCGTTACGATTGACTTGTCTTCCTCAATAGCACCGATCAGTTGCATCAACTTCCAGGCGCTGTTATCCCATCTCATCTCGTAGCCTCTGGTGCGGGCATTCTGCTCCATTTCGAAACGCTCTTTCTCATTGAACACCAAGTAGTCAAGTCCCTGCGCAATCTGATCCACC
>JALGXV010000190.1 GCA_029821885.1 Candidatus Hebobacteria bacterium
CCCGCTGCTCGACTTCTACCGGCGCCGGGAGCTCCTGCGGGAGATAGACGGCACCATCGGCGTCGACAATGTCGTGCGCGAGATCGAGCGGATCGTCGAGCCCGCGCCGGCGGCGAGGCAGGAGCAGAGAGCGTGATCGGCGGCAAGCGCACGCGGGGACGGGGGAGGTCCCGCAGGATCGCTCTCAAGAGTGAGGACGAGATCGCCCGCATGAGACGGGCGGGGCAGATAGTCGCTCTCGTGCTCGACCGGCTGGCGGCAGCGGCGCGGCCGGGCACGACAACAGGAGAACTGGACCGGCTGGCCGAGGGTGTGATCCGAAGCTTCGGCGCGGCGCCGACGTTCTACGGGCTCTACGGCTATCCGGCGAACATATGCGCCTCTCTCAACGAGGAGGTGGTGCACGGGATCCCGGGCGACCGGGCGCTGCGGGAGGGCGACATCATATCGTTCGACGTCGGCGCGACCTTCGATGGGATGATCGCCGACGCGGCGGTCACGGTCGCGGTCGGCGAGGTGTCGAGGGATGCAGGGCGGTTGATGCGGGTCACGCGTGAGTCGCTCGAACACGGCATCGCACAGGCGCGGCCGGGCCGGAGAGTTGCAGACATCTCGGCCGCGATACAGAAGCACGCGGAGTCGCATGGCTACTCGGTGGTGCGCAAGCTCGTGGGCCACGGGGTGGGCAATGCGATGCACGAGGCCCCGCATGTGCCCAACTTCGTGGAGGGCGATGCGGAGGGATCGCCGGAGCTGGTGGCGGGCATGACGCTCGCCATCGAGCCGATGATAAACCAGGGATCGTGGCAGGTGGCGCAGGACGACGACGGCTGGACCTATCGCACCCGGGACGGCTCGCTGTCGGCGCACTTCGAGCACACGATCGCGATAACCGAAGAGGGATGTGAGGTGCTGACGGTGCGGGCCGCCGGGCGCGGCGGGGGAGAGCGGGCGGCCGCGCGGGTCGAGGCCGGAGGACAGCTGTGAAAGTGAGATCGTCGGTCAAGAAGCTATGCGACCGCTGCAAGATCGTCCGCCGACATGGGAAGGTGAGGGTGATCTGCGACAAGCCCAGGCACAAGCAGGTGCAGGGGTGAGCGGTCCCATGGCCGAGGGAGAAGCGTAGATGGCACGGATAGCAGGAGTGGATCTTCCGCGAGACAAACGGCTGGAGGTTGCGCTGACCTACATCTATGGGGTCGGGCATTCGACGAGCGCCAACATCCTCAAGCAGGCCGGAGTCAGCCCAGACACCCGTGTGCGGGACATGACGGAGGACGAGGTCACGCGGCTCCGCGACTACATCGAGCGCAACCTTCGAGTGGAGGGAGATCTGCGGCGCATCGTCTCCGCGAACATCCAGCGCCTGATAGACATCGGGTGCTACCGCGGGATACGTCACCGGCGCGGCCTGCCGGTGCGGGGGCAGCGGACGCGGACCAACGCCCGCACCCGGAAGGGCCCCAAGCGGACAGTCGGCGTGCGCCGCCGGCGCTAGTCGGGCACGGGAACCGGAGGCAGAGGTACTGATGGCACGACAGACTACGAGACCGAGACGGCGCGACCGGCGCGTACCGAGCCAGGGCCGCGCCTACGTGCAGTCGAGCTTCAACAACACGATCGTGACGATCACCGACGCCGAGGGCGCCGTGGTCGCATGGGCGAGCTCGGGCACGGTTGGGTTCAAGGGGACGAAGAAGGGAACGCCCTTTGCCGCGCGGCTGGCCGCGGAGTCGGTGGCGAGGAAGGTCCTCGACGCCGGCATGCGCCGCGTGGACGTGTACGTGAGGGGGCCGGGGGGCGGGCGGGAGACGGCGATCAGGTCGCTGCAGAGCGCCGGGCTCGAGGTGGCGAGCATCCGCGACATTACGCCGATCCCACACAATGGATGTCGGCCGCCGAGGCGCCGCCGGATCTGAGGCCTCGGCCCGGCACCACAAAAGGACCGACTGGGAAGGAAGCAATGGCCAAGTATCGTGGAGCAGTCTGCCGGTTGTGTCGCCGAGAAGGCGTCCGGCTTCATCTGAAGGGCGACCGCTGCTTGTCTCAGAAGTGCGCCATTGAGAAGCGCGCCTATCCGCCCGGCGAGCAGGCCCAGCGCAGGAGCCGGCGCCGCATATCGGACTATGGGATTCAGCTTCGGGAGAAGCAGAAGCTGCGGCGCACCTACGGCCTGCTCGAGCGACAGTTCCGGCGCTACTTCCAGCAGGCGGCCCGGCACACCGGCGTAACGGGGGATGTGCTGCTTCAACTGCTCGAGTGCCGACTCGACAACGTGATCTATCGCCTCGGCTTCGCCAGCTCGCGGCCGCAGTCGCGGGAACTGGTCGGCCACGGCCACTTCACCGTCAACGACCGGCCGGTGAATATCCCTTCCTATCAGGTGCGACGGGGCGACAGCATCACCGTCGTGGAGTCGAGCCGGAGCTGTCCGCCGGTCGTCGCGGCGGTGGCCGGCGCGGGCGGGCGGCGCCTGCCGACGTGGCTCCAGATCGAGGGCGACGCGATGCGGGGCACAGTGCTCTCGATTCCGACACGAGAAGAGATCGACACTCAGATCCAGGAAGAGCTCGTGGTCGAGTACTACTCGCGCTAGGACCGGCCCAGCGGCCGGAGGCAGGAGGATGGTCCCGTGATCATCGATACTTTGACACCCAGAATAGAGCGATTGGATGATGGCAGCGATCCCACCCGCGGGGATTTCATCGTGGAGCCGCTCGAGCGCGGCTATGGAACCACGCTGGGCAACGCACTGCGGCGGGTGCTGCTGTCCTCCATTCCGGGAGCGGCCATCACGTTCGTCACCATTGAGGGCGTGCTGCATGAGTTCTCGACCATACCCGGTGTGGTCGAGGATACGACGGAAATACTGCTCAACCTGAAGGAGCTGGCCATTAAGGCGCTCGACGCGCCGGAGGGCCCGGAGCTGGCACAGCCGCCCGCCGAAGGGCCGCGCATCCTGCGCATCGAGCGCAGTGGCGCGGGCGAAGTCCTGGCGGCCGACGTGGAGGCGCCCAGCGATGTCGAGATCGTGAACAAGGACCTGCACATCGCCAGGCTCGACACGCCCGAGGCCGCGCTGAGCATTCAAATGGAAGTCGAGCGCGGTCGCGGCTACGTTCCGGCGGAGGAGCACGATACCACCCGTCGGCCCATCGGCTCCGTTCCGGTGGATTCCATCTTCACCCCTATCCGCCGGGTTGCATTCCGAGTCGAGCCGACCCGGGTCGGTCACATGACCGACTTCGACAGGCTCATCCTGGAGGTGACCACGAACGGGGCTATCGATCCCGCCGATGCGGTGAGCGACGCGGCCAAGATCCTGGATCGGTATCTCATCCTGTTCTTCGACTTCCAGCAGCAGGAGGAGGAGCTCGCCGGGCTTCCGGAGGTCGAGTCCGCCACCTCGCGGCAGCTTCAGACGAGGGTCGAGGACCTCGACTTCTCGGTGAGGACCTCGAACTGCCTCCGCCGAGAGGGCATCGGCAGCATCGCCGAGCTGGTGCAGCGAACCGAAGCTGACCTGATGGCGATCCGCAACTTCGGTCGCAAGTCGCTGCTGGAGGTGAAGGAGAAGCTCGCCAGCATGGACCTGACGCTCTCCTCGGACTCGGAGGAGGAGGCCGCGGACGTCGGTGAGGCCGACTAGGGAGCCCATGGGGAGGAGCTGCGATCCGTGAGACACAGACACTCGGGGCGCCGCCTCGGACGAGCGACCGACCAGAGGCTGGCCCTCCTGCACAACCTGGTGACATCGCTTCTATGGCACGGGAGCGTCCAGACGACGGCCGCCCGGGCGAAAGAGGCGCGCAGCATGGCCGAGAAGCTCATCACGCTGGCAAAGGAAGACTCGGTCCACCATCGCCGCCTCGCGCGCCGGACCCTCATGCCCCGGACGGGGCTCGTCCGGATGAAGGAGGGGTCTCATCGAGAGGCGCCGGCGAGCGGCGAACTGGCGAGGGACGTGCAGGCGGGACGGAGTCCCAGCGCGGTCGACAACTCCGTCAAGCACCTCTTCGAGCACGTCGCGCCGCAGTATCAGGACCGCCCGGGTGGATACTCGCGGATCATCCGGATCGGCTCTCGCCGGGGAGACGGCGCGGAGCTGGTGAAGCTGCAGCTCGTCGACTACAGCCCGCCCGAAGCTTAGGCGGCGATCCCATGCGCGGCTGACGCCCCGGCGAAGCGCGGCTGATGCGCAACATCAAGCTGATTCTGGAGTACGATGGGACGGATTTCCATGGGTTCCAGCGGCAGCGCAGCCTGCGCACTGTGCAGGGCCTGCTGGAGGAACGCTTCTCGAAGCTGCTGGGCGAGGAGATCGGGATCGTCGGCGCCGGGCGGACCGACGCCGGCGTTCATGCTGCCGGGCAGGTGGTGAACTTCCACACCACCCGGCCGGTGGAGCTGGGCCGGCTGGGCGGCGTGCTCAACGCGGCCCTGCCCGCCGACGTGAAGGTGCAGGCCTGGGAAGAGGCGGCGGCGGAGTTCCATGCCCGGCGCTGCGCCCGGAGCAGAACCTATCGGTACACGGTTGTCGAGCGGGCCGCGCCCTCGCCGATTGCGGGACGGTTCGCGCTCGTGTTGCCGGATCGGCTGGAGCTGTCCGCGATGAAAGAGGCGACGGCGCCGCTGGTGGGCCGGCACGATTTCCGGGCCTTCCAGGCTTCCGGGTCTGAGACGAAGACAACTGAAAGGAACCTGATGCGTCTGGAGTGCCGGAGAGCCGGCGGGCGCATCGAGATCGAGGCCGAGGCCGACAGCTTCCTCTACCGGATGGTGCGGACCATCGCGGCCGGGCTGATAGAGGTGGGCCGGGGCAGGAGGGAGAGCGGCGTGCTGGCGGCGGCGATGGCGAGCGGCGAGCGGTTGCCGGCATGCCCGCCCGCCCCCGCTTGCGGCCTGTGCCTGGTCCAGGTATCATATTAGCTGCGCGGGTTTCCCCGCGGCGGCCCGCGGAGGGCGGGCGCGAGGGAGCGGGACGCGAGGACGGTTTGGCTGTTATGAGGACGAAGAAGGAAAGAACCTATTCGGCGAAGCCGCACGAGGTAGAGCGGCGCTGGCTGGTGATCGATGCCCAGGGCTTGGTGCTGGGGCGGCTGGCGGCCGACATCGCGGCGGTGCTGCGCGGCAAGCACAAGGCGAGCTTCACGCCGCATGTGGACACCGGCGATCACGTCGTGGTGATCAACGCGGCCGGCCTGGCGTTGACCGGAAACAAGGGCAGCAGGACGATGCGCCATCGCCATTCGGGATGGCCGGGGGGCCTGAAGTCCGAATCCTACGGCGCGCTGCTGCGTCGGAACCCGGGCCGCGCTCTGCGGGAGGCGGTGCGCGGGATGCTGCCGCATAGCCCCCTGGGCCGGGCGATGCTGCGCAAGCTGAAGGTCTACGCGGATGGGGAGCATCCCCATCAGGCCCAGATGCCGGTTCCCTACGAACCGCCGCACGCGAGAACGGTGTGAAGAGGTAGGAGGTAGACGTGCCGCAGGAATACTACGCAACCGGGCATCGGAAGAACGCGACCGCCAAGGTCTGGCTGCGGCCGGGACAGGGAGAGATCACCGTCAACGGCCAGTCGCTGCGCGACTACGTGCGGCGTCCGACCCTGGAGCTGATCGTGCACTCGCCCTTCCACGCGGTGGAGCGGGTGGACCAGTTCGACGTCCGCGCGCAGTGTCTCGGCGGGGGCATTGCCGGCCAGGCGGGCGCCCTCAGGCACGGCATCGCCAAGGCGCTGCTGAAGGTGGATGAATCGCTCCGGCCCGTCCTTCGTCGGGCCGGCTTGCTGACGCGAGATCCGCGAGTGAAGGAGCGGAAGAAGTTCGGCCGCAAGCGGGCGCGGCGCGGGTTCCAGTTCACGAAGCGCTGATCCAGCCTGGCTCTCGCGCCGAATGCCGGGAGCCACTCCACACACATATAGCCTCGGTGAAGGCCTGCCGCGCAGTGGAACAACCCTATCGGGGCATGTCGGAACCCCTATCGCCCACACGTACGGCCCCTTCCAGAGATCCGTGCTCTGCGGTCTCTGGCTTGCTGCGGTGGCCGCGGCGGCGTGGACGAGTCCCTCATGGGCGGCTCCCGAGGGGGCCGCGCCGGCCGGCCAGCAGCCGAAATACGCGGCCGTGAAGGATGCCCTGGCCGCCCAGGGCGTTGATTTCTCCTACGAGATCTACCAAGTGCAGGCGGGCGACACGGTGGCGAACATCGCCGCCCGCTTTGGTGTGCGCGCCTCCGCTATTCGGCAGTTCAATGGCCTGGGCGACAGGGACCTCGCCGAGGGCGAGGCCATTGCCATCCCGCTGTCGGCCCGCCCGGCTCCGAAGCCGAGGTATCGGGAGGCCCTCAATCTGATCGAACCGTGCTACGCGCTCGTGACCCAGCCCTGCGCGATCACGCTGGAGCCGGCGCAGCCCACTGCGACCCAGGTGCTCTACGAGTCGGGGGTCGGCGCCCAGTTGATCGTCAACGCGGAGCACGGCGAGTACTTCGGGGTGGTGATGATCGACGGCTCGGTCGGGTGGGTGCCTGGATCGTGCGTGAGCCTCACCGGCCGGACCATCCCCGCGGCCGAACTGGAAGAGATGCTCAAGGGGGGCCGGCCCGACGTGGTGCAGGAGGCGATGCGCTATCTGGGCACGCCCTACCGCTACGGCGGACGGCTGCCGTCTGACGTGGACTGCTCGCTCCTGGTGCAGGTGGCCTTCGGCGCGAGGGGAATTCGGCTGCCGCGCACGGCCGCGGCGCAGTTCGAGATAGGACAGGCCGTGAACTACACAGAGCTGCTGCCGGGGGACCGACTGTACTTCGTGAGCACGTCGGGGCGCATCAACCACACCGGCATCTACGTCGGGAGCGGGCAGTTCCTCCACGCCTCCTCTCGGCGACGGTGCGTCGCCATAGACGCTCTCAGCGACCGGCTCTACTGGTCGCGGTTCGTCGGCGCTCGACGATCATAGCGCCGGCGCGGCCTGCCCTGGGCTCGCACCGAGCGCCTTCTCCTACCATTCCCCAGCCAGGGATGGCCTTCTTGCCGCACCATGCCTGTGCTTGTCGGGCGAACACCCCGTGGTGTATAATCCACGATCCGAGGTTATATCTGATGACTGATGTGGCTATCATGGGTGCCACCGGATATGGCGGTGTCGAGCTGATCCGGCTGCTTCACGCGCACCCACAGGTCCGGCTGTCCTATCTCTCTTCGGACACCTACGCGGGCGAGCGGGTATGTGACGTGTATCCCCATCTCGCCGGGGTCGAGCTGCCGCTCCAGGCGCGGGATCCGGCCGCGGCCGGGAGGTGTGATTTCGTCCTGCTCGCGGTGCCCGCGGGAGGGGCGATGGAGATCGTCCCGGGCCTGCTCGACGCGGGGGCGCGGGTGGTGGACGTCAGCCCCGACTTCCGGCTGCAGGAGGCGGCGCTCTACCCGCGGTGGTACGCGCTCGGGCACACCTGCCCGAACTTGCTCCGGGAGGCCGCGTTCGGCATCCCCGAATGGCATCGGGAGGAGATTGGATCGGCGCGACTGGTGGCCGCGCCGGGGTGCTATCCGACCGGCGCGCTGCTGGCGCTCTGTCCGCTGGTGGCCGAGGGATTGATAGAGACCCACGACATCATCGTGGACGGGAAGACGGGGATCTCCGGCGCGGGGCGCACTTCGCTGCAGGTGGACTATCATTTCCCGGAGGCCGAGGCCGACGTCGCGGCCTACCGGGTCGGCGGGCATCGGCACCTGCCGGAGATGGTGCAGGAGCTGAGCCGGCTGACCGAGTCGGAGGTGCGGATCACCTTCACGCCGCACCTCGTCCCGATGTCTCGGGGGATACTGCTGACGATCTACGCGGTGCCGAAGGCCGGCGCCGGTGCCGACGAACTGCGCGACTGCCTGCGGGGCCGCTACCAGGGCGAGCCCTTCGTCCACGTGCTGCCCGAGGGGAAGTGGCCGCATACGAAGTGGGCGACGGGGACGAACGACTGCTTCCTGGCAGTCGGCATTGACGAGACCACCGGCCGCGCGGTCGCGGTGTCGGTGCTGGACAATCTTGGGAAGGGCATGGCCGGTCAGATGGTGCAATGCCTGAATCTGATGATGGGCGTCGAGGAGGCGACCGGCCTCGGTCTGCCCGCGGCCTACCCATAGACGGACCGGCCGGGGAGGAGTCTCCGCCCCCGGGCTGGAGGAGGAATCAGCAATTGCCGACATCCAAGCGCCGCCACGTTCTGCGTGAAGTGAGAGGGGGCATAGGCGCCCCCTGCGGTTTCGAGGCGGCGGGGGTGCGCTGCGGCCTGAAACGGAAGGGGCCGGACCTCGCGCTGCTCTACAGCCTGTCGCCTGCGCATTCGGCCGGCGTCTTCACGAGGAATGTGTTCAAGGCGGCGCCGGTTCTGATAACGAGAGATCGGGTGGGGCGGGAGCGCGTTCGCGCCGTGGTGGTTAACAGCGGGAGCGCGAACGCCTGCACCGGGACCCAGGGCCACCGCAACGCGCTGCGCACGGTGGAGGTGGCCGCAGAGGCCTTGGGCGTGCCGCCGCGCTCGGTGCTGGTGGCCTCGACCGGAGTCATCGGCGCCCAACTGCCGATGCGGAAGATCGTCTCCGGCATACGCCGGGCGGCCGCGGCGCTGGGGCCGGGGGGGAGCGAGGAGGCCGGGAAGGCGATTCTCACCACCGATACGCGGCCGAAGTCGCTGGCGGTGGAGTTCAGCCTCGACGGTCGGCCGGTCCGGGTGGCAGGGATGGCGAAGGGCTCGGGCATGATCGCGCCGAGCATGGCGACGATGCTGGCCTTCCTGACCACCGACGCACATGTTCCGTCCGGGCTGCTGCAGTCGTGTCTCGCGAGGGCGGTCGAGAGGTCATTCCACCGGATCACGGTGGACGGAGATACGAGCACGAACGATATGGTGCTGCTGCTGGCCAACGGCGAGGCCGAGGCCGGAAAGGTGACGACACGGCATGGGCTCGCGCGTTTCCAGGCGGCCCTGGACCGGGTGTGCACTCACCTGGCGCGGGAGATCGTCCGCGACGGCGAGGGAGCGTCCCGGCTGATAGAGATACGCGTGGGGGGCGCCAAATCGCAGGGAGACGCGCTGCAGATTGCGCGGACCATCGCCGGCTCGCCGCTGGTGAAAACGGCGATCGCAGGAGGCGACCCGAATTGGGGCCGCGTGCTGGCGGCCGCCGGCCGGGCGGGAGTGGAGTTCGAGCCGGAGCTGGTCGAGCTATGGCTGGGCCAGGTTCGGGTGGTGCGGGAGGGAGCTGTCTGCCGACACGACGAGCGAGCCGCGCGCCGGGCCGTCGGCGGGCCCGAAGTGGTGATCGCGCTCGGCCTGAACGCGGGCGAGTGTGAGGCGACGGTGTGGACGTGCGATCTGACGGCCGAGTATGTTCGCATCAACGCCGAGTACCATACGTGACGGGCGAAGACGGTTCGGCCCGCAGTTCATGCGGCGGAGAATGCGGATGCAAGCGAAGAAGAATCAACCGGATATGGAGGGGCTGCGCCAGCGCGCGGCCGTGCTGATCGAGGCGCTGCCATACCTGCAGAAGTTCCGCGGCGATACCATCGTGGTCAAGTATGGCGGCGCGGCCATGGTCGACGCCGAGCTTCGAACCGAAGTGCTGAGGGACATCGTGCTGCTGGAGCACGTTGGCCTGCATCCGGTCGTCGTCCACGGCGGCGGTCCCGAGATCAGCGAGATGATGGACAAGCTGGGGAAGAAGCCGGAGTTCGTCGAGGGCCAGCGCGTCAGCGATGCGGAGACCGTCGAGGTCGCGCAGATGGTGCTGACGGGAAAGACCAACCCGGGCCTGGTGGCGGCTCTGCACCAGCACGGCGGGCGTGCCATCGGGCTCAGCGGGAAAGACGGCGCCATGGTGCGGGCGCGCAAGCGCGAGGGCGAAAGGGACCTCGGCTTCGTGGGCGAGGTGGTCGACGTGAATCCCGACCTCGTCCGGGGCCTGGCGGCCCAGGGGTCCATCCCCGTCATCGCGCCCATCGCGGCCGGGGAGGAGGGCGAGACGCTGAACATCAACGCGGATCACTTCGCCGGCCGCCTGGCGGGGCCGCTGGGCGCGAGCAAGCTGGTGCTGCTGACGGATGTGCGGGGCGTGCTGAGAGATCGCTCGGATGAGAAGTCGCTGATCTCAGAGCTGGATGCCGAAGCAGCGAGGGAGTTGATGGCGGCCGGACAGGTGGAGGCCGGGATGATCCCGAAGGTGCAGGCCTGCCTCGACGCGCTGGCGGGCGGGGTGGAGCGGTGCCACATCATCGACGGGCGGCTGCCGCACGCGCTGCTGATGGAGCTTCTGACAGACGTCGGCATAGGAACAATGGTCGTCGAGAGGTGAGAAGGAGCTTCGCATGCCTCTCTACGAATATCGCTGCAACGAGTGCAGGCGGAAGTTCAGCCTGCTGGAGGGCGTGACGGCGAAGAAGGCCAAGCGCGTCTGCCCGAAGTGCGGCTCGCGGAAGCTCACGAAGCTGATCTCGCGCATTGCGCCGATCGTGCGTGAGGAGGACTTCGACGACGATCTCGGCGACGACCTGGATGATGACTACGACGGCGACTACGACGACTCCG
>JALGXV010000191.1 GCA_029821885.1 Candidatus Hebobacteria bacterium
CGGAGTTCCGGCGAGTCCTGCTTGAGGATCCGAACTACGAGCCGGCGGCCGCGCAGGTGGCGCGGGCAGATGAGGGGTCGGTCCTTGGGCTCGGCGCATGTGTCCTGCGCAGGACGCCGGAGGGAAGAGACGGCGGCGGGCACGAGTACGAGTTCCAGCGGGGCCATCTCAAGGTCTTCTTCGTCCTCGAGTGTCCGGCCCGGGACGAGATTGCAGATGCCCTTCTAGCTGCCGCCGAGTCGTATTGCGCGCAGGCCGGAAAGCAGAAGCTCTTCGTCACCGAGTACACAGGCCCGTACTTCTTCCCAGGAATCGACCTCCGATACGAGCAGCTTCACAGCGTTCTCGCCGCGCGCGGGTATCGAGATGTCGAGACGCTTGAAGACGTGGCGGCAGACCTGCGGGATCCCTCGATTCCGGACCACCTGGCCCGGGCCCGGGAGAGGGCCGGGCCCGCGGTCGAGGTTATAGCTTGGCATCCCGACTTGATGCCGGCCATGCGCCGGTTCGTGGCGGAGGAGAACCAGCGGCAGTGGTTCCCGGTCGGCTGGGAGTCGCAGGCGCAGTGGTCGCAGCCGAGGGAGGTCGCGCTGATACTGCGCAGAGGTGAGGAGATCGTGGGCTGGGCGCAGTACTGGCCCGGCACGCCCCGCGCCGGCTTCGGCCCGACGCTGGTGCTCCGGCGCGAGCGAGGGAAAGGCTACGGCGCGCTGCTCCTCCTCGAGTGCATGAGGCGAGCGCGGGAGGAGGGCTCGGAGAGGATGTCGGCCGGCTGGGCGAACACCGGCTTCTACGTGGCCTGCGGCTGGCACATCTCCCGCCGCTATGCCGTGCTCGTCAAGGACTTGCGCGAGGGCAGCTAGCGCGGCCCGCGCCTTACGTCGTGCGCGACTGCTGTGATCGTGCCCCTTACAGCGGCAGATGCACCGGCTGTCCGGTGTCGGCGGATCGGTAGATCGCGAGCACGATCTCGAGCGCCTTTCGGCCGTCTATCCCCGTCACCGGCGGTCTCCGTCCAGCTCTCAGTGCCGCCGCGAGGTCGTTGTAGAACTCGGCGTGCGTGGCGTCCGTGAACTCCCGGGTCACCCATTCGCGGGCGGCGATGCCCTCCGCCTCCTCTGTTAGGTAGGCCTCCGCCTGGCCGCTCCAGAGACCGAACCGGACCTGGCCCTTCGTACCGAGGACACTGACGTCGTGCTCGGCGCTTCCGCCCCACAGACAGGATGAGCCTTCGACAAGCCCTATAGCCTCGTTCTCGTAGCGAAGCGATGCCAGGCCGAGGTCCTCCACCTCGACAGATGTACAGAACGTCCCCATCTCGCAGAAGATCCGGGTCACCTCCAGCCCAGTCATGGCTCGGGCCAAGTCGATATGGTGAATCAGGTTCGTGATGATGATGCCGCCGCCGCTCTGCGCGCGCGACTTGCGCCAATCTGTCTGGGTTCTCCCCGAGAACCCGCCGGTCCAGTAGGACTCCTTCTTCTCGCCCATGTTCCGGAGCCGGATCTCAATCACGTCGCCGAGCGCCCCGGCCTCGAGCAAGCTCTTCGACCACTTCGCTGCCCCGAGGTAGCGCAGGGGAAAGCAGGTAGAGAGGGAGACCCCGGCCTGCTCGCAGTCGCCGATCATGCTGTCAGCATCTGGGAGATCAGCCGCGAGCGGCTTCTCACAGAGCACGTGCTTGCCGGCCCTCGCGGCGGCCTCCGTAATCTCATCGTGCGTGAAGGCGGGAGTTGCGATTGTCACCAAATCCACCTCCGGCCTGGCCAGGATCTCGTCGAGTTTGGTCGTATGTGGAACGCCGAACTCCTCTCCCAGGCTCGTCGCCGAAGCGCCGACCACATCCATGCACGCGACGAGTTCCGCGCCGTCGGCCTCGGCCAGCGCCTTCGCGTGAGTTGGGGCAATATCTCCACAGCCAATCAGACCGACGCCAATCCGTTTCTCCGCCATCCCGTTACCTCGTGACTCCTCTCAGATAGGCCGCGAAGCGGGGGACTTCAACCATTGCGTCCTTCCCCGGTTCCTCGTATTCGATCGAGAGAAAGCCCCTGTAGCCGGCCTCGCGCATGATCTCGTCGACCCGCCCGTAGTCGACCCAGTCGTGGTCTCCGCCGAAGGACGCCGTCGGCTTGGCGTGCGTCATGACCGTGTACGGCGCGGTCTGCTCGAACTCCGCATATGGATCCCTGCTGTAGTTGCCGAAGTCGAGCAACGCGCCGACCCAGTCGGAATCGACTGCCTTCAGTATCCGGATCAGCCCCTCCGCCGTCGCCGTCAGGCCGCCATGGTTCTCGAGCCCCACCATCACGCCGACTGCCTCCGCGTGCTCTGCGCACTCCTTGAGTCCGGCGACCGCCCACTTGAAGGCATCGTCTTCTGTGTGCCCCTCCGGCACTTCTCCTGCAAAGACGCGGAGGCAAGGCGCGCCGAGGCGCTCTGAGATATCGAGCCATTCCTTCACGAATGCGACGTGCTTCTCGCGCTCCTCCTCGGCCGGGAGACAGAACGCCCCGCCGATGGCCGTGCCGGCCAGCTCAAGACCGCGGCGAAAGAGGTAACGTTTCAGGTCGTTCAGGTAGGCAGTGCTCGTGTTGGGGAAGTAGTACTGGGTCAGTTCGACGCCATGGAGACCGATGTTGGCGCAGAAATCGGCGTACTGCTCCAACGTCAGGCCTCGTTCACGGAAGTACGTGTTGAAGGTGTAGCCGGCGCAGCTCAGTCTCACTCTCCATCCTCCAGCGGCGGAATCAGACTCAGCTACGCGTTCTGCTGCGGGCGCTGGATTCCCTCTGCTGCGGTCGGCTTCGAGACGATCAGATCACCCGAGAGCTTCTGACAGAGCAGAGAGGATCTGATGAGCATTCGGCGGCTTGCGCAAGAAGGCGGTGATGCCAAGCTCGCGGAGGGCAGCTTCCTCTTCCGCGTCCTGTCGCCCGGTGACAACGATGACGGGGATTCTGCTTCGCAGCACGTTTCGAAGGAAGCTCAGCACGGACACGCCGCCTTCCAGGGGCAGCCCGATGTCCAGCAGTATCGCTTCTGGCAGCTCCGACCGCGGGGCGGTCAGGGCGACCATGGCCTCGACGCCGTTCCGCGCCTCGACCACGTCGTAACCGCGGTCCACCAGAAGCGCCTTGAGAAACTGCATGACCGGGGGCTCGTCTTCGACGACCAGAACGCGGACGCCCCCACCCTGAGCGCGTGTCGACTCGTCACTCACCGATCGATCTCTCCCTGTGTCGGCACGGGCGCATCGGAAGCTCGGCCGCCGCTGTGCAGACTCCCTGCGCAAACGTGAGCAGATGCACCGTCAGCAGCTGACTTCTGCTCCCCATAGGGACTGCTTGCCGGGGCCCCCAGACAACGCTATCCGGACCAATCGCGCAAACGGCTGCGCTGCCACCTTCGATGCCGGGCCGCTTCGAGCCTCTCTCGGAAAGCGACGGCTGGGCAGGCAATGCGCCGAAACGGGCCGAAGGAACTCGGACCTAGGATGCGGGCGCGGCGCAGGACGGCGAGCCATCGCGAATGGCCTGCTCCACCACCGCCAGGAGCTGTCGTGCCGATATCGGCTTCGCGAGGAAGGCGCTGATAGCCAGCCGCCGATTGCGTATGTCGGCCTCGAGCTCCGGACGACCGGTGAGGACGACCACCGGCACGTCTTGGGTTTGCCCCGCTTTCCTGAACACAGTCAGGAGTTCGATTCCACCATACTCCGGCAGTCCGAGGTCGAGGACGATGGCGGCAGGCGGGGGTGGGTCCGGCGCCATGACCGCGGCCATTGCCTCTGCTTCGTTCTGAGCCACGCCCACGCGGTAGCCGCCGCCGCAGAGTATATCGGCGACGACCGCACCCACCTCAGGGTCGTCGTCCACGACGAGGACGAAGGGGCGATCCTCTTCCGGCTTCCCCCGAAGCCGAGCCTGCACGCGCAGCGCGCGCTCCAGTTGCCGCGGGGCGACGGCTCCCATCTCGGCAAGAATGTCGCCGACTCGCTGTCCGGTGGACTGCTGTCGTCTGAGCGCCTCTCGCAGCTCCTCGGGGGTGATCGTCCCCTGGGCGAGGAGCAACTGCCCCAGCAGGGCGCATGAATCCTGATCGGCCATCGACGGCCTCCGGCCCCGGTCGCGTGATTCGCCTCGAGCGCGACATCGCGGCCAACTGTATCTTCCACAACTCGGGTGCAGATCGGCCCTCGCTTGTATCCTGCATCCCAGGGGTGCCGGCACGTAGGCAGGCAGAGGTGGCAGGACCTCTCGTGGAAGTCGAGAAACAGAGGGGCAACTCAGCATAGGGGAGGCGGGGAATGGCACGTGGCACGCAGTTGTCGGTGACGTTGGAGAACAAGCCCGGACAGCTGGCCAAGTTGGGGGCGGCGCTGGCGCGAGCCAAGGTCAACATCGAAGCCATATCCGTGCTCGACTCGTCGGACGTCGGCGTGATCCGGCTCGTCACGTCGTCCAACGCCAAGGCGCGCGCCGCTCTGAAGAGGGCGGGCATGGGTGTGATCCAGCAGCCCGTTCTCATCGTCAACCTGCCCAACCAGCCGGGGGCTCTGGGCGCCGCGGCAAGGAAGCTGGCCGCCGCGAAGGTCAACATCGAGTTCGTCTACGGGAGTGCCGCCGGAGCGGGCAAGCCGAGCAAGATCGTGATCGGCGTCTCGAACATCGCTCGAGCCGCCAAGGTGAAGCTCTGATCTGCTCCGGAGCGGCCGAAGGAGGACGTCGCGGCCCGCCGCTCCTCGGCGGGCCGCAATCGCGCGCCGGAAGGCCTCTCTAGCGCACGAGCAGCAGCGCTGCCCGTACGGCGGCCGCTACGAGCGCCGCGCCAGGAATCGTTAGTACCCATGCCCAGACGACGCCGACCGTGACACCCCACCTCACGGCGGAGAGACGCCGGGTCGACCCGACGCCGATGATCGCGCCGGTGATGGTGTGCGTGGTGCTCACCGGAATGCCCGCGGTGGCCGTCCCAAAAAGGGAGACGGCGGCGGACGTCTCCGCGCAGAAACCGTCCACCGGCTGCAGCTTCGTGATGCGCATTCCCATGGTCTTCACGATGCGCCAGCCCCCTGCCATGGTCCCAAGTGCAATCGCCGCATGGGCGCCAAGAATCACCCACCGGGGAACGAAGAACTCCGCGCCGAGGTAGCCGTTCGTGAAGAGGAGGATCGCAATGACGCCCATCGTCTTCTGCGCGTCGTTCGTGCCGTGGCCCAGACTGTAGAGAGCGGCGGACACGAGCTGTAGTCGACGAAAGTGTCGCGCTGTGCTCTTGGGTGAACTGCGCCGGAAGGCCCAACTGACCAGCGTGCGAGACGTATAGCCCAGAAAGAGCCCGGCCACGGGAGAAAGCACTATGAACGCCGACACCTTGATAAGCCCGGATGTCAGAAGCGCCTGCCAGCCCGACTGAACGATGGCGGCCCCGGCCAGCCCTCCTATCAGAGCGTGAGACGAGCTGGTTGGGAGGCCAAGATACCAGGTGAACAGATCCCACACGATGGCGCCGATGAGCGCCGCCAGAATCACCTCGTTGTTGACAGCAGACTCATCGATGATGCCTTTGCCCATGGTCGTCGCTACGTGCACCCCAAAGCCGAAGGCTGCGACGAAGTTGAAGAACGCAGCCCAGACAACGGCGTACATCGGCCGGAGGACACGGGTGGACACGACTGTGGCGATGGAATTGGCGGCATCGTGGAACCCATTGATGAAGTCGAAGACAAAGGCGACGGCGCAGATGAATGCTACGTACAGGAAAGCGGTATCCATGGCTGGCACGTCAAGTGTGCTTGACCACGATGCCTTCGACGATCGAGGCTACGTCCTCACACTTGTCGATGGCATCCTCCACGTGGTCGTAGATCTCCTTCCACTTCAGCGCGTGGAGCGCGTCCGATCCTCTGAACAGCTTCGCTAGCGCTCGCCGGCTCTGCTCATCACCCATGTTCTCGAGTCGGTGGATGGGCGTTCTTGCCGATGTCGCTCAGCCCCGCCACCGCCTTCGCCACTGCCTTCGCTGCATCGGCCAGCACCTCGGCGAGGTCAACCATCTCCTGGCTCGCCTCGCCGGCCTCGTAGAGGAACATCCGGTCGGCAGTGGCCTCGATGTTATCGAGGATGTCATCAAGTCGGCCGGCGAGCTCGTGGATATCTTCGTGGTCGAACGGAGTCACGAACGTGCGGTTGAGGCGGTCGGCGATCTCGTGGGTTGTGATGTCCCCCTCGTGCTCGACCTCCTCGATCTGCTGCCTCAGCTCCTCCGCCTGCGTATGGTTGGCGACGAGCTTCACGAGCAGGTCCGCGCCTTGGACAATGTTCCGCCCCTGATCCTCGAACAGCTCGAAGAACCGCTCCTCTTTCGGCAGGAAGTTCAGCTTCATCCAGTCCACCTCATCCGTTCAGTGTGCCAGACGCCTCAGTGTGCATTCTCCTCCCCGCCCAAGCCACCTTTCGGGGTCTTCGCCTCTG
>JALGXV010000192.1 GCA_029821885.1 Candidatus Hebobacteria bacterium
GCGCCCTGTCCGGCGGCCTCCCCCGTGCTTGGGTCGTGCCACTCGTACTCGTATGCTCCAGAGGCAAGCTCGACCGCGAACGGACCGGCCGTCGGCTGGTAGACAAGGTACTCCTCTCCCGGCTGCGCCAGGCAGTAGCCGGTTGACGCAAGTCCGTTCTGAGGTGTGGCGGCATTCAGCTCCATCCGCTCGGCGTAGGCGCGAATCCGACCCATCTCGCGTCTCAGGTCGGGGTTGAATCGCTGGGGCCATCGCTCGTGCTCGTAGAACGCGGTGGCGAAGTCATCGCACCGGTCCATGTACAGGACATTGTAGCCACGGCAGAAGCTCTTCCATGCCCACACCTCGTTCCCCCCGACGCCCCAGAGGTGGTCGGTGTCCAGCAGGACTACCTTGCCGCCGCGATCAAAGGGCGCGGACCCCCAGGTGTGGGTCGCCTGCAGGTAGCCGCTGAGCTCTCCCTCCGGCCCCCAACCCTCCGGCGACACCCAGTCTGCTGCGCTGGCAAAGAGCCACTCGTTGTCGCTGAGCGTGCCCATGCCCCCCGTGACCCCGACCGGATGCCGCTTGGGCATCTCCGCCTCACACTTGCGCACGAATTCGACGAAGTAATCCTGCCAGTCGTGGGAATGCCCTCCAGCCTCATTGCAGATCTCGTACAGCACGTTGTCGAATTCGTTGACGGCCTGCACCACGCGCCGCACATATGCTTCCTGGGCGCGGACAACCTCCGAGTTGTCGAGAGTTATCCAGTCTCTGAGTACTCCGTCCGCTTCCGAGCCTAGCAGATCAATGCCGTTGATGTTGTTCTCCCTGCTGAAGAGATGCATCTCACGCTGGGTCCGGTTTGAGGCGAAGATGCTCCAAGCCTCGAAGAGCATCACTCCCACATAGATGTTTCGCCCGGCGGCCTGGGCCACCCGGGAACGGAGACGGTCAAAGTGCTCGTCATCGTGGCGAAAGAGGTCGAACCTCGGCTTGCCGTCGAGGGCCGATCCCGGTCCCGTGCGCGCCCAGGGGAAGGGGCGGACCACGTCCCGTGCATCCCAGGTGCGGAGCATATCCCAGGCCCAGAGGCGGACGAAGTTGTGGTTGAGCCTGTTGAGGAAGTCGAGGTAGCCGGCGAAGTCGAACTGAGGAGGCGGGTCGGACTTGCCCATGTCCTGAAGGTTGTTCCAGGTGTGGGATCCCGTCAGGTAGATGGCACGCCCGGAATCATCGGTGAAATAGCGGGGGATCTCGGCTGTGGGCATAGGCTGTGGCGCTCCCTGAGACCGATCTCGTGATGAGGATTCCGCCCTACCGCCCACGCGTCCTGCGTCCGGTCACCGTAGTCGATGCCCCTCCTCTTCCTGCCTCGTAGGCTGCGCGTCGAGGAAGTGACGGGCGTACGCATGCCGTGGGCCTGCTCGTGGCCGGGCCCAGCGTCTGTGCCCACCACGGAACAGCAGGCCAAACACGAGACAGAGGGTCCTTGTCGGGCGAACGTGAGACCGTTGCGGTTGGGCCGAGAAGGAGCGATATCAGCCCAATCAGGCCGGTGTCACGGGGCCTTGACGGGGACATGTTGCGCCAACTGAGACAGGGACGCTATACTACACGCGGCGGCGACCTGTCGGTATCTCACCTTCCTCAGGAAGGCGGGCGTGGGTATGGACGCAGGGAGGACTGCGATGGGCAGATCCACTGCACGCAAGGCGGTACTAGCGCCTCTTGCCGCGTTGGTCCTGATTGCTGCCGGCTGCAGCCAACCTGACACAACGACGCCTTCTTCGCGGCTTTCTGAGCGAAGAGCGGCACAGCCCCAACCAGGCCAGGATGCGCTCGACTTCTCGCTGACTACCTTCGAGGGGGTGTCCGTTCGACTCAGTGATCTCGAGGGCAGACCACTGGTGCTGAACTTCTGGGCATCGTGGTCGCCGCGCTGCGTGAGCAGGGCCTCCACGCTGGACGAACTCTACCAGAAGCACGGCGCACAGGGCCTCCAGGTGCTGGGCATTGGGGTCGACGACGAGGAGAAGCTGAGGGTCAAAGCTGAGGAGATAGAACTCAGCTATCCCGTTGGCGCCAGCGCCGAGACGGGACATGCCTACGGGGTGACTGACCTCCCGCACACCTTCTTCATCAGCCGCGAGGGAAGGATCCTCGCCTCGCTGCCGGGTGGGCATCCTGAGGAGTGCCTTGAGCCAGGGGTGGAGATGGCGCTCGCCTCGAAGGGGTCAGAGGAGTACAACGCTGCGCGGGACAGGTTCGACGCTGCGCGGGCCTCGTTCGATGCCCGGGAGGCAGCCAGACGGGGGTACGAGTCGCTTCGCCAGGCACAGGCGATTCGGGACGGCGGCGGGGACCTCGGAGAGGAATGGCATCGCCTCATCGGAGAGGCGATAGAAGGCTACGAACGTGCGGTCGCCCTGGATCCTGACCTCTGGCAGGCCCTCTCGGACTGGGGCGTGGCGTTGCTGTTGCAGGCAGAGACGACGAGTGGCCCCGAGGCGGAGCGTCTGCGTCGGCTGGCGCTGGAGAAGGCGGTGGCGGCCCACCGCCTGATGCCGGGGTCGTATGGGGCCTACAATGCGGCCTGCGCCCACGCGCTGCTGGGGGAGCCGCAGGAATGCAGGAAGTGGCTGGAGACAGCACGGGAGTTCGACGCGCTTCCCTCTGTCGCGCACATGCAGTCCGACCCCGACCTCGACAGCGTGCGGGACGAGGAGTGGTTCCAGGAGTACCTGCATCGCTGACAGGGCCGCGCCTTAGGGACGGCTGCTCGCCTCCTGCCGCTTCTCGTATCCCCGGGTGTTGCGGCCCCTTGTCTTTGGAACACATGTTCGTACTTTGGCGTGAATTCGCGCGCGGTATTTCGCGCCAGTTCGCAAAACAACAGTGTAGGGCATCCTGGGTGTACCGAATCTCACGAGAGGAACGGTAGTGGCCACGGAGACGGCGCCGGCACAGTCCATCGTCTCGCTCGAGACGGAGATGGACCTGGCGCGCCGTCTTCGGCAGGCGGATCCCAGCGCCCACGCCGAGCTCTTCAGCCGCTTCGGCCCTGCCCTCCACGGCTTCGCCGCCTCTCGTCTCTCGGGAGACGAACAGCTCGCCGAGGAGATCGCCGTTCAGAGCCTCGGCGCCGCCGTCACCACCATCCGCCGCTTCAATCCCCGGAAGTCAAATCTGAGAACATGGCTCTATGGCATCGCGCGCCGCCTCGTGTACGTCGAGCTCCGGCGCCAGAGCAGAAGGAAGTCGGTCCCACCTTCGGCCCAGGTGCCGATCGCAGAGCTTCCCGAGCTGTCAGATGGCGATGACATGGCGGCATCGGTCACCTCCCGCCTGGAGGCACAGCGCCAGATCTCGGAGCTGTCCCGCATCCTGTCGGAGGCGGAGATGGAAGTACTGACCCTGCACTATGTAGAGCAGTTCTCACTTGAGGAGATTGGACGGATCATGGGCCGATCGAGACGTGCCATTGACTCCCTTCTCACCCGGGCGAGACAGAAGGCCCGTGAAAGGCTGGCGAGCAATGGCCAATGAGCATTGGGCAGATAGGTTTGTGAGCCTCACGCTGGCCGCTCGGCCGGCCCCGGGCGCTGGCTTCGAGGCCCGCGCTCTCACCGCCATGGCGGCTGCTCACCCGCGCCGGCACAGCCGATTGGTGACTATCATCATCGTCGCCGCGCTCCTTCTGCTACTCGCGGCCTGCGTCTTCGCTGCCGTACGCTACTTCTTCGTCGAAGGCACGTTGATGTTTCTCGAAGATGATGGGGGCAAGCCCCCAGCAGCCCCTCGCGAGGTGACTCGCTTCTTCAGCGGAGATCTGCAATGGAGTGAGTCCTCCCTGTATGGACGCCCAAGGACCATAGACTTGTCCCCGGATGGGCACCAGGTGTGCTTCCACCGCAACGATGGCTTTCCCCCTCAGAAGTCAGATGTCTTCGTCGCCCATAGAGACGGATCCGACGAGGTCAACCTCACAGCGGCGCTTGGCGGCGTCAACTGCTGTCCGAAGTGGTCTCCTGACGCCAGCATGATCGGCTTCAGCCACGCCGACCCCGCAGAGGGGCAACGCCCGTGTCGGGCAGGCTGGCATGCCTGGGTCATCAGCGCCGATGGGTTCGATGCGTGGCCGATCCTGCCCGCATCGCGGGGAACGAGCCGGTTCTCCGGATGGTCGCCCGATGGCGCCCGCGTTCTGCTCTGGGAAGGCCCAGTCCCAGATGATGGCGCGCCGGAAGGCGTCAACCGCGGCAGCATCACAACAGACATCTGGGGCCAGGACATTCGCCCACTACCGAACGTCGGGATCGGTGCCGAATGGTCCCCCGATGGCACCAAGATCGTGAGCGTCCCTTCCGTGCTCGGCCATCTGGGGGGCGACCCCGGCATGTGGAACCAGCTCCTCCTCACTGCTGCCGATGGCAGCGATCCCGAAGTACTGGTCGAGCAGTTCGTCGCGGATAAGGACATCGAGGCCCACCTGCTCGCGCAGGGGGGCACGGCCGGCTCCATCGTGTCTTGGGCCGGCCCGACGCACACTGTGTGGTCCCCGAGCGGCGACAAGATCGCCTTCCTGGCTGCAATGCCGTTCGATCCCCACGGGCCGTACCACATCCTGCAAGTTGAGGTGTGGGTCTACGACCTGACCACCGATGAGCTGATCAGGATCACCGACGACGATGTGTGGCAGCACTCCCTAACCTGGAGGTAGCCCCTGGCTGGATGCCGCCACCAACCCTACTACCCGACATCGCCCTCGAGCAATCGAACGCTGTTGGATAGAGAAGAATAGCAATCGACCGTTCTATAAGGTAGGGATAGTTAGCTATGCTGGATAGAGGCGGACGATGAGAGACGGACTCTTCCCCACAAGGCGCATGGCATCGCTCATTCGCGAACCGTTCGTCGTGGTCATCGGACTGCTGCGATAGACAAACCAGGAGGAAAGACCAATGATGTTCAGGCAAGATCGGTGGACGCTCGGGATCGGCGTGGTTCTGCTGGCACTTGCCAGTGTGTGGGTCGCCCAGGCCGCGTCGGCGCAGACAGGCGGCTCGGTCGTGCAGTGGGGCAACGCAGCGGAGTGGGATTATCTGACCCCCAACGAGAACTTCACGGCCGTCGCCACGGGCTTCAGTCACGAGCTCGGATTGAGGGTGGACGGCTCGATTTGCACGTGGGGAAGGGACATGGGATACGGGGAACTCGACCTACCCAAACCGAACAAGCACTTCGTGGCTATCGCGGCGGAACACAGGCACAATCTCGGCCTGAAGAGCAACGGCTCGATCGTCGCCTGGGGCAACAACTACGACGGCCAGTGCGACGTGCCCGAACCCAATAGCGGCTTCGTCGCAATCTCCGCGGCGGTCTTTCACAGCCTGGGTCTGAAGGCCGACGGCTCGATCGTCGCGTGGGGAGGGAACGACTACGGCCAGTGCGACGTGCCCCAACCCAATAGCGACTTCGTCGCCATCGCCGCCGGCTATAGCCACTCGCTGGGCCTGAAGGACGACGGCTCCGTCGTGGCGTGGGGATCGAACGGCGTGGGCCAATGCGATGTGCCGTCTCCGAACACAGGGTTCGTCGCGATCGATGCGGGTTGCGGCTTCAGTCTTGCGCTGACCGGCGGCGGCTCGATCGCGGTGTGGGGGGGTCAGAGCGGTGTCCCGGAGCCGAACACCGGCTTCGTCGCGATCGCCGCCGGCTATAGCCACTCGCTGGGACTGAAGGAAGACGGCTCCGTCGTGGCATGGGGAGCGAACCACTGGGGCCAATGCGATGTGCCGTCGCCGAACACGGGCTTCTTCGCGATCGCGGCCGGCGGGCATAACAGCCTGGGCCTGAAGGGCGAAGAGCCGCCCCTGCCGGTGGCCGACTTCTCCGGCAACCCAACGAGCGGGCCGGCGCCGCTGACAGTCTACTTCACCGACCTGTCGAGTGGGAGCCCGACTTCCTGGGACTGGACCTTCGGAGACGGCGGGACCTCCACCGCGCAGCACCCGAGCCACGACTACACGAGTGACAACTCCTACACCGTGAGCCTGACGGCGTACAATGCGCAGGCCCAGGACACCGAGACCAAGGGGGACTACATCACCGTGAGTTCCGGCGGTGGCACCTGCCACGTCGGCGCTGTCGACATGGCGAGTGCGGGGCCGCCCAACTACAAGGCGAGCGCGACCATCACCGTCCACGATCGGAACTGCCAGGCGCTGGCGGGGGTCACCGTTGACATGACCTGGTCTGGAGCGGTGTCGGGCACCGACTCGGATGTGACCGATGCCAACGGACAGGTGACGTTCGTATCCGATAGGGACAAGACCGGCGGCACGTACGTGTGCACCGTCACCGGCCTCACCAAGTCCGGCTATACCTACCAGTCGGCCGACAACCACGAGACCTCGGACCAGATCACACTTCCGTAGGGAGTCACGGCCAGGTAGTGCCGGACGCAGAGGCCGAGAGCGCATGGACCACTCGCTCCTTGATAGGTGGCCCCGTCTGCAGAGGCGGGGCCACCATGGAGCACGGTATCTGCATCGGAGGGAGCGTGAGATGAAACTGCGACACCCGCTGTGCGTCGTCATCCTCGCCCTGCTGGTGGGCTTGGCCATCAATGCCGCCCGCGCCGAAGAGGTCATCGAGGCCTGGCGGGGCAGCGGCTTCCAAAGCCCCTGGTCGGTCTCCGTGAACCTCACCGACGGCTCCTGCTGGGCAGCGGGAGGATTTGGCGATCCCGGTTGGGTCGTCCACCTGGCCGAGGACGGGAGTGAGCTCTTGCGCATCGACGGGATTGGGGGGACGCTCTCCGTGAACCCCTCCGACGGGTCCTGCTGGGTGCTGACAGACACTGAGTTGGTCCACCTGGCCGAGGATGCCACTGACTTGCTGCGAGTCGCCGGATTCGGCTTCGAGTACATCCCCTCTGTCTCCGTCAACCCCACTGATGGCTCGTGCTGGGTAGTTGTCCGGGGACAGGGCGAGGTCGTGCACTTCGCTGAGGACGGCAGCGAGCTCCTCCGGGTGGGAGACCTCGGGGGAGCCATGACAGTGTCCGTCAACCC
>JALGXV010000193.1 GCA_029821885.1 Candidatus Hebobacteria bacterium
AGGCGGAGGTTGTTCGCGGGCCCGGGTCTGCGGTACCTGAGCGTGGCCAGCCGGACCGGCGACCTCGTGTTCCAGGCGAAGGCCGCGGCGGAGGCTGAGTCTGAGGCCAAGCCTGAGGCCGAGCCTGAGGCCGGGTCTGAGGCCGAGTCTGACTCAGGCCGTCCCGTGTGGCGGCTGTCGCCGGATGGCGAGCTGCAGCAGACGCCTGTGACACACAGAGGCGCGCTGCCACCACACGTCATCTCCCCCGACGGGAGCCACCTCGCCGTGGTGCCGCGGGCGGAGGGGGAGAGATATGGGCAGGGGCTCACCGTCTACTCCATGCACGACGGGGCCGGCGAAACGTTCGCCGAACTCGAAGGCAAGTCCATCCGGTATATCGACTGGGTGCTGGGCGGCCGGGCCGTGCTTGCTGTCGATGTCGACGAGAGAGTCTGGCTCGCCGCCGTGGCGGGCGATCTGCCGGAGATCGCCCCGGTCGATCTCGAACCGCCGTCCATCTCCAGCTTCGCGCCAGACCCGGAGCAGCAATCCCGGAACAACCTGCGGAAGCTGTCATGGGCGTTGCTGGATTATGTGATGGAGAACGACTGCATGTTCCCCGACCTCGGCGACATGGATGCTGTCGTGGCCGCGCTCGCGCCCTCTATCGAGGATGAAGACGTCTTCCTGGATCCTCGCACCGGGCAGCCCTATGGCGGCAACCCGTTCTTCTCCGGCAAGTGCCCCTTGGAGCCGACCGACGTCCTAGAGATCGTCGTCTTCTATGAGACGACTCCTGGCGAAGACGGGGGCCGCAACATCGCCTTCCTCCTCGGCGGCGTCGATCACGTCTCCGACGAGAGATGGCAGCAGCTCAAGAAGCTGTCCCGCATGGAGTAGGCCGCAGCCGTCTCCGTTCGGCAGACGCGGCTTGCCAAGCGAAAGCCCAGCGAGAACTTCCTTGGGCGAGGCCGCGTCTAATCATCGTCGCGGGGGCCGGGGCCGACCGTCCAAGCGGCCGTGCGCGCCAGAGGGAGGGACACATGAGACGGGTGCTGCTACGCCTGCTGCTGCGGGTACTGCTGGTGTTGTGCGGCCTCGTGCTGGTGGCGGGGGTGGTCATCTACAGTCTCTACGGGTTCAAGACCAGGCTGACGAGGGGCGGCGTGGGTATCGCCAGCAGGCCGCCGGCCGACATCGCCGAGCGCGGATCGCTGGCCGCGCTGCCTCGCTACGATCGCAGCTCGCCGAGCTCCCACCAGGTGCGCTTGCAGGGCTGGGACCTGCGCGACCTCGACGTGTCGGGGCGGCTGCCCGATCTGCTCCAGGCGAACTTCGACACCCACACGCAGTGGCCGGAGGAGCTGCCGGAGGGCTTCGAGCCAGCGCGCTTCCTGGAGCTGGGCAAGAACCCAGGCCTGGGGCTGCGCGCGCTGCACGAGCAGGGGATTACCGGACGAGGCGTCGCCATCGCCATCATTGACATGCCGCTGCTGGTGGACCATGCCGAGTATGCCGACCGGCTGCGCCTCTACGAGGAACTCCACAGCTTCGAGAAGAGGGCCTCTATGCACGGCGCCGCGGTCGCCTCCATCGCCGTCGGCAGGACCGTGGGGGTCGCGCCGGAGGCCGACCTGTACTACATCAACACCGAGTGGTGGACGTCCAACCCGATCCCCTGGGCCCGCGCGCTGTCCCTCATACTCCTCGCCCGCGTCAACTCCCGCGACGGGCGGCCGCCGGCCGAGCCTGACATCGGGTGGGAGATGGCGGACTTCGTGTGGGTCGGGCGGGCCGTCGAGCGCGTGCTCGACATCAATCGCGACCTGCCCGCGGCGCGGAGGATCCGCGTCATCTCCATCGAGGTCGGCTGGGCGCCCGGCCAGCCCGGCTACGAAGAAGCGATGGCGGCGGTGGAGCGGGCGAAGGAGGAGGGCGTGTTCGTCATCTCCTCCAGTCTGCGCGATACCCACGGCCTGCAGTTCCACGGGCTGGGGCGGGAGCCGCTCAACGATCCGGAAGACCCTGCCTCCTTCTATCCCGTCAGCGCCTGGGGACCGGACCTCGCGGAGCCGACGCTCCTGATCCCCATGGATGCGCGCACCACGGCCGCGCCCTCCGGCGCGAGCGAGTACACGTTCCACCGGCAGGGCGGATGGAGCTGGGTCGCGCCCTACCTCGCGGGGCTCTACGCGTTGGGGTGCCAGGTGAATCCCGACCTCACGCCCGAGCTGTTCTGGGAGACGGCGCTGGAGACGGGCACCGCGCCTGATCCCAGCGCGCTGCCTCTGCCCTCGCGTGAAGAACTGCGGGAGAGAATGGCAGTCCGGTTCGACACCTCTGTCGCGGCGGCGAAGGAGCGGGAGGGAGAGGAGGAAGTGAAGCGGCAGCTCGAGAGTAAGTACCAGGTGCTGACCGGCGGGCCCGTGCCGCAGGTAAGCGAGGCGGAGTTCCGAGAGCTGTTCATCGAGCTGATGACGGATGACGCCATGGCGCGGCATACAGGAAGGGAGGGGAAGATCGTGAACCCCGCCGCCCTCATCGAAGCGCTGCAGGAGTAAGGCCGACCCCGGTGCCCGGTGTTTCGGGAGCCTTGGTCGCCTCAGGCGACCAAGGCCGCCTCGGGTAGCTCGCCTCCCCCTCGTCTCAAGATCGCTGAAGACGTGCGCCCTGCAGGAAGCACCGGTTCTCCGGAGAAACAGCGGTGAATCGCCGTCGGGCGGCCAGCACGGCGCTCGGCCGGAGTGCTGCTATCTTAAGGGAGCGTGAAGATCCAATGGGCACAGCGGATTCGGACACCAAGGTCGAGACTGGGGCAGGTTTCCACGACTATCGCCTCTTCCTTGCCAGCTGCATCGCACTGATCTCCACGGCCGTTATCTTCGCGGTCAGGGGAGACATTCTCGGCGACCTGAGCGAGCACTTCGCACTGACGAGCACGCAGCTCGGCTGGATCGTTGGGCTCGCCTTCTGGGGGTTCACGATCGCCATCTTGATCGGGGGGAGCCTCTGCGACCTCATGGGCATGAAGGCGATCCTCGGGCTGGCGTTCCTCTTCCATATGCTCGGCACGGTACTGACGATCTACGCGCCCGGCTGGATGGTGCTGGCCGCGGCGACGCTCATCATCGGCTTCGGCAACGGCTTCGTGGAGGCGGGCATCAACCCGCTGGTGGCGACGGTCTACCCGGACCGGAAGACGCACAAGCTCAACCTGCTCCATGCGTGGTGGCCGGGCGGGATCGTCCTCGGCAGTGTCGCTTCCTATGGGCTCACCCAGATCGGGCAGGGCTGGCAGATGAAGATGTGGCTCATCATGATCCCCACCCTCATCTACGGGGCGCTCTTCCTCTCGCTGAAGCTCCCGCGCACCGAACGCGTGCAGTCCGGCGTTTCGGCCAAGGACATGTTCCGGGAGGCGCTGCGCCCGCTCTTCCTTGTCTTCTTCTTCGCCATGATATTGACCGCCGCGGTCGAGTTGGGCACGAACCAGTGGATCGGCGAGATCATGAAGAACAGCGGCATCGAGTCCGGCATCCTGGTGCTGGCCTGGATCAGCCTCGTCATGCTCGTCGGCCGGCTGTTCGCCGGGCCCGTGGTCCACAAGCTCGCGCCGACCGGCGTGCTGCTCCTGTCGTCGGCCATCGGAATCCTGGGGCTGCTGTGGCTGAGCGTGGTCCGCACCCCGACGATGGCCTACGCCGCCTCCTTCGTGTTCGCGCTCGGCATCTGCTACTTCTGGCCGACCATGCTCGGCGTCACATCTGAGCGATTCCCAAAGGGCGGGGCCTTCCTGCTGGGCCTCATGGGAGCGGTGGGCATGGCCTCGGCCGGCTTCTCTCAGCCCGCGATGGGGAAGCTCTATGAGACATTCGGGCCGGAGGGCGCTCTTCGCTATGTGGTTGTGCTGCCCATCGCGCTCGTCGTCATATTCGGACTGGTCTATATCAGGGATCGCGCTCGCGGTGGGTATAAGGTGGAGAAGCTGAAGTAGCTGAATAGCGGGAGATGGACGAGTGGGTAGGGCAGGAGCTTGCCTCCTGCCCAGTCGCTTGACGGGCCGCCGCGCGGTGTGGGAGAGTGGGGCTGAGGGGAGTCGCCATGACAGCAGGGATGCCTCCCGAAGGGCCGCTGAGCGGGTCGAACGCAAGCAACTCCCCGACGGCACCTGGGCGAAGGCGCCCTAGGCCGACGTGATGTGGGAGGTGGCGGTGGGGGGAGAAGAGCAGCCGCTGTGACTGCACAGACACTGATCGTGATCGCCCTTACGATCCTGGTGGCGCTGCTGGCAGGATGCGGAGGCGAGGTGGGAGGTCGATGACTAAGCGCGGGGAAGCTTTGGGAGCAAGGTAGCGAACTAACCGACCTAAGGGTAGCGCCATGTTCCGACGCAAGAGGCCTGAGACGGCCGAGGATTACCTGGCCCTCGCCGAGCGAGCGTTCGAGAAGACGCGATTTGCGGAGGCCGCGGCGCTGTGCAGACAGGCGCTGGAGCTGGAACCCAGGAACGCAGAAGCGTACTACGGCCTCGGCATGGCCGCCGCGATGCAGGAGCAGCTGGCAGAGGCCGTGACCGCGTTCGAGCGAGGGGTCGAGTGCGACCCGGAACGTTCCGACATCCACTACGCTCTCGGCGCGGTCTATGAGGAACTCGGTCGAGTCAGCGAGGCCAGGCGGTGCTTCGAGCGCGTGCTGCAGCTCGAGCCGGGGGATGTGGATGCCCAGGAGAAGCTCGACGTGCTCGACGGTCGCAAGCCTCCCGCCGCCTCGACGGCGCGCGCCGACGAGCGGTGGTCCACACGTCTGAGTCGGGAGGAGAGAAGGGCGGGCGACCGGCTCCTCCGCCTGCGGCGCGCACGAGAGCAGGCGATCATGTGGTTTGCTGGCGCGCTTATGCTCGGGCTGTGCTTCCCTCTGCGGATATTGTGGGACGCACGGACCACGGTCCCCGCCGGCCGACCCATTTGGCAGGGCGTTGACGAGTTGGATCGGTACATAATCGGCGGTACGGCAGTGGTGATCGTTGCTTCGGGCATTGCTCTGCTGGCAACAGTGTGGCGCCTTCGCCGCTATGCGCGATCGCTGGAAACAGAGGAGACGCGGAGCCTCGATATCGCCGCGTACGCGGAGGACGTCGAGATTGACGCGTTCCGCGACGAACTAGAAGCGGAGAGGGAGTCGGATCTCGCCTGGGCCGAAGAGAGCAGGAGGGCCAAGCCTTGGTCGCTGAGGGAGGTTTCAGGCGCGCATCTCGTGTGGTGGGTAGCATTCGCTCTGTCGGGCGGCCAGGCACTGCGCGTCTTGGCGATGTCGGACGCGATGGCCAACGCAGTGATCATGTGCGCCATCATCGGCGGCATCCTCAAGGTCCTTGTGACCGGCATGATGTTGGTGAGCCGCGCCGGATACCGGATGGGAGTGCGATACTACCGCTGGTGGGGGAGGGGATGGCTGCCGGCCCTGATCGCGATGCTGCCAGCTGTCTTTGGGTACCTCGCAGTGGCGGACGGCGTGGGACCCTAGCCGACTGGGTGAGGTGGGAGGTGGCGGCGGCGGAGAGGAAGCCGCAGGGGTGAGGGCAGGATCGTGAACCCCGCCGCCCTCATCGAGGCGCTGCAGGAGTAGCCGCGGCCGCCTGCTGTCATTCTGAGTCCGCCGCAAGCGGGCGAAGCCTGCCCGGAGCGAAGTCGAACGGGAATCCCGCCGTTGGTCCTTCTGTAGGGCGGGTATGGGGCGCAGCCCAATGCCCGCCGGCCGTGGGCCGTTCGTGGGGCAGGAGTCCCTAGGCCCTCAGGGGCCGGGATGGCGGCCACCTGGAGAGGTCTAGCCAGCGGTCGCCACAGGCGACGTAGCCACGTGCCTCCTGCCCAGCGCGCTTGAAGCCCCGAAGCCGCGCCTCCCGCTCCTCTTACTAGGCTCCCACTTGACGAGCCGCCGCGCGGTGTGGGAGAGTGGGGCTGAGGGGAGTCGCCATGACGCCCGAGGAGTCGATTGGGATGCGTGCTCGCGGCTTTGGCTCTCGCGATCGTCCTCGCTCTTGTGTGGCCCATGCTCCCCCGGCCGGAACCGAGCCGCATTTGTCTCTCCAACGTCAAGAACATCTCGTTGGCCCTTCAGATGTACCTCGCCGACAACGATGACAGGCTTCCCCCCGCCGGCGGCTGGTGCGACCGCATCGACGAGTATATGTGGACCAGAGACGTCTATCGGTGCGAGCAGGCCGAAGAGTTGGACTGCGCCTTCGCCTATAACGCCGCCCTCGACGGCGCGTCGCTCGCCTCCCTGTCGAACCGCGCCGAAACCATCGTCATCTTCGAAAGCGACCGGGGATGGAACGCCGTTGGCGGCCGCGAGTTGCTGCCGGATGAACCGCGCCACTCCTGGGGCGAGGAACAGTGCGACAACTACGGCTTCGCCGACGGGTACGCCCAGTGGATCAAGCGCAAGCGCCTCCCCGACGGCACCTGGGCGAAGGAGCCCGAGGCCGACGTGATCTGGGAGCCGGTGGTGGTGGAGCGGGAAGGGGAGCCACTATGAGAGTACGGACACTGATCGTGATCGCGGTTGGGATTGTGGTGGGAGGAGTGATCCTCGGCGATGTGTCGCGCGTGCGGCGGCAGCGTCGAGACTTGTCGTGTTTGGGCAACGTGTACAACCTTGCACTAGCAATGCAGATGTACCTGGCGGACAGCTCTTACACGTTCCCCGACTCAGATCGCTGGGTGGATGCCCTGAGTGAGTACATAGTGAGGCCCAGTGTCCTGAAGTGCCCCCTTGAGACATCGTCCGCGAGGACCAGCTACGCGATGAACGAGCAGCTTTCGGGACTGCATTTCGATAAGCTCAGCGATCCGTCGCATACGGTGATTCTGTATGAGACGAAACACCCCGGCGATAGCGCTTCGGGTGGACCCGACGACGTCGTCTCTCCGCCCCGGCATACGTGGGGCAACGCCTATGCCTTCGGCGACGCAGGCGGGCGGTGGTCCGAGGAGATTCCGCGGTTCGAACCGTAGAGACTGCGGCACATCGTACCCGCCTCAACTGCGGCGAGACTGATCTCAGGGCGCAGCGGTTGCGGTCTCCGGCACCCCCAACCAACGGGCGAGTTTCTCCCGCATCTGGTCGACGTCGAAGGGCTTGCGCACGCACTCCAGCGCGCCCAGGGAGAGGCAGGTTTGAAGGATCGACTCGGTCGCAGTACCGGTCACGATGACAACCTGTGTCCGGGGGTCGCTGGCGAGCACCCGGCACAGGATCACACCGGAGGCACGCGAGCCGGGCAGCGTGATATCCAACAGCACCAGGTCGGGGGGCGTGCGCCGCACTATGTCCATGACCGCATCGCCGTCGGCAGCCTCTTCGATTCGGATCGGAGCGCCGAGCTGCTCCACGACGGTTCTCAGCAGCGTGCGTGCGCTCGGCTCGTCGTCGACAATCAACACCGTCGGGACCGCCTCCCCGCTTGTCCCCTGGTGTCCCGGTGTCGCCCGTGTCACGGTCCCTATCTCCCCGGTGCGAATCGATCTCCCCTCAGGCTCAACTCCCCCCTCAGTTGCCAACACACCGGTCAGCAAGCAGATGCCTGGCCACCTTGTTCCACGTTCTGAGATAGGGAGTGGAGAGATGAGAGAGGGGGCTTCGGGGGCGAGCCGCCAGAGGCGGCCAGGGCCACCGAGGCAGCAAGCTGAAACAAGAACGGCCGCCAGGAGGCGAGCTCCTGCCCAGCGAGAGACGCCCCATGGCCTGGCAGGACACGAAGATTCCTGCCCCACGGGAGCGGAAGGTCCGGCGCGACCATGGTAGAAGACCAGCAAGGGGGGATGGACTTCGTTACCCTTCCTTACCTAAGTGCCATTGACGGGAGGGACATTATGTACCGACGAGTAGGCACGCCGCTGCTGCTGGTGCTTGGAGTGTCGAGCGGACTCACGCTGCTGGGCTTGGGCTCGTCCTTTCTCGCGAGGCGGGCGGTAGACAGTCTCTCGACCGGGCAGCCGGCCTGGCTTCCGCCCATTCTACCCCTCGGCTCCTGGCTCACATTCCTCGTCATCTTCGCGGCCGTGCGCATGTGCGCGCTGCGAGGCGGCAGCCGGCGTGAGTGTATCCTGGTTGGTCTCTCTCCGTTGGTTCCCGGGGCCGCCTTCTACGTCTACTTGCTCTCTCACTTCGGAGTCTCGGCGCTCCCCACGTTCGCGGGGTTCACCTCCCCCGTGATGTCGGGCGAACTCACTCTTGGGGGAATGGTCGCGGCCCGGAGCTACGCCTCGGGCTTCCTCGGGTTTGCCGCGGTGTGCATCACCGCCACATGGCTCTATCTCTGGGTGGGAAGGACCCCGCTGTCGCCGCCGGCCCGCCCCGCCTAACGAGCACCCGCGCCGCCCCTCCTTGCCGTCTCCAACCCGCCGAGGCCGCTGACGCTCGCGACTGGACGATGTTCCAGCGCGAGTGCTCGGGCGCGGCACGATGAGAGGGGGCTTCGGGGGCGTGCTGACGAAGCAGCAGACACCGCATTCCCGGAGAGGACAGCGATGCTGGCAGGGCCGCATCTGGCCGTTGGGGCCTTGACGGGGAGGGTCGTCCGTCGGGCCTGGATCGCGCTGCCGCTGGCATTCGCCAGCCATTACGCGCTCGACGCGCTGCCCCACTCCTACCTCTCGCTGCGCGAACCCGGCCATCTCGCGCTCAAGCTGGCCATCGCCATCGTCGATGGCTTGATTGGCGTCGCGCTGGTGCTCTGGATGGCGCGAGGGCAGCCTCATTGGCGGATCATACTTGGCGGGGCTGTCGCGGCCATGGTTGTGGACCTCTTCAACCCCGTGAATCCGCTTGGCAGATGGCTCGCCCGGACTCCCGGCGCGGCGTGGCTGGTGTCGCTGCATATGGAGGGCTCGTGGCACGTGCCCTTCGGCGGCGACTGGCTGGTTGGGTTCGGCCTGTCTGTGGCGGTGCTGGTCCTTGTCGCGCTGGCCGCGTGGGCGTACAACGCGCGGCAGGCGGCCTAGCCGCTGGCCTCCTGCCCCTGATAGCAACGCCGGGATTCCCATTCGGCAGCACGGGTAGGGCAGGAGCTTGCCTCCTGCCCCGTCGCGTCACGTATCGCTGCACTCCACGCCATCACAACGAACGGTGGGTAGGGCAGGAGCGTGCCTCCTGCCCCGTCGCATCACGTATCGCTGCACTCCACGCCATCACAACGAACGGTGGGTAGGGCAGGAGCTTGCTTCCTGCCCCGTCGCGTCACGTATCGCTGCACTCCACGCCATCACAACGAACGGCACCGGTTCCGGTCTCCCAGAAGCCGCAACTCGACCAGCGATACTCGGCCGGCATCTCCACTATCCCCGCTCGCACGGGATTGCCGTGCAGGTACTGCATCTTCTCCCGCCAGTCCGACTCGGTGCGAATGACCCGGTCGTAGAACCGCCTCTGCCAGATGCGGCCGCGCACCCGCGTCGTCGCCCGGCAGTTACGTGCGAACAGGCTATGCACCGCTCGCACCAATCCGCTGATGGAGCTGTCGCCCTTAAGCGTGAGGATCACATGGTAGTGGTCGGGCATCACCACGTAGCCGTGAAGCGCGACGCGTCCCTCATCGCGCTGCCGCGCCCAGAGTGATATTAGCCCCTCCGCCAGGTGGGGTCGGAGGAAGAGTGGACGCCGCCGGTCCAAGCAGCAGGTGAGGTAGTAGCTACGGCCGGGGAGATCTACTCTCGGGAGGCGTTGGTGGCGCACGGACACGTAGTTCCTTGGGCAGGAGGCAAGCTCCTGCCCTACCCACTACCCACTTGGGCAGGAGGCAAGCTCCTGCCCTACCCACTGGTAGCGGTCGCAAGCGGTCCGCGCCGGAGACCGCGCTACTCCACAGCCTCCGCCACGGCCTCCAAGAACTTGTCATGGTACTTGCCGAAGCTCTTGT
>JALGXV010000194.1 GCA_029821885.1 Candidatus Hebobacteria bacterium
GATAAACGTGCCAGAGAGACCGGTCACCGAGGGCCATCAAGCGGTCACCGACCTCAATGCCAGCGCGCGTGGCGACGCTCTCAGGTTCGACGGCCTCTACCAGCAGCCCGCCCTGAGGCCCCGACTCCTTTGCGATCGTCATCCCAAATACATCCTCGATCCTCTCCTGGGATTCGGTCAGCGGGTCCTTCTCCTGGAGTTCAGCGAAGTTGGCGCGCACCCAGAACATTCCCGCGACGAACACGATCGCGCCCAGGAGCAGCACTACCCATGTGCGCAGCAGAGGTCTCATCTCTGCTCGTCTTCTCCGCCTTCGCCTTCCAGCGACTTTATCTCGCTGGCCACCTCGCCCCGCCGCGCATAGAAACTGGTGAGGCCGCAGTCAACGCACACGTCGGAGTAGAGTCCGATGAGCCCGCTGCGCTGGCCGCTGTCCTCCCGCACGATCTGAAGCTGGACGCCTGGAACGCGGCAGGCTCGTATCATGCTGGTGCCGCCGCAGCTAGGACACCGACGCTTGCGCCTTCGCTCCCGCTCTCTCTGCTCAGCCATCAGCTCACCCTCGCTCCCGCGCACGCCCGGTGTCACATCAGTGAACCACCGGCCCGGTGCCCTTGGGGGGCGCCGGGATTTCCCCGAACCGCTCTTCGTAGCGCCGGACGTTCTCGGCCAGCGCGTCCCGAAAGGCCTTGGCTATGACCGGGTTCATCACTACCCGCACCAGCGTGGGCGCGGATTCCACGTCCCTGTTCTCCGGGCCCAGCCGCTTGAAGTCCATCAAGAACTCCAAGGCGACGTGGGTGATCTTCGCCAGGTTCGAATAGACGACCTCGAAATCCTCGTCTCCTGGCATCGCTCCTCCCTTTCCGGCCGCCGCGCGGCCGCCTCTTCTGACGCTACTCCTCGGGCACTGGCTCCCGCAGGACGAGTGTGAGGCGCTGCCCCTCCCTTTCGAGAACGGCGCGGTTCTCTCCCACGCTCACAACCGTGTAGCCGGCCGCCCGCTCCCCGACGCTCGCATAGTACCGCTTCCTGCCGGACCGGAGGATGGCCATGGGTTTGCCGCCCTGCTCCATCACGACTCCCACCAGGCGTATGTCTCCGGACGGCCCGGACGCCCCGGGGCCAGTCGCGGCGCGTACGGAGCCGGACTGTGTCCGGAACGGATCGCGGCCCTCCTTGCCTGGGGCCGACTCCTCTGCTGGCTCCTCGACGACCTCCACCTCCGCCACCGGCTCTGGTTCGGGCTCCTCAGACTTGGTTCTCTGGATGGATCTCAGCCCCACGAACAGCGCCAGCGCCACCGCTAGGAAGGCGACGGCGAGCGCGAAGACGGCCATGTCTTGTCTCGGTCCACTGCTTCTCTGGCCACTGCTGCTCATTTCAGGGCCTCCTTGACGAGCACTCCCCCTCACACGCCTTCGCTGCCCCTAGCGGTCCTTTAGAGATGAGGGATCCACCCCTGTGACGGTGAGAGTTTCCTCTTTCCCGGCCCGTTCGACGACGACCTCGTTCACCGTGTCAGGATTGACAGCGACGATCGCGGCCACCAGCGCATATGGGTGCGCCGTCACGGTATCGTTGAACTGCAGTATCAGGTCACCCGGCTCAATCCCACCCTTGGCTGCAGGGCTCCCGGGCGCCACCATGGCCACCCGCGTCCCTCTGAACCGATCGGGCCCCAGTGGCGGCATGACGGCGAAGGCGCCGAGCGGCGCGGTGCCCCGGCGAAGCGCGAGCAACTCCGCCTCCTCGACCGGGGGCTCGGGGGGCAAGAAGAACACCTCGTCCGCGGGGGGAGGGTGGGGTCCCTGCCGGCTGGACACGAACACGGCGATAGCCGCGACGAGCGCGACCACGATCACCGCGACCGGCGCACTGACGGTCTGCCTCACCGCAACACCCTCCGTCCCATCGCCTCCACAGTCATTGGCGAACCCCTAAGGGAAGTGTACCACGTACGCCCCGTTTTCCCCAACCGCGTCGGCTCAGATCATCCTGAGGGCGTCAATCACTGTCGTTCCGCGGCACGCCGCCGCCGACCTGGTCGTCCAGGAGAATGCGGCTGACTCCCTCGAGGTCAGTAGCGATGAAGGCGCGCATCTGCCGGTCCCCTCCCCGCGACGGCAGCCCGACCCGGTGGCGACACGCGCGGGGCCGGTCGCGTCTGTCCAGTCCGCGACCGGCCCCATGCCACCGTCTTCCGTGTACCTGGTGCCCAGGACTGGAGTTGAACCAGCACGGCCTTGCGGCCACTGGCCCCTCAAGCCAGCGCGTCTACCAATTCCGCCACCTGGGCAGTGTTCGCTAGCCTGTTAGGCTGAGTACGGCGACCAGCATGGATACGACGAGGAAGCCAACCGCCGAGTAGGTCGTGATGCGGGTGAGCTGATCCTCGAGACCGGCGATGCTGGACGAGCTCTTGCCACCGATCGTACCCCAGCCCATTCCGCTCCCGCCGCCTTGCTCGCTCTTCGTCTGTGTCACCGCGGTGAGCCCGACGAGCACCAGCGCCACGGCGATCTGCAGTACGTACAACACTGTCAGCATCGTTTCACCTGCAAGCCTCTTACGCTGGTCCATTCTAGCACAGCCTTCAGGCGCGGGCAAGAGGATGCGGGCCGAGTGGAAACAACCTCCCCCATATGGAGCCACTCCCTCCGCGCCTCAAGCATCAACGGCAAGCCCTGGCTCGCGCCCTGCGCCGACCTGTGCATGTGCGGGGGGTGCGAACACCGGATCAAGGGCTGCGTGGGCGGCTTGCTGTCGAGCCCGACCGCGTGATCATCGAGTACCAGGTGAGCCAAGCCGGCTACTTCTGGCACATAGCCATCATCGAAGAGCTGCTTGCTCGCGCGGCCGCCGGCGAGGGCCGGGTGGAGCTGCGCGACCCCTCCCTCGATGACCGCCGAGCGCGGCCGGGGCAATGAGGAAGGCGCACGAAAGGCACAGCACCAGCCAGGAGAACAGCGGGCCGAAAGAGCCCCGCCGGCCGCCCTCCGGCGGCAGGCCGATCTCCTCACACAACACGGTCTGCTCGTACAGGCCGCCTTCCGACACGACGCGGCCGTCCGGCGCGATGAAAGAAGAGATGCCGGTGCTGGCCGCGCGGACCACCCAGCAGCCCGTCTCCGCGGCCCTCAAGATGGCGATCTGGCGATGCTGTTCGGCGGCTGCCGTACGGCCGAACCAGGCATCGTTGGTGATGATGACCATCACTTGCGCGCCCTTCCGCTCGAGCTCCCAGGCGATCTGGGGGAAGATCGACTCGAAGCAGATCATAGGGCCGATGCTCGCCGTGCCGGCCTGCAGCAGGTGGTGAACCGCGCCGGGGCTGAAATCTGTCTCCCTCACGTTATAGTAGCGCTCGACCAATGGAAACCAGTCCCGGCCCGGCACATACTCGCCGAACGGCACGAGTTGCACCTTGTCGTAGTGGGCCACCAGGTTCCCGCTCGGCGCGAACAGGTAGGCGGAGTTGAGGCGGCGGCCGGACTCGTCGAAGTAAGGGCCACCGGCCAGCAGCCAGGCCCGTGAGGAACTCGCCGCGCGGCTGACAGCTTCCGCCACCAAGGGGTCCCGGTCGGGCATGTCCGGCAAGACGCTCTCCGGCCAAACGATGATGCCCGGGCGTTCCCGGGCGGCCTCGTCAGTCAGGCTCTGGTAGATCTCCAGCGTGCGCTGTCGCTCCTCTTGGGTGAGAGGCACATTGACTTCCTCGGCGCGCAGCGGCCCGTGAGCGCTCCCCTGGACAACGGCCACCCTCAGACGCGCCTGGGTGGGGCCGCCCAGGTCGACCCGCCACTCCCGCGCCCCGATGACAACCGCGGCCGTGAGGGCCAGCGTCAGGAGCGTACGCCCGGCCGCCAGCGGGACGCGCTCCCGACGTGCCACCGCCAGCACCATCTCGGCGAACGCCGAGTTCGCGAGGACGATCAGGAACGAAAGGAACAGGGTGCCGCCGAGGCGGGCTACCGGCATGAACGGCAGAGCGGGGCTCTGGCTGTAGCCCAGCCAGCCCCACGTGAAGCCGAACTGCCCGAGACCGCGAGCCGATTCGATGCCGCACCAGACCACAGCGACGCCGATCGTGCGAGCGGTGGGTCCCAGCCGACCCAGCCACCGGGCGGCGATACCCCAGGCCAGCCAGCTCAGACTCAGCGCCAGGCAGGCCAGCGCCCACACCGTCCAGCCGAAGAGGCCGAGCCAATACAGCAGTATCCCGAAGAAGGCGAACCCGGCGAGCCAGTTCCCGAGGAGGGCGACCCGACCTGGGCCGGTGTGCAGCGCGATGAGGCACGGCACCAGCCCGACCCAGGCCAGCGGCCACACTCCCGCTGGTGGGAAGGATAGGGCGAGGAGGACCCCCGACGACACACATAGGCCGAGGGAGGCACGCCTCTCGAAGGTTCCCCGGCGAGTGGAGATGCCGACCCGCCGCCGACGAGCCGTCTTGTTCCGGGCCATTCAGGAGCACCACCTGGGCGACGGGCGGATTATAGCTGATCGCCCGCGGGGTCGCAACCGGCCGGCCCCGACAAGCCGCGTGGAGAAGACCAACCAGCCACCTGATTTGCCTTTGCCTGCCAGAGTAGTCTATAATCCCTGGCGATGCCTGCCATCGTAGAACTGAGAGACGTTAGCGTCACTTACCCCAACGGCGTATTGGCCCTCGCGGATGTCACCTTGACCGTCGAGCAGGGGGAGTTCGCGTTCCTCATTGGTCCCACCGGCCACGGCAAGTCTACCATCCTCAAGCTGCTGTACTGCGACGAGTACGCGACAAAAGGACGGGTAGCTGTCTCCGGATGGGATGTGGCGAAGCTGTCGCCGGGTCGGGTTGCGCGCCTTCGACGACGAGTCGGGGTGGTCTTCCAGGACTTCCGACTGCTGCCGAGGACCGCCTGGGAGAACGTGGCGTTCGCGCTCCATGCGACCGGCCATGGCTACCGCGACGTCCTGCGGCGTGTGCCGGAGGCACTCGCCCAGGTCGGCCTTCTCGACAAGGCAGATGACTTTCCCTCACAGCTCTCCGCCGGTGAGCAGCAGAGCCTCGCGATGGCACGGGTCCTCGCGATACATCCTGCACTGATCCTGGCCGACGAGCCAACGGGGAATCTCGACCCAGACTCTTCCTCGCACATCATGAGTCTGCTGACAAAGGCCAACGAGGCCGGCGCGACCGCGCTGGTGGCAACACACGACCCGGCGATCGTCAACGCCAAGCGGGGCCGCGTCATCGCGTTACGTGAGGGCAGGATCTTCCGCGACCTCCCCGAGGGCGGCTATCCAGATGATCTGGAACACGATTGACTTCGTCTGCCGGGAGACGGCGCTCCACTTGCGTCGAGAACGCCTCATTGCCGTGACGACGATCTCGACCGTTGCGATCCTCATGCTTGTGCTGGGGTCCATGCTGCTCTTCTTCGTAGATGTACGAGTATGGACGCAGCAGATCGAGGATATGTTGGAGGTGCGGGCCCACTTCTACAGAGACTACTCACGCGAGGAGGCGGAGGCGCGAGCGGCCGAGGTCAGCGAATGGCCCCAAGTGCGCGAGGCCCGCTTCATACCGAAGGAGGAAGGGTGGCAGTGGCTGCGGAGTTGGCTCGCCAGCGGCGACAAGGTGGAGGACGTGGACAACCCCCTCGGCGACTGCATTCAGGTCTACGTCACTGACCCCGAGTTCCTTCGCGAGGTCGCTCGGAAGCTGGAGAGCTTCGAGGGGGTGAAGGGCGTCGTGCCCAGCAGCGGGGACGCCGGCAAGAAAGACAGCTTGGCGCACAGGGTCGTTCAGTTCCGCCGCATCATCACCGGTTCGGGCATCGTCATTGGCGTTCTCGTCGCCCTTGCTGGCGTGTTCATTGTGCACAACACGATTCGACTTGCCCTCCATTCCCGGTGGCGCGAGATCTATATTATGCAGTTGATCGGCGCAGG
>JALGXV010000195.1 GCA_029821885.1 Candidatus Hebobacteria bacterium
GTAGGCACCGATGATGCCCTCCATGGTCCCGTAGACGAGGAGGGGGTGCAGGCGTGTCCGGTCGATTACCCGGCCGGCCACGAAGCTGCCCACAGCGAGTCCCGCGAAGAAGGCGGCCAGCACGGTGCTCACGGCGTAGGCCGTGATGCCGAAGACAAGCCCGAACTGCCTGACCCAGATGACCTCGTAGATGAGGCTGGTCATGCCGGACAGGAAGAACAGAACGAAGATGACGGGCGCCCACGCGCGTCTGGAATGGCCGGCGCGCTGCTGTTCTTTAGGTGCCTTGTCGGCCTGCGACATGTCGTCTTCCCGTCGACCGGCGTGGTTTCCCGCACCCCAGAGAACCCGGCAGGGCAGGAGTCCCGCGGGCCGAAATGACTTCCCTGCACTGGCGGCCGCTTCCTGCCACGGGGCGAGTCGGGCCGGCAGCGTAGGGAGGAGGAAAGGCGATGTTTGTCAAGGTAGGGCTCCAGTCCGGCGACTTCCGCGGCGATACGAACGCCGTCATCCAGCAGGCCATCGACGCGGCCGGCGCCTACGGCGGCGGAACCGTGGAGCTGCTCCCGGGCACGTACACGCTCTGGGATTCGGTGCGACTCCGGCGCAACGTCCGTCTGGTGGGGGCCGGCAACGACACGGTTCTCCGCAAGTGCGACGGTGTGGCGAGCGGCTTCGCGGTCGATGCCGACTACGGCCAGAAGAAGGTCACGGCGAAGGACGTCTCCGGATTCCGCGTCGGGATGGGCGTGGTGATCGCCGACGATCGAGGCGGCGGCTGGCACGATACTGTGGCCACCATCACGCTCATCCAGGGAGATGTGCTCTACGTCGACCGGGAGTTCTCCATGGACTATGATGCCGACTCCGGCGGCCTCGTGTGCAATTCGTTCCCGTTGGTGTCTGGAATAGACGTGGACTCTATTGTGATCGAAGGCCTTACGCTTGACGGTAATCGCGAGACCAGTCGCTCGATCGATGGCTGTGTGGGTGGCGGCATCTACCTGCACCGGGCGCGGCGATGCCGCACCGCGGACTGCGTGGTGCGGGATTTCGCTGGAGATGGGATCAGCTTCCAGATCACGCAGGACATTGAGGTGGAGCGCTGCGAGGTGAGGAACGCGACCGGCCTCGGCCTGCACCCCGGCACCGGGTCAGCGCGGCCCATCGTCCGCGACTGCAAGTCCATCGGGAACGACCAGGACGGCATCTTCCTCTGCTGGCGGGTGCAGGAGGGCCGCTTCGAGAACAACGAGAGCATCGACAATGGGCGGCACGGCATCTCTATCGGGCATAAGGATACGGACAACCTGTTCGTCGGCAACACGATCCGGGGCAACCGGGCACACGGGATCTACTTCCGCGACGAGAAGCAGACCAATGCGGGAAGCCGCAACACATTCCGCGGGAACGTTGTCGAGGACAACAAGGGCTGTGGCGTCCGCGTCGAGGGCCACACGGTGGATCTGCTCTTCGAGGACAACACGATACGCGACACCTGCTCCGGTGGCGAGCGCACCCAACGCGTGGGGATCTCCGCCGGCGAGCAGGCCGCTCGCGTCCGCGCGGTCGGCAACCGGATCGAGAACCATGTGGAGGCGGCCGTCGATGGGGATGTGACAGTCGAAGAGTAGTCCCGGCGCCGCTATCCGGCCAATTCGTCGTTCTCGCGGGCGCGGCGCTCGCCTCGCTCGATCAGCTTCACGACTCCTATCGTGCCTATATACAGAGCGACCATCGGCGTGGCCGCGATGGTCAGGGTGATCGGGTCCCAGGTGGGTGTGATGATGGCCGCGAGGACGAAGATGGCGACGACGGCCTCTCGCCATCGCCGAATGAGCATACTCGAATCCACGATCCCCAGCTTGGCGAGCAGTACGATGACGATGGGGAGCTGGAAGCCCAGGCCGAAGGCCAGGTAGAACTTCAGCAGCAGCAGGATCGTGTCGTTGAGCGTGAGCAGGGCCGCCGTGTCGGGCGGGATGAAACGAAGCAGAGCTTTCACCGCGGGCCCGGTTATGAAGTAGCCCATCATCACGCCTGCGGTGAAGAGGAAGAGGGACACTGGGATGAGGGGGCGGGCCGCCCGGCGTTCGCTCGCCGTGAGCCCTGGCGCGACGAAGGCCCAGATCTCGTACATGATGAGAGGCAGGGCGATGATCACGCCTCCGACGAGGACGATCTCGAGCTTCACCAGCAGCCCCTCCAGCAGCATGCGCACCGTTAGCTCGCCACCATATTCCCGCAGGGGTCCGATGACTGGCCGCACCAGGAGCCTGTAGAGCGGATCGAAGAACACCCACACGCCGATCATCGCCATCAGCGTGTAGATGATCCCACGGATCAACCGCGTCCGCAGCTCTCCCAAGTGGGTCACCAAGTCGGCTCGGTCTTCGTCGCTCAAGAGGTCCTCTCGCGGCAGCGTATCCCCTCAGTTCACCAGCCCCGGGTTGGTCTCCTGTGGCGAGCAATCGCAGGAAATCGAAGCGGGCGAGCGGAACAGCACCTGGCGGTGGCAACCCAGTGGCAGAGTCTATCGAGCCGATCATCATCAGCGTGAACGGTACAGAGCGCCGGCTGGCAGTGGAGCGATCGCGCAGCTTGCTCAGCGTGCTGCGCATCGAGCTTGGCCTGACGGGCACGAAGTACGGCTGCGGCGCCGGGCAGTGCGGCGCTTGCACCGCGCTCCTGGAAGGTCGGCCCGTGCGCGCCTGCGTGACGCCGGTCTCTCATGCCGATGGTCGTGCGGTCCTGACCATCGAGGGGCTGGCAGAGGAAGAGACGCTCCACCCGGTGCAAGAGGCCTTCCTGGAGGCGCAGGCGTTCCAGTGTGGCTACTGCACGCCCGGTATGACCATGGAAGCTGTGGCCCTGATATGGCAGAAGCCCAGGCCCAGTGAGTTGGAGATCCGAGAGGCGATGTCGGGTCACCTCTGTCGCTGCGGCACCTATGCTCGGATAATCAAGGCCATTCACCTTGCAGCCGATAAGATGCAACGATAGGGCGGAGTTCCCAATGCGCGCTGGCAGGAGGTGCCGGGAGGCGGGCGCGGACGGGCCGGAGCTGACGCGGCGCGAGTTCCTCCGCGCAGCCGGTGGACTCGTCGTTGCTGTAAGCCTGTGGCCGGAGACATCGGCCGTCAGCGCGGCCGCCGCGGGAGAGGATCGCGCGGGCTGGCTGCGGGTGGGAGAGGACGGGCGCGTGACGGTCTTCGGTCCGATCCCGGAAGTGGGGCAGGGCCTTCGAACTGAGCTTGCCCAACTCGCGGCCGAGGAGCTGCGCGTTCCCCTCTCCTCGGTGGATGTGATCCTCGGCGACACGGAGCGCGTGCCGCCCGATGGGGGGATCTGCGCCGGGTCGGCGATCTCCGCCATCGGCCCCGAGGTGCGCCGCGCCGCGGCCGAGGCGCGAGAGGCGCTCGCCGCCGCCGCCGCCGCGCAGTGGCGTGTGCGGCCCGAACAGGTGCAGTTGAGCGAAGGCCGCGCCGTCCTGATCTCCGATGAGGGCACATCTCTCCCCATCGGCGATCTGGCTCGGGCCGCGGCCCGCATGCGGCGGAGGGGGCGGGCCGCGGTGCTCACGCCTCCTGCCGAGTTTCGAGTCGCCGGCAGGCCGGTGCCGAGCGTTGACGGTCGTAGCTACGTTACCGGGGCGGCCAAGTACACAGCAGACATTCGCCCGCAGGGGCTTGCATTCGCAAAGGTGCTGCGGCCGCCTGATCTGGGCGGGCGACTGCTCTCCGCTCAGGCGCGAGCGGCTGCGTCTCAGCCGGGCGTCATCGCGGTTGTCGAGGAGGAGGACCTCATCGGCGTCGTCGCCAGCAGGCCGGAGGCGGCCGAAAGGGCCGCCCTCGGTATTCAGGCCAGCTGGCAGGAGGGCCCGCCCGTGTCGGGATTCTCTCTCTACCAGGACCTCAGGGCCAGCGCCGAGCTGGAATCCGAACTCGGGTCGCGAGGCGATGTCGAGGCCGCGCTCGCGGCCGCCCGGCATGGCTACAGCGCGAGCTACCGCACCCCGTTCCTGGCCCACGCGCCGATCGAACCGCACGCCGCTCTGGCGATGCCCGAGGACGGGCGGATGGTCGTCCATGCGAGCACGCAACGCCCCTTTCAGCACCGGGCTGCAGTCGCCCGCGCGCTGGGGCTGCCGGAGGGTCGGGTGAGGGTCGTCTGCCCCGCAGTGGGAGGCGCGTTCGGCGGCAAGGACTCGCCGGAGGTGTCGGCTCAGGCGGCCCGACTGGCGCAGGCGCTGGGGCGGCCGGTCCTCCTGGCGCAGAGCCGAGAGGAGGAGCTGACTCGGAACTACTTCGGGCCGGCGGCGGTGATCGACGTGCGCTGCGGCGTGGCGCCCGATGACCGCATCGCGGCCTGGGACTGCGATGTGTTCAACTGCGGCTCGCGGGGGGCGCTCGCGCCGTACGCCTTCGAGAATCACCGCGTGCGGGTCCACGCGTGCAAGTCACCTCTGCCGCAGGGCCCTTGGCGCGGAATGGGCGCGCCCGCCAGTGCATTCGCCCGCGAGGTGCACCTCGACCACGTGGCCAGCCAGCTCGGCGCAGATCCCATCGCGCTCCGCCTTCGCCATCTCGACGACGCGCCGCGGCTGGCGCGGGTGGTGCGCTCGGCAGCGGAGCGCTACGGGTGGCGCGATCGGCGGCCGCCCACCGGGTTGGGGAGCGGCTTCGCCTGTGCGGTGGATGCCGGAAGCTCGGCCGCCGTCATCGCCGATGTGGAGGTAGAGCGCACCAGCGGGTACCTTCGCGTGCGACGCGTGCTGGTGGCGCAGGACAGCGGATTGGTGGTCAACCCCGATAACATGCGCAACGTGATCGAAGGGGCCGTGGTCATGGGTCTGGGATTCACGCTTCGAGAGGCAGTGCGCTACCAGCAGGGCCGCATCTTGACCCGCAGCTTCGCCTCCTACGCGATACCGACGTTCTACGATGCTCCGGCCGTCGACATCGTACTGCAGTCGGATCCGGATCGTCCCCCCCAGGGCGGCGGCACGGCCGCGCTGTGTGCAATCGCCCCGGCTGTGGCGAACGCGGTCTTCGACGCGATCGGGACGCGCCTGCGCGAGCTCCCGCTCTCACCGGCACGGGTCCGTTCGGCGCCGTGAGGGGAACCTACGTTGAGAAGCGGTCTCCGCTACTGGGCCATCGCCGCGCCAGTGATTCTGCTGACCCCGACCGGCGGCAATGAGTCGCGGGCGGTCGCGTCGCCAACGATGGAGAGGACTAGAGCAATGCACGTCTTCGTTGCCGACAGCCTGACGAAGGTGCTGCGCGAGCCCGAACAGGGCGAGGGCCCGCTCGCGGAGGATGTCGCGCGGATCACCGCCGCCAGGAATGAGCGGGAGTCATTCCAGATCGTGGTCGTGGCAGGGGACGACCACCTTGAGCAGGTGACGGTCGCGCTGTCTGACCTGCGTCAGGAGGATGGCGATGGCGTTGTGCCCGCCAGCAGGGCTCTCGTCAACCCGGTCGGCTATGTCGAGACACAGACGCCCACCTACGAGGTGGAGCGCACTGGCTGGTGGCCCGATCCTCTCATGCCGCCGGGCCCAGTCAGGGCCGAAGCTGGGCACCACCAACCCTTCTGGGTGACGGTGTACGTCCCGGAGTCAGTTCCAGCCGGGGAGTACCGCGCTGTGATAACCGTTTCGGCGGAAGGCGTGGCCGACCATCAGGTTCCGCTGGAGCTGAAGGTCTGGGACTTCACCCTCGCGCCCACACCCGCGCTACCGTCTGCCATTGCAGTCTACACCCATAGTCTGTCCGGCTTCTACGGGCAGGACCCGATCCCGGAGGTGGTGCTCCGCCGCTTCTGGGATATCCTGTTCACGCACCGGCTCAGCAGCGATGACCTCGGCAACCCGATCGAGCAGGGGGTCGCGGCTGTGATTGACGGCCGCGCCGAGCCTCCCTTCGACTACTC
>JALGXV010000196.1 GCA_029821885.1 Candidatus Hebobacteria bacterium
TCTGGTGGTCGGAAAGCTGCCTGGCAGTCCACAAGATCGCCGCCCGGGCGAATGGATTGAACCAGCCGAGATCGTACTTGCCGATCGCAGCCAGATCGTGGTTTCCCGCCACGCATATCAGGTTCGGCAACGCCTGCACGCGCTCGATGCAGACGCCGGGATCTGCCCCGTAGCCGACGATGTCCCCCATGCAGAGGAAGGCGTCGACGCGGTCCAGCTCGCCGAGCACAGCGTCAAGTGCCTCGAGGTTGCCGTGGATGTCTGAGATGAGTCCGTAGATCATAGGTCGTCTGCGGGCGCTGCGGTATTCTACGAACGGCGCGGCCGAGTGTCAAGCAAGCCCGGTCTTCCCCTCCATTGGGCCGTGCAGGCTGTGATGCGTGTGGCTTCCCTGGCTCCTCAGCTCCGCCTTTCTTCTTTCCATGGATCGGCGCTGTTGCTGTAGCCGCGCTGCTCCCAATAGCCCAGCTCCTGCTCGTACGTGAACCGTATCCACCTTACCCACTTGGCGGCCTTGTACGCATACTTGTGCGGCACGACGAGGCGGAGTGGGAATCCGTGCTCGGGCGCCAGCTCCTCTCCGTCAATGCCCCACGCAAGTAGGACATCCGGCCGCATGAGGTCGGACATGGGCAGACTGGTCGTGTATCCACCGTCGCATCCGATGGTCGCGAACTGAGCGCGCTCTGTCGGCGAGACGAGATCCGCGACGTCTGCCAACCGGACCCCCTGCCAGGCGACGTCGAGCACACTCCAGCCCTCGACGCAGTGGAAGTCCGACATGTCGATGACCGAAGGAAGCGCGCGCAGCTCCCGGTAGGAAAGTGTCCGCGGCTCCCGGACCTCGCCCTCGATCCGGAGGTCCCACGTCTCCGGGTCGAAGCGCGGAACGGTGCCAACATGCAGGGGCGGCATCTGCTCGACGGCTTGCTGCCCCGGCGGCAGGCGCGTCCTCTCATTTTCCACCATATCACACTCCGATCATGCAGCGATTGGATAGCGCCCGTACTCACGGGCCGCCTCGAACATGGCCAGGATGTTCGCCACCGGCGTCTTGGCCTGTATGTTGTGTATCGCGTTGAACACGTATCCGCCCCCCGGCCCAAAGATGCGAATGCGCTCGGCCACCTCTCGGCCGACCTCCTCTGGAGAGCCGAACGGCAGGGTCCTCTGCGTATCGACCCCGCCGCCCCAAAAGACGAGCCTGTCGCCGAAGTCGTCCTTCAGACGCCGGGGCTCCATGTCGGCGGCCGAGCACTGCACTGGGTTGAGGATGTCGACGCCGGCCTCGATGAAGCTGGGGATCAGGTGGTAGACGGAGCCGCAGCAATGGAAGAAGGTCTTCCAGGCCGTGTGCTCGTGGATCCAATCGTTGATCCGCCTGTGGAAGGGGAGGTACAGCTCGCGGTACAGGTCCGGTGAGATGAGTTCGCCGCGTTGGCTGCCAAAGTCGGTGCCGGACACGAAGATGGCAACGATGCGATCACCGACGGCCTCGCGATAGAGCTTGAGGTTCTCCAGGGCGACCTCGGTCTGGCGGGCGTAGATGCCCTTGATGTACTCCGGGTGGGTCAGATGGGCCATGAGGAAGTCGTCGTACTTGCGGATGCCTCTAGGGCATTCGACTTCGGATGCCATGACCATAGGCATATCGCCAAGCCCCCCGCCGCCAAAGCTGCCCAGGAGGGCGAAGTCGGTGTTGTCGTAGAGCTGCTCGGCCTGCGTCCGGAGGTGCTCGAGCGTCGCGTCATCGAAGACGGCGAACTGCTCCGCGAACGTGTCGGGGTCCAAGTGATCCCAGTTGATTGGCTCCTGATGGGGGATGATGTCGAAGTAGTAGCCGTCCTTTGGCATGCGACCGCGGGGACGTTTCCCCGCGTCGCCGCCGGGGGAAAGCAAGAGATCGCCGTTCTCGTCTGCGATCGGGTTGAACTGCCCGGGCACGAGCACGTCGAGGCCCTCGAAGGTGCGCCATGGCTCCCAGTCTCGGTAGGGGATGCCGAAGAATCCGGAGGGGAGGGAGACCGGAAGGATATCGCAGCCAAGCTTCTCGAGCAGGGGGAGCTCGACCTCGCCGAGCATCTGCAGGATCTCAGTGACCTTGGGTGGCGTGGAGTTGATGCCGAGCTTCTGACGGAGCTTGGCATATGTGGTGACCATGATGCCGGTAGTGCCGCTGCTCCCCATGTCGAGGGGAACTCGGTCCGGCTCGCGGTGGTTGATGGCGGCGAGGACGCGTTCTCGGGAGGTCACGGAGGTCACTCCTCCGGGGAGGAATGGGTGCCCCAGGCGTCGGCGGCCCAGTCTTCGAGGTCGGAGTGGTCGTCTCGCCAGGTCGTGTACATGGCGCCGACGATGCCGGGGAGGTCTTCCCCGGCGGCGAGCCAGTCCTCTATGATCCACTCCTCATGATCGTAGTAGCCGGCCAGGACCTGCTCGTGTCCGCGGTCGGCGAACCACTTGAGATTCTTGCCCTTCAGGTGGTTCGCCCAGTTCACGATCCCGACGTCGGGCGTGAGACCCTTCCAGGAGCCGGCCCACGTTCCGTTCACCATGTAGTAGTCGTCCACCGCGTTGTGCATTGGGTCGAACATGTCCGACCAGACCCAGATTCGCGCCTCCGGGCTGATGTCGCGGATGATCTGGACGCAGCGCCGCACGTTGTCGGCCAGCATCTCGCCCGGGGTCAGACCGCGGCTCTGGCAGGCATGGTCCCAGTTGGCGACCCGTATCTCGTCGTGCTGCATGAAGAAGGTAGAGGGATGGAACAGGTCGTTGACGGCGCGGACCTGGTCGCGGAGGATGTCGTAAACCTTCGGATCGCTGAGGCAGCACATGACCTGCCACTCTCCGATCACGATGGGGTGGTAGTAGCTGACGCACAGGCGCTCGCCCTCCTCAATTCGCGAGTTCGGCGTTAGGTTGATGACCGGCGGCTCGTGGTAGACCTGCCACGGCCGAAGCTGCGGATCCCGGATCTCCTCGAGGTCGCGGCCTTCCTCGTAGATGAGACCGTTCTCCCCGCGGACTGTCACGGGGCACCCACTCCTTCGGAGTACGTTCACGAGGCCGATCTCCTCGAGCCTCACATCATCCCACCACATTCGCCCGCCTTTGCCTCCCCAGGTCCCGATATACACCCGGACGCGATCCCAGTTCAGGCTGTTGAAGACCAGGTGATACTGCTTCCATTCCTGCGTTGGCTCGACACGCACCGTGATGGTCGCCACGGACCGCTCTTTTTCGGTCGGCGCGAGGACGCTGATGTGGGCGGCATTCGATGCCTCGAAGTTCTCCGTCTTCACCCAGGCGCTGAGGTGATACTGGCGGTACGGACGCACCTCCACCGCACGCATGAAGCGGCAGTGCCCGTGCACGGGGTCGGCCTGGTCGATGTTCTCCATCCTCACGGACGTCTGGCCCGAGTGCACGACGGCATGGTCGGGTACCGTGCTCTGACCCGGATCGTCGTACCAGTCCCAGCCGAGGAATCGACCACCCTCGACTCGTTCGAAGTCGCCGCCGGGAAGCGAAGCCGGTGGGTCGGGCTGCAAGGTGGCGGTCTGACCGTGGGCCACGAACAAAGCATCCTTGACGGGCATCCCCTCCGCCAGGTTCGGGTCCCGGCCAAGGATGGCCCCCGAGTAACCAATCGGCATGACGGCGGGGATGAGTTCGAGGCCGTGGCGGCGTGCCTCCTGCTGCAGCTTGAGGAGATTCGCGCAGTAGGCGTCGTCGGCCGTGTCGAGCCGGTAGAGGCCCCCCTCGGAGATGACGATCGCATTGTAGCCGGCGGCCGCCGCGCGGGGGAAGAGGGCGATGGTACGCGCAACGTTCTCGGCACGGCGGTGGTTCCGCATCACGAACAACCAGCGGTGTTCCAGGTCGTAGTCCTCGGCGCTGGCGCACCCGGCCAGCGACCATACAACAGCACATGTCGCCAGCAGCCATCTCATATGTCCCATCGGCCCCTCCCTCATCCAGTGGGCAGCCTGACCGGGCGCCCCGTCTCGGCCGACTCCCGCGCCCGCAGGACGACCTCCGTCATCTTCGCGCACTCCGCAAAGGGAATGAATGGCTCTCGATCATTGTTCACGGCCTCGAGGAAGTCGGCGAACAGATTCACGCCAGGCGGCAGCGGCAGTTCGGCCGGCCCGTCCTCCTGCGTGATGAGCGTCACCGCGCCGTCGCGGGCTTCCACGACCCCCTTGTTCCCCGCCACTCGCAGCCGGTCGTCGCCGTGGGTCGGCGCCGCCGCGGGTCGGCAGTAGTCCAGCCGGAAAGCGGCCGACGCTCCGTTGTCGAGCCGAGCCAAGATGCAGGCATTGTCCTCCATGTCGCCGATCTCCGGATGGCCCACATTGGAGGCGTAGGCCATGACTTCGACGTACTCCCTGCCCGTCGTCCAGCGAAGCAAGTCCATGGCATGAATCCCGATGAAAGGGATGATCCCGCTGAACGTCTCTCGGCTTTTCTGCCAGGCCGGGCGCTCCCCCAGCCGGTAAGACTTCTGTCCGCCGCCCTGAGTGACTTCGCCGATGCCGCCCGCCGCTATCGCCTTGCGCACGGCAAGGTAAGGAGGCTCGAGGCGCATCGTCAGCAGGGCGGTGCACTTGATGCCCGAGCTGGTGACCGCCTCTATGACCCGGTCCAGGTTCGCGAGGTCCTTGGCGACCGGCTTCTCGCAGATGACATGGATGCCGCGCTTGGCGCAGGCGATGAGCACATCGGCGCGGTCCCGGTCCGTGCCGGCCGCCACAACGATATCGGGCTGGTGGTTTCGGAGAAGCTCGGCGGAATCGAGGTACACCTTCGTGTCTGAGCTGGTCCCCGGAAAGCCAGACGCGCGCTTCAGCGCGTCTGGACTGTCATCGGCGACCGCGACGACTTCCACCTCCGGCAGGCCGGGGATCGCGTCCAGCACGATGTGCTGGTGGCCCTTCAATCCGATGAAAGCAATCGAGACAGACATGCCCGGGACTCCTCTTCCTCCTGAGTGTACGTATCAGCGCCTGGCCGCCCTCACTCGCCGCGCTGGCGGCTCGATCCTGACCTTCGTCTTGCGGGGCCGCGCCGGGATGGGCTCGATGATCTCCGCCAGCCCGGATTCGATCTTCTCCATCGTCTCCGGCAGCGGGATGCACCCCAGCACTATCCTCAGGCCACCCTCGTACTGCTCATCGAAGTGGATGCCGAAGACGATCCGCAGCTTCTCGAGCAGCCGGTCCACCTTGCGGCGAATCTCCCGCGCAAGATGATCCGGGAGATATGTGCAATCGGTGACGAAGTGCGTGTGGATCCACATCTCTTGACGGCGGACGATCTTCATCGCGTGGACCTAGCAACTCCACACTACTTCGCCCGCCGACCTGGGCAACCTCCACAGGAGGCGCCGCCTCCGAGCAGAACAGCATCCTACGTGGCCACCAGCGGAGGCGAAGCTGAGACCGGCGTCAGCCGCGAGCCTGCGGGAGCAGCGCCCGGGCGGAGGTGCCGTGTGCATCCGGCCTGGGTGGTCGCCGGCGTGCTCTTCGCGCTTGTCTCCGCCATCATGGTCGGCAAGTTCCTGCACGGCGACTACAAGGACGCGGAGGTGTGGTATGACGCGGGCCGCCGCGTCCTCACCGGCGACACCCTTGCCGGGCTCCCGCACTACCGATATCCCCCCACCTTTGCCGTGCTCGTAGCGCCGCTGGCGGCGCTGGGCTTTGCGCCCTTCTTCTTCATCTGGTACTTGCTGAACGTCGCTCTCTTCGGCGTCGCGGTGTGGCTCGCGCGAGCCCTGATCTTCCCCTCTGGAGGCCACGTGTCTCCTCGAGACTACTGGCTGCCCTCGCTGCTCGTGGCTGCCTTCGCAATCGACAACCTGTTCCTGGGTCAGACGAACATCCTCATCATGGTGCTGGTGTACGC
>JALGXV010000442.1 GCA_029821885.1 Candidatus Hebobacteria bacterium
CCACGTGGAAGACCTGGTGGGCGGCCTGCTGGGAGCGTGGCGGAAGGGCGGCGACGGCCGGGTCTATAATATGACCGACGACGAGCCGCACCGTGCCTCCGAGTTCGCGAACCTGGCGGCCCAGCTGCACGGCCTGCCGGCGCCCGAGTGGATCGACGAGGCGGAGGCGCGTGAGCGACTCGACGAAGTGAGGCTCCGTCGCAAGCTGGCCAGCAAGCGGGTGCGGAGCGTACGGCTGAAGCAGGACCTGCAGGTCGAGCTACAGTATCCCACGTATCGTGAAGGTCTCCCCGCGGCGGTCGCGGCCGAAAGAAACCGATAGGGGGCAGGCCCGAAGGCCGACCCCTTATCGGCCGCACCGGTGAGGTTGGGCTAGCATTGCAGAAAGGTCACCCCCGGCGCCGTGTCCCTCCAGCCGTCGTCGTCAGCGCCCGAACAAGGGGGCGGCCCGCTAAGGTGCCGCTCCCCGGTCTCTCGTGCTTGCCGCCTGCACCTTCTCCTTTCTCTCTTGCTTCTTACTCCCGACCTGTCTTCCCAGCAGTTATGGGCCTACACAATATGTTCCAGCGTACGTGCCTTTGAGCACGCGTACAGTCGGGGGGGTGGTCGACAGATCGACGACGTACACAATATGGGCTCTGATGCGATCGCCGGACGCGTTCGTCAACATGTGATTCCACTGGACTATCCAGTTCTTTCCGTTATTAAGCCACAGCTCTTCCCCTCGACCCTGGTACCCGGTAGGAGTGGTAGTGACACTCACGTCCCTACGCATCACGCTACGGCCGTCGTGGTCGTGGATGAACTCCGTGCCCGAGAACGTGACCGTGTGGGTGAGCCCGCTGCACGGGTCCTCACCTACAATTGAAAAGGTGAATGGTTCTTCAATTGGTGCGCCGGCCAACACCGGACCGGTCGCGTCCACAGGGTCTGTCATGCCCAGGGGTTCCTGGCCTTCAGCGCAGCCCAGGATGGCGACGACTGAGAACCCGCAGACCCAACGGAGCGTTTGCATGACACGCATGATAGACCTCCTCTTCGAGGGTATAGAAGCCAAGACGACCTTGTGCTGCGCAGCGAATCTCCTGGCCAGGAGTGGACTGTGGGCCTAATATGAGATCGAAAGGTCACCTGTAGATCCACTGGTCTCCACTGAGAATCAACAGGTCGAAGGCGCGAGTTGGTGTACCGGCTCAAACTGCTCGGCGGCCTTGCCTTAGAGGGACCATCCGGCCCGTTTTCGGGTCACATCGTTCACACGAGACGGCTGGCCGTATTGGCGCTGCTGGCGGCCTCGCGCGATACCGGCCTCAGCCGTGACAAGCTGGTGGGCTACCTGTGGCCGGAGAGCGACGAGGAGCGGGCCCGCCACCGGCTCTCCAATACCCTCCACAGCTTCCGCAAAGAGCTCGGTGAAGAAGTTGTTCAGGCATCGGGGGAGATGCTGCGTCTGAACCCCGAGCTGGTCTGGGCGCGAGCGTTACGCGGGGCTCTATGCGCGGGCGCTCCAGGCGCTGGCGCGCGAGGCGGAGGATCAGGGCGATTATGGGAAGGCGGCGGAGTGGTGGAAGCGTCTGGCGGCTGAGGATCCGTACGATTCGCGGCTCGTCGTGCGGGTGATGGAGGCCTTGGCGGCGGCGGGCGATGTGGCGAACGCGCTGCAGCACGCACATCTGCACGAGCTGCGGCTCAGGGAGGAGCTTAACGTCGGGGCGTCGGCGGAGGTTTTGGAGACAGCGGAGCGGCTGCGGAGCGAGGCGGAGCGAAAAGGCCAACCACTCCGGCAGGCGGTCTCGACGGCTGTGAGTGCCGAGGGACGAGCGCCGGAGGTTGTGCGCGGGCGGCGGTTGACCTGGCGTGCGGGGCTGGGGGTCTTGGCCCTCGCGGTAGCCGTTCTGGTCGCCGTGGTTGTGGGTCTTCGCGAGCTGGGCGGGCCGGACGCCGGAGAGGTGCTGGATCCGAACAGGGTGGCGGTGCTCCCCTTCACCGTCCGTGGAAGTGACGAGCTGACCTACCTCGATGAAGGTATGGTGGATCTCTTGAGCACCTCTCTGGACGGTGCCGGCGAGCTG
>JALGXV010000197.1 GCA_029821885.1 Candidatus Hebobacteria bacterium
AGGGACGGAAACACAATCGCAGCAATGGAGGAAGCAGTCGTGTTCGACCCGATCCTAAAGGGTGGGATCGTGATGATTCCACTCCTGCTGTGTTCCGTGATCGCGCTGGTGATTGCGATTGAGCGCTGGCTCTATCTGCGCCATGCCGGGGCGGACACAAGCCGGCTGATGGGCAAGATCCGCTCCGCGCTCGGCGAGGACTCCGCCGAGCAAGCCCGCGGCGTCTGCGAGGCTACGCCGGGGCCGGTGGCGCGGGTCCTCGGCGCCAGCTTGGCCCACTTCGACATGCCCAAGGACGACCTCCGCGAGGTGGCCAGGGAAGAGGCCCTCGCCCAGCAGCCCGTGCTGGACGGCCGCCTGCCGGTGCTCGCCACGATGGTCACGATCGCCCCGCTGCTCGGCCTGCTCGGGACCATCTCCGGCCTCATCAAGGTCTTCCACGTCATCGCGGGAGGCGGAATCGGCGACGCGACTCAGCTCTCCGCAGGAATCGCGGAGGCGCTGATCACGACCTTTACCGGGCTCTCGATCGCCATTCCGTTCTTGGTCGTGTACAACGCGCTCTCCGGCCGCGTCGAGTCGATGATGCACGAGATTGAGCTCCGCGTGACCGAGCTGCTGAACCTGCAGACGGCCAACGCCAGGGCGCGCTCATGAGCGAGGCGTTCATTCTGCCGCGCCGGCGCAGGCGGATCAGGCCGTACCTGGACCTGACCGCGATGATCGACACGGTCTTCAACCTGCTGATCTTCTTCGCCGTCGCGTCGAGCTTCGTGGGCGCGAGGGCCGGCATCGACCTGCGGCTGCCCAGTGCCAAGGTGCCCTACGAGGAGCTGGTGGCGGCACTCGATGAGGTGCGGCTCGCCAAGTACCACCGCATCGCCCTGGCGGCGAAGGCGAAGATGGAAGAGACGCCGACTCGTTGACTCCCATGACGGCAGACACTAGCCCGCTGCCTGCCCGCCTCGAGCCCATGCCTGCCGGCCGCAGGTACAGGATCGCCACGAGTTCGTCTGTGGCCTTCCATGTGATTCTCCTGCTCCTCATCTGCCTACTGGCCGGCCGGACGCCGGCGGTCCCGGAGATACTCATACCGGTAGAACTGACTCTCGTGGGAGCGGCCGGCGGCCAAGTGGAACTCGGCGGCGGGGGCCAGCCCGAGGCCGAGCCCGAGGAGGCGCGAGTCTCGTCCCCCGGGCGCGAACCCGTCACGGAGAAGCCATCCAGCAAGGGGGCCACGCCCAAGCCGGCGCCCGCGCCGCCCAAGGTGCTGACCTCCGAGACGAGCGAGGAGCCGGCCCCACCGGTCGGCGAAGGAACTGAGGCCGCCGGGCCCGGCGGACCGGAAGAGAAACCAGCGGGGCCCACGCGGGGGCCTGGCGTAGTGGGCGGCTCGGCGCCGACCTACCCGAAAGACGCGCTCGACCGCGGCCTGGAGGGCGAGGTCAGCATCGCCGTCTCGGTCGCGGGGGACGGCTCCGTCTCGTCGGCCTCCGTGGCACATAGTTCCGGCCACGACATCCTGGACCAGGCCGCCGTGCGCGCGGTCAAGCGCGATTGGCGTTTCCTGGCGGCCCTCGAGAATGGCGAGCCGGTCGCTGACTCGGTCACTGTCACGTTCGAGTTCAAGTCGGGCAAGGTCGAGGCCAAGTGAGGACTGATATGCGCTGCTTCCCGCTCGCTCTCATGATAATCCTATCTCTCGCAGCAGTGGTATCCGCGGGCAATGCCGAGGCCCCAGAGGCCGAGCCAGCGCCACAGGACTCCGTGGCAATAGAGAACGAGTTCGTCCGAATCCGCGTCAACCCCGGCCCACAGGAGGCCGGGCGGTTCGCCGTGGACACTACCGGCGGCGACCCCTCCCGCTCGGCCGATGACGAGAAGATCCTCATCTACGGCAGCCGGGAGCCCTGGACATCGTACACGACCGTGGTGATAGACGACGTGCCGCAGGTGTTCGGTGGCACAACACAACGGCGGGCGGGTCTCGGCGCGCCGACGACGGGTCTGCTCGGTCCGCCCAGCATCGAAGGCGATCTCCTCGCCACGGTGGTGGCGACGGCCCGCATCGGCGAGATCAAGATCACCCAGCAGCTTGGATTCGCGCGCAGTCCCACGACTCGCGTCAGAGATACCGCCCTCATCTTCTACGAGGTGAAGAACACGGGCTTGCGCGAGCATTCAGTCGGCCTGCGGATCATGCTCGACACGATGCTGGGTAGCAACGACGGCGCCCCTCTGCGCGCCGGAGACACCGCTATCGAGACCGCTACCCAACTTTTCGGCGAGGACATTCCGGACTACTGGCAGGCCTTCGACTCGCTGTCTGAGCCGGCCGTCATCTCGCAGGGTACTCTGCGCGGCCCCGGCCTGACGCCGCCGGACCGTTTAGAGATGGTGGACTGGGGCACGCTCGCGGACGCGCCGTGGGACTTCCCCTTCCCGGCCGGCACTGACTTCACGCGACGCGGGGAGGAGGCCGCGGACACGGCCGTTGCGCTCTACTGGAACCCGATCCGTCTTGGGCCGGGCGAAGCGCGGAACTATGCCACGCTCTACGGGGTCGGGGGCGTCTCCCTCAGCCCGGCCGAGCTCTCCCTTGGACTGACGGCGCCGGCGGAGGTTGATTTCCAATACGACGAAGAGCGGCCGTTCTCAGTCGTGGCCTACGTTGAAAACAGCGGCGGCTTCGAATCCCGCGGCACGAGGCTCTCCCTGTCGCTGAGCGAAGGATTGAAGCTCGCCGAGGGGAGCCTGAGATCACGCCTTGGCACGCTGCAGCCAGGCCAGACGGGCCAGAGCGTCTGGCGGGTGCTGCCCACCGGGGCCGCCACGGGCACGCTTCAGATCGTCGCCACCGTGACGTCGGACAACCTGGAATCGAACCGTGTGGCCAGGGACATTCTGGTCAACAGCCCGCCGCAACTCGTCGTGAAGCTGGCCGGTCCGGAGAGCCTGCGCGTCACCGCTGAGAACCGCTACTCACCCAATCCATTCCCGCTGCGAGCAGAGGTCACAAACCGGGGTGCTCAGGCTGGCCGGAATGTTGTCGCCGCGATCGATCTCCCGGATGGGCTTGTGCTGGACGCCGGAGCCGCGCCGACTCGCGTCTGGGATCGGCTCGAACCCGGGCGCAAGGCCGTCTTCGAGTGGCCGGTCAGGGCCCTCGGTCTGCCGACGGGCCAGCTAGCAGTCACGGTGCATGCGACCGCCGCCGGCGCGAGGCCGGCGAAGGCCAGACATGCCGTCGAGGTGCCGCGGCTGACTCCCGAGTTGCGCGTGCACCCGCCGGCCCAGACCGTCCCCGCTCTCACCGACGGCCAGCCGACGCTGGTGCCCGTGTCGATTCGGCTCGTCCCGGCGCGAGACTTCGCTGGCGCACGAGTGTCGGTGAACTACAATCCCTCCGTTCTCGAACCGCTCTATGTCTCCCGAGGTGAGGGCTTCGTGGAGGCCGGTCGCCTCTTGTCGCCCTGGAGCGCCGGGCGGCGGCGCAGCGGCTGCGTAGCTGATATTGGGGGCGAGCGCGGCGGCGCCCCGCCCCTGAACGTCGCCGAGACCACCCTTTTCACGATTGTCTTCATGGTCAGGGAACCCGGCGAGTCAGCCATCACGCTGGAGCCGACGACCGTGGTCACCGCCAGCGGCGCCGAAGCCAGCTACCGCGTGGTGGCGGCCAGTGTAGTCGTTTCCCCGGCCGATCGCTGAGAGGGCCGAAGCAACAGTACCCATAGGAGAGAAAAAGCAATGACGAATAGCCCCATCGTCCGCATGTGCCTGCTGTGTCTGCTCCTCATCTCTGTCGTCGCCTGCGCCGCGGCCGTTGCCGCAGAGCCCGGCGAGGCACAGAAGAAGGCGGCCGCGCAGGCTGCTCCCGCGCCCACGGCGGCGCCGAAGCCGGCGCCAGCCCCCGCTGACCCGGCTGCTCTCTCCGAGCGCGTCGTCGCGCTGGAGCGAGAGAACCTGGTCCTGCGGGAGGACCTGGGCAAGGCGCGGCTCGACGCGCGGACCCAGCTGAACGAACTCGAGAAGCGGCAGGCCAAAGAGGCCGCCGACTTCCAGCAGAAGATCGATGCTCTCAATGCCGATCTGCAGGCCGAGCGGGCAAGGCAAGCGCGCCGCAGTCGCAACATGTGGATTGCCATAGGCGTGCTGGCCGTCGGCCTGATCGCCGCGCAGTAGCCGCTCTACCGGCGCGGACTCCGCAGCCTATGGTGCGCGGGAGCGCGGCCCGCGGTCGCCTGTCAGTTAGCCCCCGCCCGCGATTGTGGTACATAACGTGTGCGGGGTCGCGACAGCACCCCGCAGTGAGAGCGGTGGGATGCGTCGGTACTGGGAGCGGTTGGCGACTGCATGTGGTTTCGGCCGCGCTCGCGCACTCGGCCTGACCGCAGTCTGCGCCACCATCTTTGCCTGTCTGTCCCCTCTTCGGCCCGGTGTAGTGATGGGCGACTCAATGGCGCCCTCTCTCCAGAGCGGCCAGGTGTTCCTGATGAGTCACGTATCGCCGCGCATGGAGCTCCAGCCTGGCGATGTCGTGGTTCTCCAGCATGAGGGCGACACTCTGGTCAAGCGCGTCGCGGCTGTCGCCGGCGAGGTGCTCTGGGGAATCGATTGGAGCGCGCCGGACGGGAACCCGGACATCCTTCTGACGGCGGATGAGGCCGACTACGTCGTGGACTTCCTGCTGCGCCACCCGGCGATAGGCGAGGTCGTCCGAGTCGAGGTCCCACCTGGGCACCTGTTCGTGGTAGGAGATGCTCCGAACCGCTCCTGGGACAGTCGGCAGTTCGGCGCGGTACCCGTCGAAGAGGTCAGGGCGCGCGTGATCCTCCCCCGCCCCACCGAGGCGCCCCAGGTCCCGGTGCTCCGGCCCCGTTCGGCTGTTTGCGGCGCAGGCCACCCGTAGAGGCACGACATCCCGCACCGCGAAGAGGGAGGCGCACCGGTCTGCCAGTCTGACCCAATCGTCTTCCGGGGTGACTGCGCCGATCCCCAGCGCGGTCGGAACTGCCGGCACCCCCGGCGACTGTCACGACCTCATCCTTGGGTGCGAGCCGCCTCGAGACCCACGCCTCAATGCCACGGCGCGCCCACGAGGCGCTGCCCCCTCGCCAGCGCGTGGGCAATTCACAGGCCCCCGCCATGTTGACCAGCCGCCCGGCCATTGGTACAATGGACCAATAGTGAAGAAATTCACAGACCCCGGCGGCGCTTCTGTGGCTTCGCCGCGGGCGTACCGGAGTGAGCGGCTTTGCCTGAATCGCCCAGCAAGGTGCCGGAGCCAAGCCTTTCACGGCTGAGCGTCTACCTGCGGTGTCTGCGCCAGCTCGTGAAGGAGGGCGTGAGGACAGTCTCGTCCGCGAAGATGGGGGAGCGGTGTGGGGTCTCGGCCGTCCAGATCCGGAAGGATCTTTCGTACTTCGGCGAGTTCGGCCGCCCGGGAGTCGGCTACGACGTCCAGCATCTCCTTGCCCGGCTCACCGAGATCATGCAGCTCGACCGTCAGCACCGGGTCGTCATCGTTGGGGCGGGCAATCTCGGCTCCGCGCTGGCTGGCTACTCGGGCTTCGTTCTGTCCCCCTTTCAGGTGGTCGGGATATTCGACAACAATTTCAGCAAGATAGGCCGTCGCCTCTGGGATCTGGAGATCCTCGACGTGCATCATCTGCCGGAGCTCAACCGTGAGCTCCGAGGGAACATTGGCATGATAACGGTGCCGGCTGATGCTGCCCAAGAGGCAGCTGATCTTCTGGTGAAGGCCGGAGTCCGTGCAGTCCTCAACTTCGCACCGACCATCATCGAGGTGCCGCCAGACGTCTCCCTGCGCAACGTGGATCTGACCCGCGAGCTCGAGGTGCTCTGTTACTACATCGACCGTCTTCCCTCCCCGGAGGAGAAGGCGGCAGGTTAGCGCGTCGGCTCCGGCTGAATCCAATTGGCCGAGGTCGAGCGCCCTCATTCCTCCCTCGTGAGAATGCGCACATCGAGTGCCGGGATCTCAACTGCCGCGGCCCTACCCCTCGTGAACGCGTCCTCCCAGTCCCCCTCCAGCCCGACCGACTGGGGGGCATCAGTGAAGTTCAGGAGGAACAGAAATCGCCGGCCATTCCCTCGCCGCTCGAAGGCCCGCACGCCCGGCGGCACGTCGAGCACCGACGCTACCCCGGCCAGGCGACAGAGCCATTCCAGGAATGCCTCGAGCGTCTCTCCGGTGAGCACCGTCCCGACATACACGACCTTCCCCTGGCCGAACTCGTTGACCGTCACGGCCGGCGTGTCGGCCAGCCACCCTTCGGCATAGGTGGCAACCGGCCGAGCGCGCGTGACAACGATCTCGTCGGCCCACAGCTCGGCCTGCTTGAGGTTGCCCTCGAACTCATCCGCCTCGTCCCACAGCGACAGGGGCTCGGGCAGTGCGCCATACTCGTCGATCTCGATGCCTGCCATCTGGCGCAGGGGCCCTGGGGACGGCTCACTGAAGATCGTGTTGTACTCGTCCGCGGCTCCGCTGCGCGCGGTCAGGCAGAGCACGCCGCCGCGCTCCACGAATCGCCGAAGGTTGTCCGAC
>JALGXV010000198.1 GCA_029821885.1 Candidatus Hebobacteria bacterium
GAGGTAGTCCATCTCGCGTCTGATGGCACCGAGCTCTGGAGGGGCAACTCCTTCAGCGAACCCCGGGGTGTGAGCGCGAACGCAACCGACGGCAGCTGCTGGGTGGCCGACACGGGCAATGGTGACGTCGTCCACCTCAGCATGTTCTACACACTCAGCCTCGACGGCGCCAACGGCCAGGTCGAAGTGGATGGCGTGGCGCGGCCGCTGCCGTGGTCGGGGAGCTTCGTAGTTGGGACGGAAGTCGCGCTGGAGGCCGTGCCCGACGCGACCTACGAGTTCTCGAGTTGGTCCGGTGATCTGTCCGGCAGTGACAACCCAACCACCATCACTATCGATGGAGATAAGTCCGTCAGCGCGAACTTCAGCAAGATCCAATACCTGCTTTCGCTGGCTCGAACCGGCCCCGGGACGATCCTCGTGAATGGAGTCCAGAAGTCTCTGCCCTGGTCCGATCTCTATGACGCCGGGTCGAGCGTCTCCCTGGCGGCCGCGCCCGATTCCTGCTATGAGTTCGACTCCTGGTCGGATGATCTCACCGGCAGCGACAACCCCACCACGATCACAATGGATTCCGCGAAGCTGATCACCGCCAACTTCAACCAGCTCCAGTACTCGTTGAGTCTCAGCGGAAGCGGCATCGGATCGATCATCTTGGATGGCACGCCTCAGACGCTGCCATGGTCTGACAGCTTCCCGTGCGGCACTGAGGTCACGCTTGAGGCCGTTCCGGACTCCTGCCACGAGTTCGCAAGCTGGTCCGGCGATCTGTCCGGGTACCACCGCCTGACAGCGATCACCATCGACGCGGCGAAGTCGGTCACAGCGAACTTCACGCCCATCATGTATGAACTGAGCCTTTCCGGCAGCAACGGCCGCGTGGTTGTCGACGGGACTCCGCAGACGCTTCCATGGTCGGACAGCCTCATGTGCGGGAGTGTGGTGTCGCTGGAGGCCGACCCGGATACCTGCTACGAGTTCACAGGCTGGTCCGGCGACCTGTCCGGCGGAGACAGCCCGACGACGATCGTGATGACTGCGTCCAAGGACGTCACCGCCGGCTTCGAGCAGCTCATCTACACGCTGAGCCTAGCTGGCGAGGGCGAGGGGTCAGTCGTTGTAGATGGGACGCCTCAGACGCTGCCATGGTCTGACAGCTTCCCGTGCGGCACTGCGGTGAGCGTCGCGCCCGTTCCGGAGTCCTGCCACGAGTTCGCAGGCTGGTCCGGCGATCTGTTCGGGTCCGACAGCCCGGCGGTTATCACGATGGATGCTTCCAAGGAGGTCACCGCCAGCTTCGACGAGCTCGTCTACGCACTCAGCGTGGCCGCCAACGGCGAGGGGTCGATCCTCGTGGACGGAACGCCACAGGCGCTGCCGTGGTCTGACAGCTTCCCGTGCGGCACCACCGTCACAATCGAGGCCGTTTCGGAGACCTGCTACGACTTCGAGGGTTGGACTGGCGATCTCGTCTCCAGTGAGAATCCGGCCGTGGTCGTCGCCGACACTGACACGAATCTGACAGCCAACTTCGGCCAGATCGAATACGGTCTGAACATCTTCGGCAGTGGCGGGTCCGTGCTCGTCGACGGATCGCCGCAGTCGCTGCCCTGGTCTGGGACGGCCATCTGTGGCAGCAGCGTGACCCTCGAGGCCCTCCCGGAGGCCCACAAGGAGTTCGCAGGCTGGTCCGGCGATCTGAGCGGGGCCGAGAACCCCGTGACGATCGTCATGGAGGAGGACCTATCGGTGACGGCCAGTTTCGAGTTCATGCAGCATACCCTCAGTGTGAGCGCATCGGGTAGCGGAGCGATCAGCGTGAACGGAGTCGAGACGAGCCTGCCGTGGGCGGGCAGCTTCACCGATGGCGCCAGCGTGACGCTCGCAGCCACGCCGGCTGAGGAGTGGAAGTTCAAGGGCTGGACTGGAGATGTTGCCGGAACCGACAATCCGCTTGTGGTCGTGATCGAAGGTGACCTGGAGATCTCGGCCCTCTTCCGCGAGATAATCACGTTCTCAGACGTCGAAGAGAGCGACTGGGCGTATGACGAGATCGCCGCCTGTGTTGAGGCAGGAATAGTCTCCGGCTTCCCGGACGGGCAGTACAGGCCCGACCTCCTGGTCGACCGGGCCGCCATGGCCGTGTACATCGCGCGCGGTGTGGCCGGCGGCCCGGAGGGGATTCCGGAAGGGCCGGAAGAGCCGACCTTCCCTGACGTCCCCGTCGATCACTGGGCCTTCGGCCCGATTGAGTACGTCGTCAGCCTCAGTATCGTCTCTGGCTACGGCGACGGCAGCTACCAGCCGGAGCACACTCTGACGCGGGGCCAGATGTCTGTCTTCGTCGCTCGCGCGATAGTTGACCCGACTGGTGCGGAAGGACTGGCCAGCTACACGCCGCCGCTGGTGCCGACGTTCAGCGATGTGCCCACCGACTACTGGTGCTTCGCGCACGTCGAGTACCTGGCGGGCGAAGACGTGGTCTCCGGCTACCCGGATGGCGCTTACAGGCCAACCGCGTGGGTCACGCGCGCCCAGATGGCGGTCTACATGGCGCGTGCGTTCGACCTGCCGACGGTGGAGTAGGGGAACCGCGCCGATAATCGACTGGTGTGGGGCCAGAGCGTAGACTGAGGGCCCACGAGGTAAGGCGAGTCGCGGGTTGCTGAAGAGCCCGCGACTCGCTGTCGTGTCGGAGGCAGTGGGCAAGCTGCGTGCGTGCCTAATCTCTGAGGGCGGCGACAAGGGCTGCCGCGTCTTCGGTCAGGGTTGAGGCGGGGAGCTCGCAGCCGGAGCTGAGGAGGAATCCATCCCCCATTGGGCCCTTCAGATCGCGGGCGGCGCGCAGGAAGTGCCAAAGCCGTTCCAGGAGGATCCCGATGGTCAGCAGCGAGCAGAGCCCCAGCGGACACATCACGACTCCGCCGTGCTTGAGTAGCTCCTAGATTGTCCAACTCCTTCCTGAACCTATGTCTGGCCGACGTCGTTGCTCAGAGCCGAAGCCTGCCGTGCAGCCTCACCTCGCCTTAGCCAGGCATACACGGGTAAGCCAGCGGCAAGGAATCCGGCCAGCCAAAGCAGATCAACTGGGGTGCTACGAAGGTGGTTGATGCCAAGCCCCAGGGAAGACAGGCAGAAGACCGCCGGGACGATAGGATATCCCCGCACCCGGTACGGCCGCTCGAGCTGCGGCCTCCGCACACGGAGCACGAACACCGCGGCCCCGGTGATGGCCGACAGCAGCCATATGACCAACACCGTGAACGCCAGGATTCGCCCGAGGGTCGCGCTGAAGACGATGACGCACGCCCAGATGGCCTGGGCCGCGATGGCGGCGACGGGCACCCTTGTTCGCGCGCCAACCGAACCGAAGGCCCCGGGAAAGAGGCCGTCTCTGGACATCGCGTAGTAGATTCGCGGGCCAACCATCACGGTAGCGTTGAGGGAGCCCAGGATGCATACCACTATCACGGCCGTGAGAAGTCCGGACCAGGTAGGGCCGAGCAACCGGGCCACCGCGACCTGGGTCGGATTCTCGACGGCAGCCATCTCGCGGGCCCCCACGCCATAGAACACGCCGACGTTGAAGAGCAGGTAGAGGAGGACGACGCCCAGTGTCCCCAGGGCGAGCGACCGAGGGATGTTGAGCTGCGGCCGCTTCGTCTCGGCGGCCATGTAGGTGGCGGCATCCCAACCGAGATAGGAGAACGACACGCCGACCAGGGCTCCCCCCAGGCCGGCCAGGCCGATTTCCCACTGCGTGCCGGCCGAGAAGTTCTCCCATCGACCGCGCCCGGAGGCCAGCGCGAAGGCGGCGATGCCAAGCAGTGCCGCTATCTTCAAGCCGGTCAGTAGGTTCTGAGTGCCGGCCCCCGCGCGCAGCCCGAGCGCATTGATCCCGGAGAGTCCGAGGATGATGCCGGCCGCGATGAGCTGCCTCGACCCGAGGGCCCACTCCAGCCCGAACACACTGGTGGAGAGGAGCGGCCCTCCCGTCCAGGAGCTGGGCAGGTAAGCCAGCAAGGCGAGCGACACAAAGGCTATGGATCCCGGAAAGGAGGCGACGAAGGAGAGCCAGCCGTCGAAGAACCCGACCAGCGGCCCGTAGGCCTCTCGAAGGTAGACGTAATGTCCCCCCGCGCGGGGCAGGCTGGCGCCGAGCTCGGCATAGCTGAGCGCACCCGTCAGGGCCATGATCCCGCCCAGGAGCCAGGCCGACAGTATCAGCCAGGCAGAGGGCAGGGACGCTGCGATGTGAGCGTTGGTCAGGAAGATGCCGCTGCCGACCATGCTGCCGACGACCAGCAGTGTGCAATCGCCGAGTCCGAGGCCGCGTCGAAGTCCGGTCTGCTGCTGGCTGCTGCGGTCGGTGGCAACGGGGTCGGGCGTCACTCCCGCATCTCCCCCCGGGGCGCGCCGAGGCGCCGCACAGTGGTCCCATATAGTAGACCGATGCGTGCCGGCACACAAGCTCAGGGCTGCTCAGTGGCTTCCCATGGCTGTTTGACATGCGCAGGGAGCGCGGAACATCGTGTCCGGACGGCCTGGGCCCACCGCTTTGGTGCGTGTCCCATTCGTCCTCGACGACACGCAGACCGGTGAGCCTGAGCCTCAGAGTTCTCCCAGCAGCCGCTGCGCGTTCTCACAGAGAATCATGTCCTTGGTGCTCTGCGGCAGGTCGGAATCCGAGATGACGGACGGATGCACGTCCTCGCTGGCGTACAGCACCTTCTCTGCACCGGCGAACTCGACCGCGCGTTTCACGAGATCGATCGGCTCGACCTTCGGCAGCGAGCGATCGCAGAAGAAATGGAGATAGGCGGTGTCGAGGTAGACGTTGGGATGGTTGGAGGCGATCACGGTGGCCTCGAAGGAGTAGTTCCCCCCGAGGTGAGCGATGACGATGTTGAGATCGGGGAAATCCCATGCGACATCGTCCACGTGGACGGGATTGCCGAACCGGACGTAATGCTTGGGGAAGGCGACAGCCCCGGCGTGAAACAGCACAATCGTGCCGAGTTCCTGGCACACCTCGTAGAACGGATACAGGCCGGAGTCATTGGGCATGATCGTTTGGCTCAGCGGCTGGAACTTCACCCCGCGCACTCGGCGCTCGCACACGTAGTGCCTGAGCTCCTGGCAGGACTTCGGAATATCGTTGACATCGGCGCGGTAGAAGGGGATGTAGCGCCCGGGCTCTCGCTCGGCCATCTCGCAGACGAGGTCGTTCGAATCGCGATCCGCCAGCAAGACCATTCGGTCGATGCCCATGCTGGCATTGTGGGCGCCGACCCCCTCCCAGGGATGCTCGTGGAAGTTGATGATCATCTGCTTGGCTACCAAAGGGAGGCCGTGGCCGGGACTTCGGCCCTCGGCCGCAGGCCCATGGCATCGTGCGGGCAGGCGCTCCGGCAAATGCCGCAGCCATAGCAGGCGGTCTGATCGACGACGGCTTTCTGGTCGGCGGCGCTGTAGGCGAGCGCGCCGAACTGGCAGACGCGCATGCAGGCGCGGCAACCGGTGCACACGTCGCGGTTGACCTCCGCGACGTACTCGGCCCGGAACATCACCTTCACGTCGTGGACGACGGTGGACTTCATGGCCATGCAGTCGGAACGGTCGCAGTTGCAGACACCGCCGATGAAGGGCGTCATAAAGGTCCACACCGTATGGCAGAGGCCCTCTTTCTCGTGGTCGGCGAAGGCGGCGAGCGCGTCGCCTGTGCTCACCTGCTCGAGGCCCGACGTGTCCGGCCCCGTCAGGAAGCTGTCGTCGAGGCCGCTGAGAATGTCACCGAAGGAGTTGCCGCCCGGGCCCATGGAGACGGCATAGCAGTAGCCGACCTCTCGCCCCAGCAGCATCTCCCGGCAGATGCAGGGGCTCGACGTCCTCCAGCGGCACGACCTGGCCGAAGTGCTGCTTCTTCATGCGGCGGGTGATGGCGGCGCTGACCGCGCGGCGGACGAAGGGCGGGGTCTGCTGGAGTCTGGCGAGCTGCTTGGAGTCGCGCTCGAGGTGTTCGGGATGGGTGAAGAAGTCGGCGATAAAGCGGCGCCGACGCGTGTCGCTCAAGAGATCCTGAGAGTAGTTCTTCGCCTCCAGGTACCACTTCTTCCCCTGGCCATGCTGCACACAGAAGTCACACATGATCGCCTCCGAGTCTTATCTTCTGCTGTGGCTGAACGCCTCACGCGGGTCGGCCCGCAGTCTTCCTAGTTGTCGGTGCGCAGTCCTCCTAGTTGTCATCGAACGACAGCTGAAGGTGCTGTTGCTTCTTTCTCAGCACGGCCCTGACGTCCTCGGGGTCGAGGTCGCGCGGCTGGGCGTTGTGTTTCGCGCAGAGAGCGGCCGCCACTCCTGCCGCCTGACCTATGCTACCCGCGATGGGCATGACCCGGAAGGAACTCTGGGCGATGTGGGTGCCGCTCATGCACTTGCCGACGGCAAGCAGTCCGTTTACTCCTTGGGGAATGAGGGCGCGGTACGGGATACCATAGCGAGCGGTGGCGGCCCCGAACTCGTCCACATTGCCGCGCTCTTCCGACACGCGGTGCGGCCGCCAGTCGTCGAAGCCGTAGTCGGCGACGGCGACGGTGTCATCGGGGAAGACGCCGCCGGTGATGTCGTTCTCGGTGATCACATACTCGCCCCGAATGCGGCGGCACTCTCGCACGCCGATCCTGGGCGCGAGGTGAACCGTATGGCCGTTCTCGTGAAGTCGGTCAAGCTCCGGCGCCATCACCTCGTAGGCCTTGGCATGTGCCTCGGCGAGGGCCAGCGGGTCCCGGGTGTCGCGGCACTCCACGGCGCAGCCCCACTGCAGATATAGCTCCGGGTCGGTCTCGCCGGGCAGCACCGGCTCCGCATGCGGTAGGTGGTCCTCACCGCGAGCCGGGATGCCGACATTCACGTGGACCGCGCGGGCGCGGGGCTTGTCCTCGATCCCGGGGATGCCCTGGATGAAGTACATCCAGGTGCACGCCTGCACTTGGTCGTCCCCCACGTCGGGCGCGTGCGGCTCACCGAAGTCGGCCTTTGCGTCGCGGCCATACATCACCGTGCATCCCGCCAGATCGGAGACGACTCCCGATCCGGTGGCGTCTATCGCCACCTTGCTGCTGATGTTGAATGTACGGCCTGGGATGACCTCCACCGTGACCCCCGCCACCGCATCCGAGTCGCGCCTGTGCAGCACGCTGACGGCCCGGGCGGCAGGGATGACGTGCAGGTTCGGCTCCGCGGCGATGAGCTCGCGCCAGGCGCGCTGGTACCCGGAGGGGAGAAAGAACTGGGCGCGCGCGGTCGGTGCGTACTTGGTCTTGAGGAGGTGATCGAGTTCCGCCAGAATGCCGGTGATCGGCCGTCCGTAGAACAGGCAAACGTAGTAGTCCGACGGCGCGCCGCCGACCACGGGGTCCTCTTCGATGCAGATCACCTTCGCGCCGGCGCGGGCCGCGCCGATAGCGGCGGGCAGCCCGGACGCGCCTGCTCCGACGACCAGGATGTCTGTGCTCAGATCATCGTGCTGTGCCATTCGACCTCCTCCAATCTTCGTCCATGTGCGAATTAGCCTCTGGGACGTGTTCTCCTGTTGGCTCTGACTTGCGTTGGGCCGCGATGCTCCGCACTTCATCGCTGGGGAGTGGATGGCCCTCCGCAGCGGGAGCTCATCGAAGGCATCCGCACCGTGCCACAGAAGCATCGAGGCGCGTGGACATGGAGTCGTGAGCATGTGAGCCGTGGCCACCTGATGCGAACGCGGCCTCAGATTCCAGACAGGAGCGGCAGGATGTACTACGGCGTTGCCTATTACCCGGAGCACTGGCCCGAGGAGCGATGGGCAGTCGACGCGAAGCTGATGGGGGAGGCGGGCGTGAACGGGGTGCGCATGGGGGAGTTCGCCTGGAGCGCCCTCGAGCCGAGAGAGGGGGATTACAGGTTCGACTGGCTCGACCGCGCGGTCGAGTTGCTGGCCGACTACGGCATCAAGACGATGATGTGCACCTGCTCGCGCACACCTCCGCCGTGGGTGTTCGCGAAGCACCCGGAGATTCGAAATACGTCGGCCGATCGCCTCACCTCGAACTACGGCCATCGGTACACCGTCTGCCACAACAACCGCGTCTTCAGGGGGCTATCGCAGCGCATAGATAGCGCCGTCGTCGAGCACTACGCGGACAACGAGAATGTCATCGCGTGGCACATCGACAACGAGATCGGCGCGGGGAATTCGTGCTACTGCGACATCTGCCGGGGCGAGTTTCACAGGTACCTGGCTGAGAAGTACGGCACCGTCGAGAATCTCAACGAGAAGTGGGGCGCGCACTTCTGGTCCTTTGCTTTCTCGGACTTCGCCGAAGTGCCGCTTCCCATTGGGGTGGCGACTGCGAACCCGAGTCTCGCTCTGGAGTACTCGCGCTTTGTCTCCAAATGCAACGCCAATTTTGCCCGCTGGCGCTACGAGCTGATGAAGGAGCTGTCCCCGGACAAATGGGTCACGACGAACTTCCAGACAGAGCGCACGGACCACACGGATATCTTCGAAATGGGAGAGTGGACCGATATCTACGGCACCAACTTCTATCCGCCAATGGGAACAGAGCTGGCGCTGGACTATTGCCGAGGAAGCCGAGGGAAGCTGCTCATCCTCGAGCAGCGTTCCGGCCAGCCGCACTGGTCCGAGGCGACCAAGCCGGGATGGATGCGGCTCTGGGCGTGGCGGTCGGTGGCCCACGGCGCCTGCGGCATCAACTTCTTCCGCTGGCGGCCGTGCCTGTGGGGCCAGGAGGAGTACTGGCACGCGGTCCTGCCGCACAGCGGGCGGCCGGGTCGGCGGTACGACGAGCTGAAGCGAATGGGCGAGGAGTTGAAGCAGATAGGGGAGGCGATCGAGGCCACGCGGCCGCCTGCGCGGGTGGCGATGGTGATGAGTTATGAGTCGCGCTGGGCGCTGAAGGCGGTGCTCACGGAGCCGCGCATGGATGTGCTGTCAGAAGCGCGCCGATACCACGAGGCGCTCATGCAGCAGAACGTCTGCGTCGACGCCATGGACCCGCGGGAGGACCTCTCCCGCTACGCACTCGTGATCGCCCCGCGGCTCTACTGCGTCGACGAGCGCGTGTCGGACAACCTTCGGCGATTCGTGGAGCGCGGCGGCGTGCTCTGCCTGACCGCGCGCAGCGGAGCCGCGGACGAGTACAACACGATCTTCAGTGAGCCGTCCCCAGGGCCCCT
>JALGXV010000199.1 GCA_029821885.1 Candidatus Hebobacteria bacterium
CCGATTCTCCACCTCAACCGAGTCGAGGAGCCTCTGGAACTCATAGGCACGCTGCACGGCTGGGACGCGCCGTATCCTCGCTGTCTTCCGACGTTCCTCTTCAGAGGCGCTGGGAGTGCCTCTGCGCATCATCATGAACTGGTCAGAGAAGTTCGCCCAGTTGCCCGCACTGGCGAGCCAGCACTCGGGTGTCCCCACATGCCCTACTACGTCTAGGTCCTGCTCAATCCCGATGGAAAGACCTACGTAGGCCCCAGACTGCGGACCTAGAGCGACGGGTCACCCAGCACAACGACCCCGAGTTCCGTGGTGCGTTGCACACGAAGCGCCATCGGGGCCCCTGGCAACTCATCCACTCTGAGAAGCGTGCTTCGCGCAGCGCCGCTATGCGCAGGGAGCGGGAACTCAAGAGCGGCACGGGCCGTGAGTGGATCAAGGAGCACGTCCTGGGTGGCTGTTAATTCGCCGCGGCGAATTGCAGGTTCGAGTCCTGCCCGCGGAGCCATCAAGCTGTTGATAGCTCAACGAGGACACTGGTGTCGCAGACGCTCGAACGCCAACGCAGTGCCTTACCGCCAGCTCATGGAATGCTGTAAGAGTGGCTCGTCTGTTATCTTGGTGAGTCGGCACGTGTGCGTCCGCTGGGGCCCCGTAGGACTGTGATAAGAGCGCTCCGAGCTTGCCCAGAGCCACTTCAGGACGGTAGTACTGGCGCTTGACGGCCGTAGACGGCCTCGTAGAACCGCCGCGCATTGGCCTCGATGTCTATCCCGTAGACCTGCTTGTTGGCGCTCATCACGTCGTCCACCCAGTCCTTGGGGAATGCGTCGATGCCGTTCAGGACGCCGGCCAGGGCCCCTGCGACGCTCCCCGTGCAGTCTACATCGCGAAGCGCGATGAAGCGGCCGTTCTCATCGAGCGCGCGATCGTTGACCGACATCACGATGGTGCGCACCGGATCACCGCCGCTGAAATGCAGGGCGGCCATGGGGAACCCCAGGACGTCAACGGGATCGTAGAAGTGGCGGTGGCATATCCGGCGAGAGAGGGCCTCTACGAGGGCCCGGTCGTCGTCGGCCTCCTCTGCGACGGCAAGCAGGGCGCTCACCTCTGATGACATGACCCGGCTGTCGTACTTGCGCTTGCCTAGATCGAACGGATCTGTCTCGAGGCCGACCCTGAGCATCTCCTTCGCGGAGATGGTGCCTCCGAGCGCCGCACTCACCATCGCCGCCATCATGGCCGTTGCATCGCGCGAGTAGCCGACACCGCGGAAGTCCAACTCGAAGGCTGTGACATAGGCCTTCTCTGGCTCATTCTCGTAAAGCAGGCCGGCAAAGGCCAGAGAGATGAGCCCCTGGATGCCCGGCAGTTGGTAGACCCCCTGGGACAAGGCGACCCAAGGGGGCCTTCCTGACGGCAGGTCCATGCCGAGGTGCGCGCAGCACCACTCGTACCAGCGGTCGAGGAATTGCTCTTCGGCCAGCTTCACATGCTTGGGATAGAGCCTCGCGCAGTCTCGGTACCGCTCAATGTACTCCATCGCCAGGAGATGGGAGTTGACGGCGCCCCTGTTCCGGATCACACATTCCGCGAAGATCTGGTTGTAGCGCGTGTCATCCGTGCCGGTTCCGCGCGGCGGCGACGACTCCCAGATGCCGAGCGGATGGGGTCCTGCATCGTCGGGGTATGGGAGGAACTCGTCGACCCAGTCGCCTCCCGCGATGGCGGCCACCCTCTCGGCAGAGGCGCCCTCGACTACGCCCCCGAAGGCGTCGCCGAGCGCATTGCCGACCATGCACCCCAGGATTCGCGAATAGAGTTCATCTGACATGGTCCTCTCCGTCGATCCTGTTCTCGCTTCCCTATCGGCAGCCATCGAAGGACGTGCGCCGACAGCGGATTGCCTGCTTGTCGTATCTCATTCGGATCCGTAGACGGCCTCGTAGAAGCGCCGCGCATTGGCCTCGATGTCGATCCCGTAGACCTCCTTGTTGGCCTTCAGGACGTCGGCGACCCAGTCTTCAGGAAAGGCCCTCGCGCCGCGGAGGGCCCCCGCCAGGGCCCCCGCGACTCCCGCCGTGCAGTCGACGTCCCGCAACTGCTTCAAGTTGCCATTCCCGTCGAGGTCGCGGTCATTGGTGGCCATCACGATGCTGCGCACCGGATCGCCGTCACAGTAGTAGACGGCTGCCGCGGGCTGGCCCAGCACGTCAATGGGATCGAAGGCGTGTCGATGGGCCACCTCCTTTGCGATGGTAGCGACGAGCGCCTGATCGCTGTCGGCCTCGTCGGCCAGTCGGAGGAAGTTCTTGAGCTGGTCGACCATGATGCGCCAGCGCAGGTCGAACGGGTCGATCTCCAGAGCCAGCGCCACCATTTCCTTGCCCGAGACCTCGCCGCCGAGGGCCCCGCTGATCATGGCGGCCATCATCGCCGTTGCATCTCGAGCATAGCCGAGGTCCAGGAAAGACAGCTCGAAGGCCTTGGCGTACGCCTTCTCCGGCTCGCCAGCGTACAGCATCCCTGCGAAGGCCAGCGAGATGAGGCCCCAGAGGGTCGGGAAGGAACGCCCCTGGGAGGCGACCACCCAAGCGGGCGTGCCCGACGGCAGCTCCCTCATTCCCAGGTAGGCGCACGATCGCTCATACATGTGGCGCATGTGTTGCTCGGCCAGCTCCCCGTAGTTGGGATAGAAGGCCTCGCGGTCGCGATAGCGCTCCACGTACTCCATCGCCAAGAGCTGTGAGTTGATCTTCCCTCCATTGCGGATCACACACTCGGCAAAGATGTGGTTGTTGCGGGTATCGTCCGTCCCCGTCCCCCGGGGCGGCGCCGCCCGCCACACTCCCACCGGGTGGGTGCCGAAGTCGTCGGGGAATGGGAGGAACTGGTCCACCCACGGCTTGCCGGCCAGCTTCTCCACCCTGTCTGCGGAGCAGAACTCCACCACTGCCCCGAAGGAATCGCCGATGGCGTTGCCCACCATGCAGCCCAGTATCCGATCATAGAGCTTCTCAGACATACTCCCTCCTGCCATCTAGTCTATGCTTCTCGATTGCACTATTCGCCCGGTGCCCTTGCTGATCCGTCCCAACTACATTGCCCCCCGCGTCGCCAGTCCGATGATGTTCCAGACGGAGCTGTTCAGCAGATCGCCCACGATCAGGCCGACGGCCAGTGGGATCGTCTTCCGGTAAAGGCGCAGGCCTCCGTAGCGAGTGACCAGGACCTTGAGGATCCACGCCAACAGGAACGGGAAGGTGCCCATGGCCTGGGAGAGGCTGTTGGAAAACAGATAGCCGATGGGGTGGAACGGCCACCACACGAAGCGCAGCCGCATGATCCCGAGGAACACGGTCACCACCCCGCCCGCGACAATGTAGAGCACCGCCCCCAAGTGCCGCCCCTCGTCACCCGTGACATCGTGCCACATAGCCCAGCCATCGTTCAGGAGAGCCCACGAGACGAAGTAGTCGCCCTTTGCCGCCGAGGTCAGCAGGAAGCCCTGATCGTACATTGCGGTCAGCAAGACAAACATGCCGAGGGCGAGGGCGACTGCGAAGGCGGCGAGCAGCACGTAGGTGAGTCGCCGCAGATTGGTCCCACTTGCGTCCGCGATCTTGAAGGCGCCGAGGGCGTTTAGCGAGCAGGCGCTGAAGATCCTGCTGGGAAGGGGCGCGCCGGCCCAGTTCATCGTGTAAAGGGCCAGTGTCTCCTGAGGCAGCAGATTGCGCATACCCACTCCCATCGCGGCGATGTCGTTGAACCACCAGAAGAAGGGATCGAGGGCAGCCTCTGCCTGGAGGCGGGCATAGGCGAGGTATAGCCCCACCAGGAGAGCAACGTAGGCCACTCCGAAGCTGAGCCGGCAGCCCGAGAGGACGAGGAACGCCACCAGCCAGCTAGAGCATACCGCGAGCCCGAGAAGCGCCCCTCGGTACGAAAGGGGCTCCCCGCGGTCTTCTCCTGAGGAACGGAGGCTGAAGGCAATGCGCAGCGCGCGGGCGAGGTGCCTCCGCGCGGTCCACAGGGCCCAGATGGAGAGCGCCACGAGGGCCCCGGTGGCCTGATTCGTGGGGGCCGGGAAGCTCCACCGCCACCAATCCTCGGCCGATCCTGGTTCGGCCCCGAAGCTGATCGCCAGCGCGCAGAGACCGATCCGAAGGAGCCAGAAGAACCAGACGGAGAACGAAAGCTCGGCCGGGATGATGTAGGCGAGTGAGATCAGCCACGGGTACAGCCATATCTGGACATTCCCCACAGCAGACAGAGGCCCCACCGGGGGCCCGCTCATAACCGTGTATTCCAGGGGGAGCGGCGGCACCGAGGGCAGTCTCTGCGAGAGCTGGCTGACGAAGCCGATGGCCGTGGCGATGATCATCCCGACCCAGAAGGCCTTGCTGACCGGCAGGCGCGCAGCCTGGCTTCCGTTGCGCGCCTCCCCTACGCTCTCGAGAGGTATCTGCGCCAGGGGGAAGGTCAGCCGTTCCTGCCTGATCCACTGCTGCTGCACCAGGACGAGGAGACAGACATTGGCGAGGAAGAGGGCCAGCATGAAGGACCCCCAGGCGACCAGGGGCAGGTACCACTCCGACCACGGGACGGCGGTTCCCCCCCAGAAGTAGCCCTCGACCGCGGAGGGGGAAGAGGGCCCCCACCAGGTCGGGATGAGGTTGACGAAGGCCGATCCCCACATCGGCTCGATCTGAGCCATCTGGTAGAAGCTCGGACCCTTTGAGAGCACGTAGAACAGGACGTGGATGCCGAAGAGAGGCGTCACAACGAGGACAACCGAGTAGACCGTCAGCAGCTCAGGTCGGGTGAGTCGCAGTCTCCGGAAGGCCGGGATGCTCGTAAGCGCCGTCAGGAGAAAGAGGACGGTCAGCGGCCAGGGCGCCGGAACGCCGCTGGACCAGAAGATGTTCCAGTTCCGGGCGGCGAACACGACCTCGCCGTAGAAGATGGCCGGTGCGGTGACGGCAACGATCACCATCGACAGCGCCACCGCGCGCCACGTGACACCACCGTGCCGCGGCGCTGACACCGAACGGGTCGTGGACATCTCCTCTGTCGAATCCGAGGAGTGTTTCCTCATCGGTGGATGCCCGCCTCGCACCGGGCCTTACCGCGCGGCCTCGCCTTCCTCCTGCAATACTTCGTCGGCGAACGGCCGACGTCTCGTTCGCGGGGGCGGAGCGCCGGGCCCGGCGCTCCGCCGCGGTCACGAGTTCGCTAACTGCTTCGAGCGCGACTAGAAGAGCATCGTCGTACCGGGCTCCCAGTCTCCGCACTTGCCCAGGGCCGGAATGTCAGAAGGGCCATCGTGATACAGGCCCAGCGGCTTCGCCTCCCCGTCTCTGGCCCGCTCAGCGTACTCGGCGAGCAGCCTTTCGGAATGCCACCAGGCCGCATGTCCATCGAGAAAGCCCAGGTTCACGCCTCCTAGGTGACGGGAGTAGGGTCCCCGTAGGTTCGGGCTGCCCAGAAAGGCCCCGTTGTTGGGCGCATACAGGTCCTTGCACTCCCCCGCGTCGTCGGCGCACATCTCCCAGTCCATCCAGTTACACCATTCGGCTATCGCGGCCCCGGAGCAGCTGAGCTGGCATATCTCCGGGTAGGCGGCCAGCGCGATGTTCATATAGTCGTGGTTCGCCTTCCAGCTCCCATCGCCGCAGATCACGAAGTTGACGGGGTCCTCCACCTCCACGAGCTTCATACCCCAGTTGGCGCCGGCGCCCTCCATGTTGCCACCGTTGAAGGCGATGCTCAGATGGAAGACCTTCTCTCTGTCCACCTGCGACTCCGCGTTCCAGGCAGGGCCCTGCACGAACGAATCCGTGATGGAGCCGCCCCAGCCCGGCGGC
>JALGXV010000200.1 GCA_029821885.1 Candidatus Hebobacteria bacterium
AAGCAGAAGGCCGTTGTCATCTTCGATGACATGACCCGCCCGACGCGGATCGACCAGATCGGGCCGATCGTGATTCGCGAGCTCCTGGAGGGGGGAATCCAGGAGGATCAGATCAGCTTCGTCTGCGCCCTCGGGACCCACGGTGCGCTCACCCAGAACGAGCTCCGAAAGAAGGTGGGCCGCGAGATCCTGGAGCGCTTTCGCGTCTACAACCACAACTGCTACGAGAACTGCGTGGAGGTGGGGACCACGCGTCGCGGCACCCAGCTCAAGATCAACCGGGAAGTCATGTCGGCCGACCTCAAGGTCGGCATCGGCTGCGTCACCGCCCACGCACAGGTGGGATTCTCGGGCGGCGGCAAGATCGTGCTGCCCGGTGTCTCGCACATCGACAGCATCGCGCACTACCACATCGATGTGCAGGCCCAGGCTCCCGAGACGACCGGACTCGGCAACTTCGACCGCAACGTGATGCGCTTCAACATCGAGGAGGCGGTGCGCATGGTCGGGCTCGATTTCAAGATCGACGTGATCGTGAACGAGCGGGGCGCCACCACGGCCGTGTTCGCGGGCGACGTCATCGAGGCCCACGCCCGGGCGGTGGCGGTGGCCAAGGACCACTACGCCATCGAGCCCCGGCCGAAGGACAAGGAGGTCATGATCGCCAATGCTTTCTGCAAGCCCAACGAGATGGCGATCGCGGCCCTGGTTGGCATCCTGGGCCTGAGTGAGCTGCGGGGATCGGCGGTCATCATCGCCAACTCGCCGGAGGGTCAGGTAATCCACTACCTGCTGGGCCGCTTCGGCCAGGACTACGGCGGCCGTCAGTACCCGATCAGCGCAATCCCCTCGAGCGTCAACCTGGTCATCCAGGCTCCCTACCTGGACAGGACCTTCGGCGACTGGTTCGCCAACCCCGAGGTGATCACCTGGACCCAGGACTGGCCCGAGACCCGCAGCCTGCTCGAGCGTGAGCACGGCCCGGGGACCCGCGTAGGCGTCGTCCCCAGCGCCACCATGGCCTACCACGCGCCGGACTGAGTTCGCGGTGCCCGCCCGAGTGGCCGGCACACACCCGTGCATATCGGGCCGCATCAGATCTCAGGTGGTGGTGGGTTTCGGTCCCCGCCGCAACGGCGCCGGCGCGCCTTCGATGCCTGCAAAAAGGGGCCCTATGCTACCTATCCATCCGGCCGGACGAGCAGCTAATGGAAGGGGATCGCTATGAGTGCGCAGGAATGCGCCATTTCCCACTGGCCTGACACAGACGAGCTGATCGCGAAGGCCAAGCGGCTGGTGAACTCGCCTCCACGACCGATCCGGCGAGACAAGATGCAGGAGTATCTGGACTTCTTCGAAACGCAGTGCAGGGGCTCGAAGGTGGTAACGGCGGAAGCGGCGAAGTACATCCCCGGCGGCATCCAGCACAACCTCGCGTTCAACCATCCCTTTCCTCTGAGCATCGCGAGAACGGACGGCGCCTATTTGTGGGACGTCGACGGCAACCGCTACATCGATTTCCTGCAGGCGGGTGGGCCCACCGTCCTGGGCAGCAACTACGGGCCGCTGCGCGAGAAGGTCATCGAGGTCCTCGAGGAGTGCGGCCCGGTGACGGGGCTCTTTCACGAATACGAACTGAAGCTCGCCAAGCTGATCAACAAGCACATGCCCTCCGTCGAGATGTTTCGCATGCTGGGGAGCGGTTCGGAAGGGGCCATGGCCGCTATTCGGGCCGCGCGTAACATCACCGGCAAGGACAAGGTCATCAAGGTCGGCGGGGCCTATCACGGCTGGAGCGACCAGTTCGTCTTCGGGACGCGCATCCCCGGCACGGGTCCGCACGAGGCGGCCGGTATCCCCGAGGGATGCCTCCAGCACACGCAGGAGTTCTTCCCGAACGACATCGATGGCGAGCAGGGGTTGCGCGCCTTGCTCGAGCAGAACGAATCACAGGGCGGGACGGCGGCCGTGATTCTGGAGCCCATCGGGCCGGAAAGCGGCACGCGCCCGGTCCGCCGGGATTTCAACGGCCGGGTTCGCGAATTGTGCGACGAGTTCGGCGCCCTGCTCATCTTCGACGAGGTGGTGACGGCATTTCGCCTGGGCCTGGGCGGCGCACAGGGGTATTTCGGTGTCAGGCCCGACCTCACGGTCTTCGGGAAGTGTGTGGCTGGGGGCTTTCCGGCGGCGGGCGGCGTCGGCGGCCGGGCGGACGTCATGTCGACCTTCTCCGCGGGCATCGGCTCGGGTGGGCAGCGGACCCTGGTCGGGGGGACGCTCTCCGCGAACCCATTGAGCTGCGCGGCGGGCTACTACGCCATATTGGAGATGGAGCGGACGCAGGCCCCCGTGCTGGCGGGACAGGCGGGCGACAAGCTCTGCCGCGGGCTTCAGGCGATCATCGACGACCTCGACCTGCCCTTCTTCGTCTACAACCACGGCTCCATCATTCATCTCGAGACGCATGGGGTTCTGCTGGTCGACGTGACCGATCCGGACTTCTTTGCCAAAGTGACGCGGCGGAAAGAGATCGCCGAAGAGATGGGCGCGGCCTACACGGCTGAGGGGATCATCACGCTTGCCGGCAGCCGCCTGTACAGCAGCATGGCAGATACCGACGACGTGGTGGAGGAGGCGGTCGGCGGCTTCGCGCGCGCGCTGGCCAGCGTGGAAGGGGTTGGCTGAGCAGAAGCCCTCGGTGTGCTCGTCAGCCTCCCCGCGAATTCGAGTCGCAAAGGGCAGGGAAATCCAGGATGGGCGATTACGACGAGTACAAGGGCCAGGTCCTCGAAGTCAGCCAGATGCTCAGTGAACAGGGGTACTTCGGGACGAAGTCGGGTAGCGCGGGCAATGTCTCGGTCCTGATCGAGGGAGAAGAGGCCATCGCGGTGACCCCTTCCGGCAAGAAGTACGGCGATATGGGGGCTGAGGACATCTGCGTGGTCGATTTCGAGCTGGCGCACATCGATTCCCGCTGCGACCCCTCTATCGAGGCCCCCATGCACATCGCCGTCTACAAGAACCGAAGAGACGTCAATGCCGTCATTCACACCCACCAGGTCTACGCGAGTGTCTTCTCGATACTCAACCAGCCGATCCCCGCGCTCTTCGATGAAGTCACTGTCTCCGTCGGTTCGAGCGTCGACGTGGTTCCCTACGGCCTATCCGGCAGCCCGCAGCTGCTCGAGAACGTGGTCGCCAATCTCGGGAATCGCTGCCATTGCTATCTGTTGCAGAATCACGGCGCGCTGTGCGTGGGCAGGGACCTCGACAAGACGGTGACCTACGTGGAGCTGCTCGAGAAGACGGCCTGCATCTACTATCGCGCCCTCGCCACCGGCAGGCCCATCACGACGCTGCCGGAGCCGCTAACGGCGGTCCTGATGCAATTCGTGACGAAGGCGCAGGACGCGGAAATCGCGCGAAAGGACAGCCTCCAGCGGCCCGAGTGAGCCGAGGACCGGCGCCGCAAGGGGAGGCCTGAGCATGTCGAGCGGCAAGTACGTTCTCGCTATCGATCTCGGAAGCTCCGGGTGCAAGGCCGCCTTGGTTTCCGTTCATGGCCGGGTGGTGGCCTGGCGATTCTGCCCCGTGGAGACCCAGATCCTTCCGGGCGGCGGAGCCGAACAAGATCCCGATGATTGGTGGGATGCCTTGCTCGAATCGTGTGGGGACCTGATCAACCGCGAAGTCGTGCCGCGCGAGGAGATCGTGGCCTTCTGCTGCAGCGCGCAAGGGGAGGGCACCGTCGCGGTGGATGCGCAGGGGCGGCATCTGATGAACGCCATCCTCTGGATGGATTCGCGCGGGGCTAGACACCTGAGAGAGATCACGAGGGGGCCGATCGAGGTCGGTGGCTACCACGCCTGCAGACTGGTGCGGTGGATCAGACTGACGGGTGGAGCGCCATCCACCACGGGCAAGGATCCCGCGGCCCACATGCTCTTGATCAAGAACGAGTTTCCCGAGGTCTACAAAGAGACCCACAAGTTCCTCAACGTTCTCGATTACCTCAACTTCCGGCTTACGGGGAGGTTCGTGGCGACCTATGACTCCATCCTGACCTCTTGGGTGACGGACAACCGGGACGTCGGGAACGTGGTGTATAGCGACTCGCTCTTGCGAAGTTGCGGCATCGCCCGGGAGAAGTTCCCCGAGCTGGTCAAGTGCACCGACCTGATCGGAACCCTCGATGAAGAGGTTGCCCGCGCCCTGGGGCTGAGCCACGACGTGGCGGTGGTGGCCGGCGCCATCGACACCACGGCCGCCGCGGTCGGTTCCGGCGCGGTGGAGGATTACGAAGCGCATCTGTACATCGGGACCTCATCGTGGCTGGCGGTCCATCTACCGTACAAGAAGACCGACATCCTTCGGTCCATCGCCTCCGTGCCCTGTGCCATACCGGGCCGCTACCTGATGATTGCGCTTCAGGCCACGGCGGGCGGCAACCTGGGCTTCCTGCGCGACCGAATTCTGTACAACAAGGACGAATTGCTGCGCGAAGAGAGCCTTCCGGATGTCTACCAGGTCATGGACCGCATCGCCGAAAGGACCTCGCCCGGCAGCAACGGCGTCATCTACACGCCCTGGATCTTTGGTGAACGCGCGCCGGTGGAGGACCGGACTGTGCGCGCCGCGATCTACAACCTCTCTTTGGAGAATTCACGCGCGGACATCATTCGGGCCTTCCTGGAGGGTGTGGCCTTGAATACCCGTTGGTTGCTGCGTCCCGTCGAGAAGTTCACCGGCAGGCCCCTCGGCGCCATCAACATGGTCGGGGGCGGAGCCAACTCCAAGGTGTGGTGCCAGATCTTTGCCGACGTACTGGACCGTCCCGTTCGGCAAGTGAAAGACCCCATCCAGGCGAACGTGCGCGGTGCAGCCCTGATCGCCTCGGTCGGAATGGGCTTCATCTCCTTCCACGAGATCCCGGGCTATACGGAGTACCTGGCGACCTACCTGCCGAGGCCCGAAACGCGCAGCGTCTACGACGCTCACTTCCGCGAATTCGTGAACATCTACAGGCGCAACAAAGGCATCTTCCGCCGTCTCAACGCGAGCCGGGCGCTCGGGTGAGCCAAGCGCATCCGCTCGGGCAGGGTCCGCGGTATCAGAGCCGCCCGGACGGGAGCTGACCAGGCCCAGCGCCCAATCATCGGGAAGCTGCTCGGCTGCTTCCGAGGCCGCGGCTCCACACCGAGCGAGATATGACCGGAGTCATACCCGCCCAGCCCCGGGGCGCGGTAAACGAACGTTAGTTTGGGGGGGCTCGGAGCTTCGGCGCGCGCTGGCCTGCGCCCGTGCCCGCGAGGAGGGGAGCCGTGATGCAGATCCGCGCCGACGCACGGCCCGTCGCCGACACCTCGAGCGTGCCCTCGACGCGCGATCGCATCCTCGACGCGGCGGAGGGGCTCTTCGCCACGCGCGGCTTCTCGGGCACCGCGATGCGCGACATCGCCGCGCGCGTCGGCCTGAATCCGGCCAGCCTCTACAACCACTTCAGCAGCAAACAGGCCCTCTACGAGGCGGTGCTGGAGCGCGGTCTGGGCCCCCTGTTCGACGCCCTCGCCCACGCCGACTGGACCGAGGCGGGCTTCGACGCGGCGGCGGAGACGCTGATCGGGCGCCTGGCGCGCCGGCCCGAGATCCCGCGGCTGATCGTGCACGAGGTGCTGGCGGGCGGGGAGCGCCTGACCCGGCTGGCCGAGAACCGGCTGCGCCCGCTCTACTCCCGCGCCCTGTCGTCGTTCCGGGAGAGCGGCCCGCCTGGCAACTGGCGTGAGGTCGAGCTTCCCTATCTGCTGATGGCCTTCCATCACCTGGTTCTGGGGCACTTCGCCGCGGCTCCCAT
>JALGXV010000201.1 GCA_029821885.1 Candidatus Hebobacteria bacterium
CCATCACCTCAGCGGGTATCTCGACACGCACCCCTACGTCAACTGGATTGTCGGCCCGTCCCAGCCCCAAGCGCGCGGCCTCCTGCATGAACCACTCGGAGCCCTCTCGGCCCGGCGCGGCTATCACGTAGTCGGCTCGGTGTCTTCGGCCGGCGCTCGTCTCAACGCCGCTGACGGCCCCGTCCTTCACCACTATTCGAGTGACAGCTTCCTCGGCGCGCACCTCCACGTTCCCGCCGAGAGACTGCCGCATCTCTCTCAATACCACCGGGCAGCGGTCGGTCCCCAGGTGCCGGATCCGAGTGCTGACGAACTGCAGATCGCTCCGTGCGGCGCGCCGCGACAGCTCGGCCATCGCGTCCTCGTCTCCGCCGTACACCTGCTCCGGCGCGCCGAAGCGCACCCACATGTCGTCGACTTCCCCGAGCAACTGCTCGACCTCCCGCGGCGCGAGGTACGTCGCCAGCTGCCCGCCGATCTCCGGCGATAGAGTCAGCTTCCCGTCCGAAAAGGCGCCGGCCCCCCCCCAGCCGCAGAGAAGCCACTTCGGGTCGCGCGTCTCCCCGTGTCCGCGGGCGTCGGCCTGCCGCTCCTCGATGTCCGGTCCTTTCTCAAACAGACGCACGTTCACATCGCGCGCCTGCGAGAGGGCCAAGGCGGCGAAGATGCCGGCCGGGCCGGCGCCGACTACCGTGACCTGTTTCTTACGGGACATCGCGGGCACCCCCCTCGGCCATCGCTCGCAATCCCGCCAGCGTCTCATCGGCGCTCCGCGCGACGAGCTTGTGCAGCAGCTTCCTGATGAGCGGTCCAATCAGGGGCACGTTGTACTCATACGTGATCGTCAGCACGCCCCGCGTCCCCTTTCCCTCAGGCGTGAAGGTCCAGATCCCCTCATAGCGATCCCAGTCCCCGGAGATCAGGCGGAAGGTGCAGCGCCGCGCGGCGTCGTCCCACTCGTCCTCTTCCACCCACGCGATCGTCCGCTTGAATTCGGGGACCCTGCCCGACCACTCGCTCACGGTCCTATTGCCGTCCCGGGATCGTACCGTCACCTGATCCACATTGGGGATGAAATCTGCAAGCCGCTCGATCTCCTTTGCGAGGGAGTAGACGCGCTCTATCGGAGCATCAACCAGCAGCTCGGAACGCACTTCGGGCACCCGCTGTCTCCTGCCGACGAAGGTCGCGCCGCGGGTCCCACCGCGGCGCCGCGTGATTCTAGGCTAGACTGTCGGGGCTGTCAACCGCGCAGCGCTAGGCTGGGGTCTCCTCGCCCTTGGGCACACGCTCTTCTTCCGGGCGATCCCTCTGAAGAGCCCGACGGACGCGGTCGACGAGGTCCGCGGGCTGGAACGGCTTGGTCACGTATTCGCTGGCCCCCGCCTCTATGCTGGCAGAGACGAAGTCGCTTTCCGTACGTGCGCTGACGATCACGATCTCGGCACTCGAGGTGAGCGGATTCGACTTGATCTCGGAGCACACCGGGATGCCACCGATCTCAGGCATCGTGATGTCCAGCAGGATCACGTCCGGCCGGACCGCCCGGATGAGGTCAAGCGCGGACCTGCCGTCGTCGGCTTCCCAGATATCCCAATCTTCACCCGAGAGGCTCAGGCTGTCCCGTGCCAGCCTCCGTGCGGACGGGTCGTCGTCCACTATCATCACTCTCGGCTTCGACATCTAACTCCGCTCCTTGTGCTCCGGGAACGCCCGGGTCAGCGATCACATTCGGCGCTCCCTCCTTCGCCTTGTACCTCGGTACAGTCATGCCGATCGCAGCTGACCCCGCGTCATCGTCCTCCACCCACGCGCGCCCACCATGCATCTCTATCAGCGCCCTTGCGACCGCCAACCCCAGCGCCCGCCCGCTGGAGGGCCGCTCGGTCAAGACGGCGGCAGAGGGCCCGAAGACGAGAGCCATATCTTCCTCGGCAACGTCCAGTCCACGCGCTCCCACGGTGATCTGGATCTCGCCCTTCTCGTCGGCGGAGGGCTCCGCCTGAACCGTCACATTGACGTCCTCGTCGATGCCGGTCAACGCGCTGTAGATGATCCGCGACAGAGCCTGTTCCATCTCCGCGCGGTCCACCCAGACCAGCGGCGTGCCGGGCGTCACGGAGATCACCACTCGTTCGCGCTGGGCGGCGTTGTCGAGCAACATGAGCGCCGAGTCGAGGACCTCTGCCAGCTTGTGCGCCTGCGGCCGGAGCTTCAATCGCCCGTCGTCGATGCGCGTGATGTCCAGCATGTCCTCTATCATCCGCGCCAGCTGCTGCGACTGCTCTCTGATGACCGTGAGGTACTCGTGCTGCCGACTCGGATCGAGCTCCTTATCGTGCTCGTACAGCAGTTGGCTGAAGCCCACAATGGCGGTGAGCGGCGTCCGAAACTCGTGCGACAGTTGAGAGAGGAACTCGCTCTTGGCCTTGGTCGCGTGTTCGTAACGCGTCGTCAGCTGATCGAATGCCTTGCGCTCGCGCGAGAGCAACATGAAGAATCCACCCAGCAGCGCGGCCGAGGTAGAGAAAGTGAGCACTCGCGAGATCACGGTGGTGGTGACGGCGGCCTCCGGTCGCTCCAGAATGCCGACCAGCAGATAGCTGGCAGCCGCGAGCACGCAGGTCCCCGCAGCATCCCGCAAGTTCAAGCGGACGCTGGCGTGGAGAATCGGCAGGTAGTAGAGCAGGTAGTACTCACTCCTGACCCCGGACTGCGTGTAGATGAGGGCGGTAATGAGCATGACGTCGACCGCGAGCATCCCCAGGGTGGTGCGTCGGGCCTCCCAGCGCCCCCACGGGATCAGCGTCGTGAGGAGCACATACACGGCTCCCGCAATGACGACGGCATCGAACGCGACGCTGCGCGACTCGAGTTGGAGTCGCGCCATCGCGAACACGGTGATGAGGATGAGACACCGCAGGGCCGCCGCGATTCTCTCCCGGGGAACGCGCCCGGGCCTGACCATCGCCCGGATGTCCGTGCGAGGGCGCATCGTTGGCTCCACCTTTGTGCGGGAATAGCCAGCGATCAAGTGACCGCCACACCAGGTCAGCTATTCCATATTTCGGAGCCCGATGTGAACAGATGCGGCAGCCACGACCCGCCGGAGAACCTATAGGGGCTTGTCGTAGCTGAAAGTAAGGCGAGAGTCCCGGTGTCGGCCGTCGCCGACCCCCTCGCCCCAAGCATATCCGAACTTCACCTCGACCTGGTGCTCGTCCCCGACCTCCTTCGAGTAGAGGAGAGCGATGCTCGTCCTGTCCCGCGCCTCGCCTTCCCATCGCCCGGATTCGTGTGACACGTCCACCTCTATCTGCTCACCGCCGGCGAGCTTCCCCCACACCCCGAAGCCGGCGCGATCGACTCTCTCCTGAGGAGAAGCCATGCCGGTGTCCACCCCGTAACCGCAGCGCACACTCAGCCCCTCGCGAATGGCCGCACCCAGCTCAACGGCGTGGCGCCGCAAAGCAAGCGGCCCACCTTCTGCTCCGCCGTCGGCGGCCTGAGGCCCGTCCTCAACGGCCACCAGCAGTTGGTATCGCCCGGCCATGACGCGCCGGTGAGCGAACCCCAAGGTGTCCCGCCCTTGATCCTCGCCGCCGGCCCGACGCGCGACCCACACTCGATACCCGCTAAACGGCATCTCAGGCCTACCCCATACAGGCTCTTCCGGGACCAGGAACTCTGCCGTCTCCGAGAACTGGTGCGCGGTTGAGATGCTCGTCGCCCAGTCGGGGAGGTCGCCCGTCGGGAGGTCGATGCCGCAGTTCACGACTGAGCCTCGCCCGGCTCCTTCCTGCCAGCTGCTGTGCTCGACCCGTGCTCGCGCCGATCCCCACCCGCGGGACAGCGAAACGCGGCCCCGCCTGAAGGTTTCGCCGTCCGCGTTCCTGCCGATCCCCGCACTCGCGACGAAGTCAGCCCATTCCCTCAGCTCACCGCTGAGCTCCCAGCTTGTCTCGGCCTCCGCGGCGACCTCAACACCCGTGCCGGATGTCTTCCCGCGATGGTGCAGCGAAAGCTTCAGGTCTGAGCCGAACGAGCGGTCCAAGTGCAAGGCCCCCGCTCTCTCGAAGCTACCATCCGTGCCTTGTGCACGCGTCTCGGAGAACTCCGCCTTGAGATTCGTCCGCGCCGTGCCGCGGCCGAAACCACCGTCGAAGCCATACGTGCGGGATCGGACCGGGCCGTCAGCGCCTCGCGTCAGCTTCTCTTCGAGTTTCAGGCTGCCACATCCGATCTTGGCAGCAAGCCCAAGCCCGGTCTCGTCCGTGTCGTTGCCGCCTGAACTGAGTCGCTTGAGCGTCGCCGACACCTCGGTCCCCGGGGCGAGTTGCAGGGCCGCGCCGACGGACTTCGTCATCTCCTCTTGGCCATCACCGGCGGCCCTCGACAGCCAGTCGGCGGTTAACCGCAGGCGTCCGCTGAGAGCCGCATTCAGGTGCGCCTCCGCCGTTCGTTGCCGTTCCCTCTCCGCGCCGGTAGCCGAGTCGAGTGAAGTCATGGCGAATCTGAATGTGCTGGCACCCGCGTCGTCCAGAGGAGAGTCGAACTCCACTCGCCGTTCGTAGGTCTCCCGCCCCTGCTTCCCCAGCCAGCGATCCCATTCTTCGCGGTGGGTAGTCAGCGCGGCCCGCAGGTGTCCCCCGGAGCCCACTGCCAGCGACAGCGAGTGCTCTGTGTCCGTCGTGGTCAGGCCGTGCTGCTCGCCAAGGCGGTCGTTGGAGCGGCTCCTGGCCTGACTGGTGTTGAAAGAGAGCGCGGGCGAAAGCCCCCATTCGGCCTTCAGCTCCAGGCCCCTCTTCCCGGCGTATTCCTCCAGCCGCTTCGCCTCCTCGAGGTCACTGCCGAATCCCTCCGGCGGTGGGGAGAAGCGCGGCCCTACGTCCAGCAGCTCGGCCTCCACCACGATCGATCCGCCCGAGTGTGAGAGCCGATGGACCGATGCTTGCCGGCGACTCACCGTCGAGCTCCCCAACACCATGTCGAACGGTCTGTCCTCTCGCCTCTGGCGGCCGAGTGTCAGCACCGCCTGCCCGAACCGAACCGACGACGGGTCGCCGCTCCACATGGGGCTCGCCGGTCGCGCACCGAGAAAGCCGCGCCCTGAGTCGCCCTCCCCGAGGCCGGGCAGTTGCGGCGCGATGCCACCGCCGGCACCACTGTCCGGCCCGGCACAGCAGTCGGCCACCTCGCTGGCAAGTTGTTCCAGGTGGCCGCTCCCGACAGGTTCGCAGTCTCCCTCGACTCCATGGGGGCTTACGAAGGCGAAACCAGCGGTGGCCACGGCAAACCACGCCACCGCCGCGGCGGCGACCAGGCTCCCCCTGATCCTCGGTTGTAAGAAAGGCGCGGACGCGGGCATCGCTCCGCTATCCCTCTCTTCCCGCCGAGGAAGGCGAGGCAGGTCCGGAGCGCCGGAGTGCTAGACAAGTGGAATGCTGAGAAGAGCAGCGCCCTCGCGCGAAGGCCCTGAACCAGCACTTGGCTGGGGCGCAGTGCGCTCCTCTGTAGACTCCGGCTCCAACGGCCACAAAGCCCCCTCGCCCTCCGTCGTCTCGGGTTCCCCACGGCCGGCTTCCGGCACATCCGCGGGGAGTCGCGCGAGTCTGGCCTCGGAAAGAGCCTCCGAGCGCAGCGTGGCGTATTGCTCCTCAGCCAGCTGCATTGCGCGCCGGACTTCGACGTCGTAGCTGGTGCTGCGCGCCACGACGCGCAGCGCCCTCAGGCCGCTGGGCATTGCCGCCGCTGGAGAACTAGTCTCAGGCGTCACCACCTCCGGCGCGGGCCCCTTGGCCACGAGAGTGACCGCGGCCGGCGCGGGAGTGGTCCGAGACGGACCGGCCTGAGTCGCCATCGACGCGGGCGACCTCAACACGGCTAGGAGCCCCAGCCGACGGCTGCTCAGCAGACAGCACTACTTCGGGCTGTGGCACGGGCCGGCTCGCCGGACGCACGGCGGCTATGGCGATGACGACGAGCACCGCGCAGGCGGCGGCAAGCGCCGGCTTCCACCTGAGGACGAACGGGGCGCTTCCCGCGGCCGGCCGTTGCGCCTCGAGAATGCTTTCGCGCACCCGGGCCGGGGACTCGACAGTGGGCAGTTCCCTCAACGCCCGAGTGGTTGCCTCGAGGGTGGCGAGTTCGGCGCGGCACTGGCGACAGGAATCAAGATGAGGCCCAAGCATCAATGCGGCACCGGGGGAAAGACAGCGGTCGATGTGCTCCTGCAGAAGCGGCGCGGCTTCCTCGCAGGCGATCGGCGCCTGCGCCTCCGCCAAGTAGGAGGCTGCCGCGCGCGCTCGAAGGCCGACCGGCGCGGTCTCTGCGGAGAGACGCTCCACCAGCTCCGCGGCCTCGCGGATGCGCTGGACGGCCAGCGAACACCGCTGGCATGCCAGCAGGTGAGCTTCTATGGCAGGGAGCCGGGTAGCGCCGGCCTCGCCCTCAGCCCACTCGGTGAGCTCAGCATCGGACAGGTGTCTCAGGCCCATTCTCGCGCGACCTCTAGGTGGTTATTCCACTCTAGTGGTTTCGACACATGGGCGGTCGGCAAGTCGCGGTCGGAACGTCGCCGCTGGGGGCGCCGTCAGACGGACTCCTGCCAGGGATCTCGGAAGTCGCGCTCGGAGCTGTCGTCGCCGTCAGATGGCTCAGGCGGCTCCTCGCCTTCGTTCGCGGCCGTCATGACGGAGTCAGTTGCATAGAGGGGCGCTCCCATGCGGAGGGCGATCGCCACGGCGTCGCTTGGGCGGGAGTCGACCGTCACGATCTCCCCATTGAGCGCGATGTGGAGCTTGGCGAAGTACACCTTGTTCCAGAGATCATCTATGACGACCTTCGAGAGCGTGCCGCCCAGGCGGGAGATGAACTCCCCGAGGAGATCGTGAGTGGCGCTGAGCCGGGGCACTGCCTCCTCAGGACGAAGCACACTTCGGATGGCCATCGCCTCGCACAGGCCGATCGCCATCGGGAGCACCTCGCGCCTGTCACTGAGGAGCACGAGGAGGTAGTGAGAGAGGGAGTGAGGTTCCACCCGCCACACCCTCACCCTGACTTCGGCCATCACCTCACTCCAGGGCGCGGGGAGGAGCTTGCCTCGGGGGACAGCTCGGGGTCCCACCAGATCCGGTCGAAGGTCTTCCTGGGGTCGGTCCCCCCAGGCTCGCGATGAGCATCGGCCGCCCGGGCTGGCTCTGCCTCTGCCACCAGCGCCAGCCGAGGCGCTTGCCCCTCTTGACGAACCGCGCAGCGCACGCGGACCTGCGAGATGCGTTTGTCCCACTCCGCCGTCACACCGGCAAGCGGCGCGGCGACACGGAGTAGCGTGTTCCGAGTGTTCTCGGCCGACCAGAGGCGTGGCATAGACATTTCCACCGTGACGACGCCGTCCAGTGGGTTGACCGCGACCTCCCGGACCTCGCAGTTTGGGTCCACTATCCGGGCTTGCTGCCGAAGCGCCTCCCTCAGAGAAGCTTCCACCGCAGACACTTCGGCGCCAAAGCGCGGCTCCAGCGCTGAAGCGGCGGCCGCGCGGTCCACCGGCCTGGGCTCCGGGGCAGCGCGGAGTCCCGGCGCGAATGCTCCCGAGGGCCGCTCGGGGGCGGCCGGGTCGGCGCCGACCGTGCCGCCCTTCCCCAACACGAGCACGGCAAGCGTCACGAGCACAATGACAGCAACCATGATGACAAGCATCACCGAAACGCCCAGCGGGATGCGGGCCGCTCGCATCTCGGCCGCGGCCGACCCGAGGGAGCCACTGACGTCGGTGCGCAGCCTGTTGAACACCGACCGCCTGCCCCGCTCATATACCCGGTCAATGACGGCCTCCAGCTTCTTCCGGTCAGCCATGTTGTCGGGGTTGAGGTCGACGGCCATCTTGTACCACTCAATCGCGTCGCGGTGAGCGCCGCGATCCCGCGCGATGTCGCCCATCACCGAATGGGCGGTGGGGTTCCTGGGGTACCGGCGCAGCACCTCGCCGCACTGTGCTTCGGCCAGCTCGTACTCCCGGCGCAGCCTTAGCACATTCGCTGTGACGAGCATGAGGTAGACTTCGTCCTCGACCGACACATGCTCACCTAGGCCCGAAGGGACGGCGCGCTGACAGGCCGGACACTGCGCGGCCTCCGGGCGGAGCGGATGGCCGCAGTGCCGACACTGCTGCTTGGTGTCTCCTGGCAGAACAGACATCATCGCCAAATGGGCGCTCTTTCCCCAGGTGTCCTTCTACCCAACTCGTGGGGTGATATAAACAAGAGACGTGCAGGAAGGCCCTCGCCTACCCAGCCGATCACTCGGTAGCCCAGTCCGGTCGCGGCGCTGCGCCCCGGTTCTACGCCGTTGCGCGCTAGCCCCAGCGGTCCCGCCGGACGATCTCGCCGAGCGACCGCCTGGGCCGCGCCTCCGGCTCTTCCTCAGCATACCCCAGCGGCGTGAGGGCAACCACACGTATGTCGTCTGGCACGCCCAAGGCTGCCCTTGCTGTGTGTTCGTCGAACCAGCCCACCCAGCATGTGGCGAGACCCTCGTCGGCTGCCGCGAGGACAAGATGCTCCAGCGCGATGCCTATGTCGAGCAGGTAATACTGCTGGTCTCCCTTGACTCCGCTCTTCTTAGGGTCGGCACATGCCACGATGATGGTCGGGGCCTGCTCGATCCAGTCGTTTCCCGCCTCGGCCAGTCGGCGCTTCACCTTCGGGTCAGTGACTACGATGAATATCCAGCACTGGCTGTTGGCCCAGGAGGGGGCCAGACGTGCGGCCTCGAGGACATGGTCGATCTTCGCCTGGGGAACCGGGTCCGGCCGGTACTTCCGAACGCTCCGCCGCTGCCGGATTACCTCCATGAACTCCACGGCAATCACCTCCGTGTCAGTCCCGCAACTGCGATTATAGGGAGGCCGGAGAGCCTGTCAAGCGCATATTCACCGGCCGTGTGTGCTCCCGACGCCGCTCCCCCCTGCGCGTCTCACCGCGGTCCTGCAGGGATCTCTGCCGGACGCGCTCTGCCACGGCCAATCGAGCACCCGTTACAGGACCGGCGGGTGCCCCGTCGAATCTGTCTGTTGGCAGCTTGGCCGCTCACACTGGGCCCAATGAATGCCGTGGAGCCATCGGATTCATGCCGACCCCGTCCGAAGTCACTCAGCGTCTGACGGGCAATGTCGAGCAGGTGATTGTGGGCAAGACGGAGGCCGTCCGCCTGGCCGTCATAGGTCTGTTGGCCGACGGGCACCTGCTGGTGGAGGACGTGCCGGGCGTGGCCAAGACAATGCTCGCCCGCTGTCTGGCGTTGTCCATAGGCGTCACCTTCCGCCGCATCCAGTGCACGCCCGATCTGCTCCCGACGGATATCACGGGGCTATCGGTGTTCAACCAGAAGACGGGCCAGTTCGAGTTCAACCCGGGTCCGATAATGTCGAACATCGTGCTCGCCGACGAGATCAACCGCGCGCCGCCGCGCACCCAGTCAGCGCTCCTGGAAGCGATGGCCGAGAGGCAAGTGACGGTGGACGGGGTGACGCGCAAGCTGGCGGCCCCGTTTTGCGTCATGGCCACTCAGAACCCGATCGAATATGAAGGCACCTTCCCGCTGCCGGAGGCGCAACTGGACCGCTTTCTCCTTCGAATGACGATCGGCTACCCGTCCTCCGAGGCGGAGAGCGAGATCCTGCTGCGCACTCAGCTCAGACATCCGGTGGAGCAACTCCGCCAGGTGCTCTCCACGGAGGAACTGCTGGACGCTCAGGAGAGGGTCAGGCAGGTCTTCGTCCACCAGAAGGTCAGAGACTACATAGTCAGACTCGTCCAGGCCACCCGGAACCATCCCGATGTCGCGCTCGGCGCGAGCCCTCGCGGGTCCATCGCTGTGCTGCGCTGCGCGCAGGCACAGGCCGCCGCAGACGGGCTAAGCTTCGTGCTCCCGGACCACGCGAAGACGATGGCAGAGCCTGCCCTCGCACACAGGCTGATTCTGACGCCTGAGGCCCGGCTCTCCGGCCGGGCGGCGGGCACCCTGGTGGACCAGGTGGCAGCTCAGGTCGAGCCGCCCGTGGGCGAGGAGTTCGAGGAGGCGTAGTCCGCTGGGGCTGGCCGTAGGCGCGCTGATGCCGGACGATGAGAACGGCCCCGCTGACTACGAAGGCCGAGCACGTGAGCAGATAGGGCACGATCTGCTCTCCGGCCAACAGGTATGCCTCCGTGATCGTGAACAGAGGCGGCCTCGACGAAACGAGTCCCACCGTCGCGGCCTCCAGCCGCTAGCCGCTATATGCCCTTCGCCAGCAGCACTCAGGCCAGGCCCGTGCCTCCCAGCCCCAGGAAGGCCAATGCGCCGAGAGCCTGCCATCTCACGGCGCCGCTGACGGGCGGCTCGGCAAGCATGCCGCCTGCGGCCACCCCGGTGCCCCGAGGAAGATGGGGAAGAAGCTGAGGCTCTAGTAGGCAACCTTGACGGCGAGTGGGATCAGGCTCCACAGCCAGACCGCGCCGAGCACGTACGAATCGCCACCTAGCGGGCCGGTTCCACGATGGGGGCCTCCCCCTCCGGTGGCGGCTCACGCTGCTCCACCGCGCGGTCGTAGATGCCGCCGATGAACCTGACGACCCAAATCACGATATAGAGGGCAATGAAAATGAGCGCGGCGTACCCGACACGCCGCACCCATCGCTCGGCCTTCTCCGAAGGGAGCATGCAGCTCTCCTCAGCGTTCCTCAGTCCATGTGCTGACGCCGCCTCTGCCGCGCGGCACCGGGCGCCGCCCTACGAGGCCGGAGCGAACTTCTGGATCCGGTTGTTGCCCCAATCGGAGACGTAGACGGCGCCATCCTCGTCCACGGCTACGCTCAAGGGCATCTCCAGCTCGCCCTCG
>JALGXV010000202.1 GCA_029821885.1 Candidatus Hebobacteria bacterium
GATGTCCACGGTGCTGATCGTGCAGAAGGGGAATCCGAAGAACATCCGTGGGCTGAGCGATCTCACCCGGAAGGGGATGCGCGTCGGGATGGGAGACCCCAATGCCGTCGCCGTAGGGCGGGCGGCGAGCGAAGTGCTGGTGAAGGCGAAGCTGCTGAAGCCGGTGGACGAAAACGTCGCGGCGAGGGCGCTGAACGTGGTGGAGCTGGGGATTGGCGTCAAGCTGAAGCACTTGGACGCGGCGATCGTCTGGGACGCTACCGCGCACCTGTTCAGAGATGATGTGGTGACGATCGAGATACCCGAGGAATGGAGGGTGGAGGCCCCGATCCCCGTCGGATTGCTCACGTTCTCCCCGGATCAAGACAAGGCGGAGCAGTACCTCAACTTCCTGACCTCCGAGGAGGCGCAGAAGATATTCCTCAAGCACGGGTACGGTCTGCCGCCGAAGCCGCAGGAACACGAGCGCGCAGAGAAGCAAGACTGACTGCCGCGGGGCGGGGAATGTGGGCGGGAGGAACCTGAGCAACCGGCTTTTCGTGGCAGTTCTGGGGGGCGTGCTGATCGTCTTCCTGGCGGCGGTTGCGCTCATCTTGCTCGGGAACGTCTGGTACTTGGCGGGGGTGGCGAAGGAGGTCACCACAGGCAGATGTACGGTCTGTGGGTATCTCTACGACGAAGAGGTGGGGGCTCTCGGGCAAGGTATTCTGCCGGGGACGCGGTGGCTGGAGATCCTGGCGGAGTGGGAGTGTCCGTCCTGCAGCGCCGACCGCGACCAGTTCGAGGAGATCGTTCAGCGGCGAACGGGATGGAACATCCTCCTCGGGAGCCTGCGCAATCCGGAGAACCACTTCGCCATAAAGCTCAGCGTGCTGACGGCGGCCATCACGGCTCTGCTGGCGATGGTGGTGGCGATCCCGGCGGCCTATATCCTGTCCCGGTATCGGCTTCCGGGGGGGCAGGTCATGGATACCATTCTGGACCTGCCAATCGTCCTGCCTCCACCCGTGATGGGAATCAGCCTGCTCATCATATTCAGCACCCCCGCAGGACAGATGGTCAACGCACTGACGCCGGAGTGGTTCGTGACCGGTGTCAACAAGGTCTTCACGTTCCTCCTGGGACACGAGATCGAGGATGGGCCGAACTGGGTGTACACGACTCGAGGCGTGGTCGTGGCTCAGTTCTTCGTCGCCTGCTCGTTCGGCGTGCGGGCGGTGAAGGCGAGCTTTGATACACTCGGGAGGCGGCACGAGGACGTGGCCAGGACGTTGGGGTGCACGCAGCGGCAGGCGTTCGTCCGCGTGGTGCTGCCGATGGCGCGCACGGGAATTGTGGCGGGCCTCATCATGACGTGGGCGAGGGCGATCGCTGAATTCGGCCCGATTCTGTTCTTCTGCCAGGCGACGCAGTTCAAGACGGAGGTCATGCCGATCGCAATGTTCCTCAAGTTCTCGGTGGGACAGCTGGAGTCAGCCATTGCCCTCGTGCTCATCATGGTGGCCATATCGCTGGTGACGCTGCTGACATTCAAGCGGCTGGGCGGCAAGGGCTATCTCTGGTGATAGGAAAGCTACGTCAGGAGAGGTTCGGAGATATGATCAAGCTGAGGTTGTTCTCTGCACTGCGGGAGATCGCAGGAGCAAAGGAGGTCGAAGTCGAGGGGGACGATCTGCCAATCGAGGTCGCTCTCAAGAAGTTCGCGGCCAAGTACGGAGACAAGGCGCAGGCAACCCTCTTCGATAGGCAGGGAGAGCTGCTCCCAAGCGTGCTGCTCTTGGTGAACGGCGAGGCCGCCGAGAACGGCGGCGCGACATGTGTCTCACCGGGCGACACGGTGCAGGTTTTACTTCCGACGGCCGGGGGATAGGCACGGGATGGCGCAGCCGATCGTCCAAGTTCGCGACGTCTCACTTCGGCTCGGCGACTTCGCCGTGCACGACGCGGGCATGGACATTCGGGAGCGGGAGTACTTCGTTCTCCTCGGCCCGACCGGCGCCGGTAAGACCGTCTTGCTCGAGTGCATAGCGGGACTTCACCAGCCGGAAACGGGAGACATCTATGTAGATGGAGAGCGGATGAACGACACCGCGCCCGAGGCCAGGGGGTTGGGATACCTGCCTCAGGACTACGCGCTCTTCCCGCACTTGACGGTGGCGCAGAACATCGCCTTTGGGATGCGCATCCGAAAGAAGCCGCGAGGCGAGATAGAGCGCAAGGTGGCGGAGCTAGCCGAGTTGCTGGGGATAACGCACCTACTTCATCGCAGTTCCGTCAAGCTCAGCGGCGGGGAGAAGCAGAGATCGGCGCTCGCCCGCGCTCTGGCGATCGAGCCCAAGGTGTTGCTGCTGGACGAGCCTCTGAGCGCACTGGACGAGCAGACGCGCGAGGGGCTGTGTGTGGAACTGCGGCGGGTGCACGAGCAGTTGGGGACTACGACCCTGCACGTCTCTCATAACTTCGAAGAGACGATGTCTGTGGCCGACAAGATCGGCATCATCCATGAGGGACGTATCCGTCAGATCGGCACGCCGGAGGAGGTGTTCCGCCGCCCGAACTCCGAGTTCGTCGCGAGGTTCGTGCGAACCGAGAACATCTTCCGGGGCACGGCCACGTCTCAACGCGGTCGGCTCGTCGTGCGTTCTGGGGGCATGGCGCTCGAGGCCGAGTCTGGGCCGGAGGGTGACGTCTTCCTCACGGTGCGGCCGGAGAATGTCACGGTAGCTGCTGCTCCCGGTCGTCAGCGCGTGAACGAACTAGCGGGCCGCATCGCGCGCGTGGTAGACAAGGGCGCCTTGATGCGTGTAGACGTGGCGGCTGGCGTGACGCTCGTCGCACTCGTGGGGCGGAGGTCCTTCCAGAACAGTGGCCTCAAGGTTGGCGCCGAGGCCGCCGTGTCCTTTGACCCGGCCGCAGCGCACGTGTTCGCAGCGCAGTGAATCAGGCGGGTGTTCTCGCACGCTGCCTGTCCGCCGCCCTATAGACGGCCCCTGGCGGCCCGCCTCGTCAGGGCCCGCCTTTGGGCCTGTGCGGGTCTGCTAGCACTGCGCTCCCGATCTTCTGGTGAGCCCGCGCAAGGGCGTCGATCACCTCCGTCCAGGGCTCCTCGCTCGCCTTGAACAGGCCGCGGTTCGCCCGTCGCTGCTCTGAATCGAAGTCGTACCATATGAACCAATGGGCACCGATGACGAACGGCAGGTTGTAGAAGTCGATCGTCACACAGGCCGCCTGTCGCGCGCGGTCGGCTTGCGTGGGGAGGGTCTGCGGCCAGGACCAGTCGAGATTGTGCGGGTCATCGTAGAGGCCGGAGTCCACAGCTGGCACGGACCACTCGCCGATGATGATCGGCCGGCCCGACCTCTCGTGGATGTCGCGCAGTTCCTCCTTAGCCTCTGCGCTCAAGCCTGGGCCGTTGTTCGACGGGTAGTGGTTCACGGCCACCGCGTCATACTGTGAGTAGAGACCGACATACTCGGCGTCGCCGAACATGAGCCGGGGTGAGAAGACGAGGTGGCCCGGATCTTCTTCCCGGATGATGTCGAGCGTCACATCCGCATACTTCTTGACGATCTCGCGAGCAAAGAGGCGGAAATCGCTCGCCATCGTGCACTCGCGCTCGGGCGGCTCCGGCCGCCGAGCCACGATCGCCTCGAACGACCCGAAGTCAGTCTCCCATGCCTGGCTCAATTCCTCGATATCGCCGTGGTAGCGCTGCTCGAGGAACGCTCTGAAGGCCTCGGCGCAGTGTCGTGAGTAGACGTAGCGATGCAGGTACCGGTGAGAGATCTCGTTGTCGGCGAACCACCCCGCGTGCCAGGGCTTCGAGCGGACGAGCTTGGCTATCTCCTGCACCCGAGAGCGATAGGCGCGTGCGAAGCCCGGATCGAAGGGATCGGGGAAGGCGTGATTCCGCCCCTGTGGCTCGCCGTTCGCATCGCGCAGGTGGTCGAAATCGCCCCACCAGGTGCCCGTCTCCATGGAGACGAAGGTGGCGAAAGCCGTCTCGGCCTGTGACATCAACTCATCGTTGATCCGCGCCCAGCGTTCGATGTCGGTCCAGCCGGCGAGAGAGTTAGCCTTCAGCCGCCGCAGCCAAGACACCTGGCGCTGGTCCTGCTCGGCTCTATCACCGCCATTCCGATACCACGGCCCGTCGGTCCCGACGGAGTAGAAGGCCTTGCCCGATGGGCTGACCAGCCAGCAGACATCGCCGCTGTTCTCCACGCGGAAATACTCGCCAGGCTCGAACTCCCGGGGCGGTTCCGGTCGCGTGACCGGACCAGGCTCCGCCGGAAACTCCACTGGCGAGACCTCCTCTGTCACGGACAAAGCCGCGAAGAGGACCGTACCCTCTGTGTGACGCCGCAGGCCGAGACCGAGGCGCGCTCTCTCCGTCCCCGGCGGCGGGCGGCGGAACACGAACTCGAACAGCGTCCACTCCGCAGCCGGCTCAAACGTCGTCGTGTCCGCGTGAAGGTATTGACCGTTGGCGTAGTACTGGACCCATACACCCGCGCAGTGCTGTTCGATGTTCTCTGTGCGGTAGAGGCCGCGGACCGTGCCCTGAACGAACGGAAGTGGATGGACGTGGCTGTAACGAGCCGCCCAGCGTCCCCTCTGCCATGACCCCACCGAGAGCGCCCGGCCCATCTCCGGGTCCTCGACGATCTGGAATACAGCCGTTGGTTCCCCGTCAGCTCCGGGCGCAGCGAAGGTCTGGGATTCCCAGGTCTCTTCCGCGATCGGCAGCTTCACTGGCTCGCCCGAGGCAGCGCTCGAGAGAGCGAGAAGCGTGAGCGAGATCATGAGCGCAGGCGTCAGTGACTCTCCCATCGCCATTCCTTCTGGGTCTCCTGCCCCCGACGCAAGTCCTTACAGGCCGACCGGTGCTTACTTCAGCGCGTCAAGCGCTTCCGCGAGGGTGCTGACAGCCGCCCTTTCGTGTTCGAGCGCTCGTCGCACGGCGCTCGAGCCGGCCAGTCGCCGCGCCTTCGTCCGCCCTGCATTGGAGGGGGCCCCGTGCCCCAGCTCGTCGTAGAACTCTCGCCACGCTGCGTAGGCGGCGCGGTATTCGCGCGCCGCACGGGCGACCTCCTCGGATACTCCTGGCGGGAAGAGGCCGGCGTGAGCGACACGCTCCAAGTACACGGCTGTCGAGTTGCGGAGGGTCCACTGCGGGTTGATGTCGTGACACGCGCTCCAGTCCTCGTAGGCGGCCGTGTCGGCGCAGTCGGCTGCGTAGGATCCCATGCCTTCGAGCCCGAACTTCGCCTCGGGGAATTCGCGTTGCACGGCCTTCGGAGGCTCGACACTCCAGGCCACGAGATCGCGCATGACGCGGACCGCCGTCTCACGAGGAGGGAGAGGATTGGCGCGGCGCGAAAAGCGGCCGAATCTATGCGGCCAGTCACTCATCTCTGCCACGAACTTCGGCCACGGCCACCACTCGGCGACGGTGTCGGGCCCGTCGGCCATGACGAAGACCCTGCGGTCCTCCCTCTCGGGCGCTTCGTCGTATCCACCGATGAGGAGGTTCTCCCAGTACCAGCCCTTGAGGGGACGGCCCGAGTCGATGCTCTCCTTGATGATCGGCCACGCGGCATCCACGTCCTCGAAAGGCACCCATTCGTAGCCGAACCCAGTGGCCTCCGCGATCCGCCGATCCATGTCGATGTGGAGGTTGGCGTATTTGGGCATGAACTCGCCGGGCTCGTAGGCGAACAACGCCGACGCGCCGGAGACGGCGGACACCGTGTCGAAGTCGACATCAGTCCAACCGGCGGCCCGCATTTCGATGAGGTGCATGACGAGGTAGACGCACGGCGAAGACGATCTGGTGACTGGCGAGATCATCAGTGAAGCTCCGGAAATCGTTGGCCACGCTCTCCAACAGCACGGAGCGGCCCATCTCGTCGTCGACGCCCGTCTCGGCCTTCTCAATCACACAGATGCGACGGTTCACGCCATCGACTGCCCACAGATTCTCGCCATCGAAGGCGAGGCCGGCGGTCCCGTGCTCGAAGATCCGGTCGCCCCAGTGCAGCAGCTTGCCGTCATAGCCGGTCTTGATGACAGTGTGCGCCCAGAAATCGGCATGCCAGACGCCATCGGGCGTCGGGGCGAAGCAGTTCGGCCCCGGCCCGGCGAGGATCTTCAACTGCCGCTCATCCGGGCTTGCCGGGTCGATGACGATGATGCCCGGCGAGAACTCATCGACGACCCAGACCTTGCCGTTCACTTCGTTGGCACAGCCGACCCACGTCCAGTCTGTCTCGTCGATGATGATGTCCTGCCTGATCTCTCCGGTAGCCGGGTAAACCTTGAACAGCTTCTTTGGATCGTTCTGAGTGACGGCGAGGCAACCGTCCCACCAGCCGATGGCGACGACGTTGTCGACGGGCAGGTCGAGCTTGGCCACGACAGAGCCGTCCTCGGGGGAGACGGCAATGGCCGAGTTGCTCTCACGATCGTAGACCCAGAGGCGCTCACCGTCCCAGGTCATGGACCAGAGATCGCCGCCGGGAGCGGGGATAGATCGGACGATCTCCCAATCGGGCGGCAGCGGCGGGAGATCGCGCAGCGTATCCAAGCAGCCATGGGTCTTGAGGGCCCTGAAGACGAACAAGCTGCTATCCCCCCAGCCGCCGTCTGCCCGCTGGCCGCGGAGAATCATGGGTATCTGCTTCTCCACCAGGGCGCGCGCATCGGCGCTGTCGATCTGCCCCGCCGCCTCGAGGAATCCGTAGGGGTCGTTGTAGGCATTACATCCGGCCGCGCTCATACCCTGTGCGACAAGCCGAAGACCGTCGTTGACGGTCGCCTGTGTGTCTTCTATCCCGCGGCCCGCCCACAGCGCACTCCAGAAGACCTCCGGAGTCCACGGACATCCCTTCCAGGGGTCGTTCCACTCCTCTGGATGCTCCACGTACCAGTTGAGCGAGAACCTGACTTCGGGAATGTCGCTGCGGCCGAGCAGGCACAATGCGTGAAGGGCGTAGATGGAAAGCGCCCCCTCCTTCTCGACCCATTCGTTTGCATTTTGACCAGCGCGTTTCTGGCGCAGGAGCGCTTCGACGCCGCGTCCGACCTCCGGGCTGTCGGACGGGAAGCCAAGCTGCAGCAAGCGGAGCAGCCGCTCACCCGTCTCCTTGGAGGTATCTCCGAAGCTCCCATCGTCGCGCTGCTCGGCCAGGATCTCGTCGATCTTCTCTTGGATGATCGCAGCGTCGCCTTCCCCTGGTTTCTGGAAGACGAACGTCCGTACGAGCGCGCCCTGCAGAGTCGGTTCGTTCT
>JALGXV010000203.1 GCA_029821885.1 Candidatus Hebobacteria bacterium
AGCAGGCAGTCGGCATTCTCGCCCTCCCCGCTCTTCCCCTCGAACTCCTTGCGCGGAGTGAGAGGTATGTGCATAAGCGAGTGATTGAAGTAGAGGTAGAAGGGGCGGTCATCCTTGACGCTGCGGTCGATGAAGTCGAAGGCCCGCTTCAGGTACTCAGCATCGACGTCCCGTCTCCGCGCAGGCGTAAGCTGCTGGTCTGTCAGCTCGCGGGCCGGCTCTCCCTTGCGAGCCTCATACATGTAGGTCACCGGGTCGCGCTTCTCGTCATACCAGGGATCGTCGACCCAGAAGCACTCGTCATAGCTGCGAGGCGGCCCGTAGAACTCGTCGAACCCGTGGTCGGTGGGCCATCGTCCCTCGCTGGCCCCGATGTGCCATTTCCCCAGACAAGAGGTCGCGTAGCCCGCGTCGGACAGCATGTCTGCCATGGTGCGCTCCCAGGCGACGAGGCCTCCCTCTTCACCGGCGAGCGCGACCGTGTGAGTGCCCGAGCGAATCGGGTAGCGGCCGGTCATGAGGGCCGAGCGAGAGGGCGTGCACTGGGCCTCGGCGACGAAATGCCACAGCTTCAGCCCTTCGGCCGCGAACTGGTCGATGCGGGCGGTGTCGGCTCCACGCAGGAGGCCGCCTGAGTAGCAGCCCAACTCACCGAGTCCGATATTGTCGACATGGAAGTAGAGGATGTTCGGCTTGTTTCTTGGCACCGGCAATCTCCTTGTAGTGCGCGTGTGTCCGAGTAGAGGTCCCTCTACTCCCTGACAGGCGAGCAACCTCTGCGCGCAGACGGCGCCTGTGTCCTGTCAGTGGGACATGCGCGTCACCAGGAAGCGAGGTCGCCTTTGATCGGGGCCGGTGTCAGCGCGAGGGGAGAGGGCCAACGGGTCCGTGGCGGACGCCCGGGCAGGAGGCCCCTCGACTTCGCTCGGGGCAAGCAAGCTCCTGCCCGACGCGATCTGGAAGCGCCCAGAGCACCTAAAACGAAGACACTCCCAGTGGATTTCTATGCGTTCTAACGCGCTCGCGTGCGGGGGGACGGTCGGTTGTATGTGGTTCAATACAGATCTGGCGTCGGTTGCGAGAACGGCCGGGTCGCGTTTGGTGTCTAATAATGTGAACCAAGCGCGGAGTGGCGATCCGCCTGCGAGGTCCCGAAACATCGATGCAGACGGATGTCTGCGCGCCTGTGGGAAGGTGAGGCCAACCGTGATATAATCTGGTGCCGAACGAAGGCGACTCTGGGCCGGGGGGAGAGGGGAGCATGGCTCGAACTCCGGGGAATCTGCAGAAGGAGGATGCTGAGCATGGCTGGCTTCTGGAACTGGTGGTTGGATCGTCTCGGATTGGGCGCCACACAGGAGGAGCAGCTCGATCATGCCGCCGCGCAGATGTCGAGGGATGTCGAGCTGAAGAAAGAGCTGGCGGCGAAGACCGTCGCGCTGGCCCGCGCGAAGCACCGGGAGCTGGCGGAGGCGGTCGCCAGGCACGATGCTCTGGAGCAGGCGGCCGTCAGGCTTCAGCAGGCGAATCGTCCGGATGCCGTGCAGCAGATAGCGGTCGAGCTGGCGGAGAGCCAGGCGAGCGTCGAGACTCTCACTCAGGAGCTCCAGGATCTCAACGCGGCCGCCAACGACGGTGTCGAGAGCTTCCGCCAGGAACGAGACGATTCGGCGCAGCTGCTTCGCCAGCACGGCCGGCTGAAGGCCGTGGCCGACATGAACCGGCAGCTGGAGGCGCTGCGGGCGGAGATGAAAGCGCTGGCGGGGGTCTCCACCGCTCGCGGGGCCTACAAGGCGATCGCTAGTGAGATCGAAGTGAAGGCACAGGAGCACCGCGCCATCGCGCAGCTCGAATCCGGCGACACGGCGAGGAAGGCCCAGGTCACACAGGCCCTCACCGAGGTGAGGGTGCAGGAGATCATCCAGGCGATCGAAGCGAAGGCGCGGGAGGCCCTGCCGGGGGCGACCATCAGCGTGAGCTTGCTCAATCAGGCCCGCGCGGCGCTCGACTTCGATCCCGTGAAGGGCGCCCTGCCGGCGCCGGCGGCCGAGGAGGCGGCCGAAGCTCAACAGGAGGTCAGTGACGAGGAGGAGGCATGAACGCAGCCGCGCTGTTCGAGTGGCACAATCTCTTCTTCGTGATCTCGATCCTGACGTCTTTTGTGATTCTTCTCGGGGCGATGTAGACGCCGACGTGGACGCTGACGTCGATGTTGACGTCGACGTGGACGTTGACGTCGATGTTGACGTCGACGTGGACGCGGACGTGGACGTCGATGCTGATGTCGATGTTGACGCCGATATGGGCGACGCCGAAGCGGAACACATGATCCCCCATGACGTGGGCCAGGAGGTCCACCCCAGCGGGGGCTTCCTCCGGGCGCTCACCCTGTTCGGCATCGGGCGAGTGCCGATATCCGTGCTGTTGTGCTCGTTCCTGGTGCTCTTCGGCGGCATCGGCCTGATCTCCAACCAGGTCTTCGCCAGTGTGCGGCTGCCGCCGGTGGCCTACTTCTGGCCTTCGCTGGGGATCGCCGGAGTCTCGGGGCTGATCGTCACCGGCCGACTGGCGGCCTTCATGGCGAAGCACATGCCGTCGGTGGAGACGGTCAAGATCACCCGGCGCGATCTGGTGGGGCGGATCGGGACCTCCGTCTACGGTGTCGACGAGAAGTCCGGGCAGGTGCAGGTCCGCGACCGCCACGGCAATCTCCACCGGATCGCCGCCAGAACGGCCGGCGGGCGGATCGAGCCGGGGAAGGACGTGCTGCTGGAGGAGTACGTCGTGCAGGGAGACCACTTCGTCGTTTCCGAGTCGGGGCTCTAGCCCGGACTCGAATCCTAAGTAAGAGGAGGAGTCGATGGGAGCAGGGATTTTCCTGATGTTATTGGGTCTAGCTTTGATGTTCGCGCCGTGGTTCGTGCCGACAAAGATGATGGTCCCCGTGCAGATCGGCTTCATGGTGGCCGGCATCGCGGCCTTCCTGATCGGCGGGCTGCTGATCATCATCACCAAGCTCTATGTGAAGGCCTCCGCGGAGATGTCGTTCGTCCGCACCGGCATGGGCGGGCCAAAGGTGATCTTGGACGGCGGATGCTTGGTGATCCCGGTCGTCCACACAGTCGTCAGCATCATGCTCAACACCTTCAAACTAGAGATCGAACGCAGGGAAGCAGAAGCACTCATCACCGGGGACAAACTCCGGGCAGACATCAAAGCAGAGTTCTACATCCGCGTCGATGCCGAAAGCGACGATATCCTGCAGGCGGCCCGGTCTCTCGGCGGCAAGTCTCTCCAGGGCGCCGACGCTGTCACGGGGCTGGTGGGCGACAAGCTCGTCTCCGCCCTGCGGTCGGTCGCCGCCAAGTCGCCGCTGGAGAACCTGAACATCGAGCGAGAGAAGTTCGCCAACGACGTCGCCGAGGCGGTGCGATCCGACATCAAGCAGAACGGGCTGACCCTCGAAACCGTCACCATCTCCAGCCTCGACCAGACGCCGATCGAGTTCTTCAAGACCGATAACGTGTTCGACGCGGAAGGGCGGCAGAGAATCGCCCAGATCACCAGCGAGAACGCGGTGCGGGAGAACGAGTTCCGGCGCAGTGCCCAGCAGGAGATCGCCGAGAAGGACGCTCAGACGCGGGAGGAAGTGGCCCAGCGCGAGTATCGCCAGAAGCAGGCCGACGCCAAGCGAGATGCCGATGTCGCCAAGGCGGAGGCGGAGCAGAAGCGAGCGGCCGAGGTGTTCACGGCCGAGCAGCAGTGGCAGACTCGCCAGGCCCAACTCAGCGCGGAGCAGCAGATCGGCGAGCGGGACGCCCAGAAGGACCGGGAGGTCCGACTCGCCGAGATCAATGCCAACCAGGCGGCTCAGACCGCGGACGTCGAACGGGAGAGAGAGGTCGAAGTCGCCAAGCGCCAGCAGATGGTCGCCATCGCCAAGGCCGAGCAGGAGCAGGCCATGACGAGGGCCGAGCAGCTGCGGGCCGAGCAGCAGCGAGAGACGGAGAAGCAGGGCGTCATCACCGTGGAGGAGGTCGCCGACGCCGACCGCGACAAGCAGGTTCAGGTGATCGTGGCCCAGCAGAAGGCCGAGGTCGAGCGGGTGAAGGACTTCATGGCCGCCGACATCGAGGCCTACCAGAAGGCCAAGATCGCCGAGGGCGAGCGCGACGCGGCCGCCAAGACGGCGGAGGCGATCCGCCTCGAAGCCGAGGCGAGGAAAGACGCCAGCGTTCTCCAGGCGGAGGGCCAAGAGGCCGTCCAGATGGTGCCGGTCAACGTGGACAACGAGCAGGTCACCGTCGAGGCGCGCCGACAGAAGGAGGCCGAGCAGGAGAGAGTCAGCGTGCTCCTGCAGGAACTGAAGGCGAAGGCCACCTACGAGCAGGTGGCGGTCGAACTGGAGCAGGCGCTCAAGCTCATCGACGCGGCCAGAGACGTCGGGGTGGCCGGCGCCGAGGCCTTCGGCCAGGCGCTTGGCGATGCCAACGTCACCCTGTTCGGCGATCCGGACACGATGGAGCAGTTCTCCCGCCGCTACTTCGGCGGCGTGGGCGTCAATGCGTTCGCCCAGGGATTGCTGGCAGGCGGAGATGGCCCGGTCACGACCGGCCTTCAGACCGTGATGTCCAGGCTCGCGGGAAGGCTCAACCAGCCCGCCGCGGGCCGGCTGGAAGGACTCGTCGGCGAACTCGAGGGACTGGCGAAGAGCAATCCAGACCTCGCGCCAATTGCAGCCCGGTTCTCCTCCCTCGTAGGCGGCCCCGAGGAGGCCGCTGCGGAGGAGCCCGAGAGCAAGGACGAGGGCGGCGGAGGCAGCACACCGAAGCGCCGCCGCTGACCCGAACCGCGGGTAGTACGAGAGGCCGCCCGGCAGACGTCTGCCGGGCGGCCTGGATTGAAGGGGGATATGCTTATGACGATCCGCTTCCTGACGTGGACGAAAGCATCCCGGATGTGGCCGCGCCGATAGAGCGCCTGCGGCCTGCTGCCAAGCCGGACGTCTCGGCGATCGCTGCCGTGCCGTGCCCGCCTGCGGCGGGCCGCCTCACTTCACGGGCGGACTGTCTGCGTACGTCACGACGCCCCTGCCGGGCGGGCTCGCCAGGTTGGGGCTTCCGAGCGCGCTCGCCTCGCGCTCCCGCTTTCTCGCGAGCAATCCGTCGAGGTAGTTGAGGAGCTTCTCGACGCCGCGCCAGAACAGACCGCCAAACAATCGCCTCACGCGGACCAACTGCCGCTTGATGAAGGGGATACGGCTCAGCCGCTCGAGGCCGAACACGAACACCGGACCGGCCACCAGCCCTAAGATGAGGCCCCCGAGGAATGTATCCATCGCGAACTACCCTCCCCCGTCAGTAGGAGTCAATGAGCACCGAGTAGTCTCTTCCACATTTGGGGGCTCGGAGCGCGGTGTGTGTTCCGGACATCGGCGCCACGCCACGGGCGGCACGGCCCATCGCGGGCCGCCCCCCGAAAGTACGCCGCCCGGCAGGGATCTGCCGGGCGGGTTGGTTCGCCACATCGGCTCCGGCGATAGAGCCACCGAAGCCGACCGCAAGCACAAAGGTTCTAGTACTCGATCAGCTCCACCTCCGCCGCTATGGGGTCGTCCACGTCCTGTCTCGCGGGCAGCCGCACGTTGCGGAACGTGACGCTGTCCGCCTTGCTCACACCTTCGGGATAGGGGACCACCGTGAGGGTGACACTCCGCGGCCGCCGGTCGGGGTCCGCAGCCTCCAATGTAGTCGTCCAATATCCGACCCCCCAGCCCTCACCGCCCATGTTGTAGCATGAGTATCGCCCCAACTGCGAGTAGGACTCACCACCGCTGCCGACGGCCTCAACTCGTATCGGCGGGGCGCTATTGTACGCATCACCCATCCTGCTGTCGGCCGTCTCTGCACGGCTGAGCGAGAGCCAGATATCCCCGTGACGGTTGACCTCCACGGAGTGGAGCGTGACCAGCCAGTCTGTGGTCGCCGCTTCTGCAATCACCTGATCGATGCGGCTCTCCCACCAATGATGGCACTCCACCACAGTCCCCCGAGGCGGAGTGAAGGTGCGGAGCTCCTCCGGTATCTCCATGTTCCATTCGTAGCACGCGGCATAGGTGTTCTGCCAACCTGCCTCCGTCTCCGTGTAGTGTTCCAGGCGGAGGGGCAGGCCGCTGCTTGGGTCCACCTCGACCCGGATGAGCACGGGCTCGCCCTCCTCGTAGACGAGCTCACGGATGTAGTCTCCATCCTGATAGGTGTACATCATGGTCCTGCCGCCGGGCGTCCACTCGACCTCAACTAGGTCCACGACCTCTCCCCGCTCGTTCATCTCGCTGGATTCGCTGACGAGGTCCAGTCGCCCGTTGTCGAGCGGCCCTCCCAGCGGCCACAGCGAGGAGGTCATGCGGCGCTGACGGTAGGACTCATCGAGGACGCTGACCTCCCGAAGTGGGATGAAGTTCTCCCTGGCCGTCACCTCACCGTTATCGGGGTTGAGCCGATAGTGCACGGTGAAGTCGCCGCTCCGCAGATCGAGCCAGAGGAGTTGATCGTCTTCCCGCCACTCCTCCCGGGAGAAGCCATCCTCGGAGATCCACTCCTCAACCACCACCTCGGCTCCCACTCCGCAGCCCGTCATATGTACCGCGCTCGTCTCGGCCGCTGTCGCCAGCATCTCGTCGATGATGCCGGACGCGGTGCCCATGGGGAGCCGCGCCACCCCGAAGCCCAGCAGGGCCAGCACACCCACAGCGGACGCGACCAGCAGCCGCCGCGAGGGCCGCCCCGGCTTCGCCTGCCCCATCGCCGCCATCGCCCGCGCCTCCAGCCCCGGCCCTGGCGCAGACTGGGCGGCCTTGAGAGTCCTCTGGAGATGCCTCTCCTGCTCCTCAGTCAGCATCTCGCACCAGCCTTTCTCGGGCCTTCTGCTTCGCCCGATGCAGAATGGAATGGACGGCTCGCGCCGAGCGGCCGACGATCTGGGCGATCTCCTTCTCCGAGAACTCGTGCGCGTAGTGGAGGTTCAGCACTTCCATCTCGACGTCGGTCAGAACCCTGGCCAGCCCCGCAACTTCTCGCTGCGCGTCCAGCCGCGCCGCGACGTCGGTTGCTGTGTCCCCTTCGGAGGCCGCTTCCGATACTTCTTCGAGCGGCACCTGGGCCGATGGCGGGACGGACTTCCTTCGCCGCTGTCTGCGCAGCTCGCCCTGGATGTGTCGCCGCGCAATGCCGTAGACCCAGGCGGACAGCGTGGACTTGCGCGAGTTGAAGCGGCCGATTCCCTGCACCGCGGCCGCCAGCGTCTGGACCACGATGTCGTCGGCCAGTCCCCGGTCGCCCCCGAGGCGAGAGGAGGCGAATCCATGAAGCGGCGCGCCGAAGCGATGCCAGAGCTGCGCGTGCGAGCGCCCATCCCCCTGGCGGAGGGCCTGCACCAGGTCCATCTCGGAGTCGACGTCGCTCAGCGATCGCGCTTGGTCTGCCTCAGCCGCCACTGCCTACCTCCCGCATGCGGGATGACGACACGGCCGTCCACCTACACTTACGCGAAGTCGAAAGGAAACGGCGCGCCCGCGGGCCGTCGGCCGGTTGTTGCTTCGGCGGCCAGGCGTCCTGTCCTAGGATTCAGTCGGCCGGGACGCGTCCCTCGAGGTACGTCTCGCCGTCGGGAGAGAGGCAAGCCCTACTTGAGGTAGCCGAGGGCCTCCAGGTGGTCGCGGGTTCGCTCGCTCAGCTCTCCGGTGGGTTGCTGGGGAGCGGGCGCGCTTCCCCCGCGCAGCACCACCGGCCGCGCCCGCTGGGTCGCCGCCCACTGCTCGAAGCGTCGGCAGAGCTCCGCGACCA
>JALGXV010000204.1 GCA_029821885.1 Candidatus Hebobacteria bacterium
CCACGGCCTCAGGTAGGTAGCCCTTGTCGTGGTATTCAGTGATCGAGGTGGCGCCATGTCGCTTCGACAGCTTCGACCGATCCGGCGCGAGAATCATCGGCAGATGCCCGAACTGCGGCGCCTCCAGCCCCAGCGCCCGGTACAGATGGAGCTGCCGCGGTGTCCCCGAGATCAAGTCCTCCCCCCGCAGCACGTGCGTCATCGCCATCGTCGCGTCATCCACCACACACGCGAAGTTGTAGCTCGGGAACCCGTCTGACTTCATGATCACAAAGTCATCCAGCTCCGAGCTCTGGAACTCGACGCGACCGCGCACGAGGTCGTCCCAGCCAGTGGCACCCTCATCCGGCACTGCAAATCGAATCGCCTTCGGGCGCCCCTCGGCCTCGCGCTTCTCGCGCTCTGTGCGGCTCAGCTCGCGGCACCGCCGATCATACCGCGGCGCGATCGCCTGCCCCTGCATCTCCCGCCGCCGTTCCTCAAGTTCCTCCGGCGTGCAGTAGCAGGAATAGGTGTCGCCCTGCTCTAGCAGACGATCGACGGCCTCCCGGTAGTGCGCCACCCGCTGTGACTGGAAGTAGGGGCCATACGGGCCGTCCACCTCCGGTCCCTCGTCCCAATCCAGGCCCAGCCAGCGGATGGCCTCCAGGATCTGGCAGACATTCTCCTGGGTCGAGCGGGATTGATCGGTGTCCTCAATCCGTAGAACGAAGGTGCCGCCGTGATGGCGCGCGAACAGCCAGTTATAGAGCGTCGTTCGCGCCGTCCCAACATGAAGGCGCCCGGTCGGCGCGGGCGCCATTCTCACTCGGACGTTCTCGCTCATGTCTGCTCCGCGCTCAGCGGGGCATGCTAGCGCCTCAGATACTTCCGCTTGGTCTTCTTGCGTCCCTGGCTGACTTTCCGCTCGTCGAAGACCCAGATATCCGAGTTGGCCGGCCGCTGGTAGAAGGAGTGGTAGGAGGCAAGATTCGAGGCCACGACCCGCCGCGTCGTTCGGCGAATGACGTTCACCTCGGCCCACAAGGACATGAAGGACGCTCCCTTCTCATGGTCCTTCAACAGACGCTGCATGATCTCGAGCACGGAGGCATCCTTGGGAAGCTCGCGCCTTGCTTTGCCGATCTGCCGTATCCGCTGGTCCGTAAGTGCGACTTGAGCATCCACCTCGTCTCGGTAGGAGACGGTGAACTCATCCGGGACAGAGCCTGGCGAGACAACGAAGACAGCGCCCGGCAGGAGCTTGCGCGCCTTGTACCAGTCTCCCAGCTCATAGAGGAGAGACGTGGTGTAGCTGAGCCATACCGGATAGGACTTGTTTGTCTCCCTATCGAGGAAGGTGGCGCAGACGAGGTCCGATTCGGAGGGGTAAAAGCGCCGGTCGCAAACGCGGACCTTCAGGGTCCCCGCTTTCCGGTGGTCATGAAGCAGGATGTACCGCAGCTCGTCCGTCGGCTGCTGCTCCGGACCGATTTCAATCTCAGGCTCTTCGCCGAAGTCCTCGTACCGCGGGTCGTGAACCCACGCCACGAGAACCTGCTCGAGCCCCTCGTCGTCCAGTTCCGCGTCCGGCTCGTCCTCGCCGGCCTGCACGGGCACTGGCAGGAGGGCCGAAGGCACCCTGTCGGTGTGCTTCGGCATCAGATCCGGCAGCGTCCACGTCTGGCTGCCTACGCGAACGAAGCGCGGGTCGAGGCTCATCGCGCTCATGAGGGCGTCGACTGCCTCCTGGAAGCGGCGAGAGGCCGGCCCGTACTCGAAGGCCGCCTCCGCCAGGACGCGCGCAGGTTGCGGCTTCCTGCGACGGCGAATGTGCTTGTAGACCTCTTCCAGATCGGCCGGCGTGACGATGATCGGCCCCTCCGGCTCCTCCTCCTCGGACCATTCCGCTTCCTGCTCCTTGTCCGCCCGGCGGGAGTAGCGCTTGAGCTCCTTGTGATAGTCGTCAACGGACTCCTGCAGCCCCCAGGCGGGGCCGGACAGCATGAGGAGCTTCTCCTCGTTTCTGCACTCCTGCAGGAAGGTGACCGGGTCCAGATCCCCGTCACGCAGGAGCCAGACGATGTAAGTAAGCACCTTGTTGGGAATCGGCTCGCCTCCGCGGCGGATGATCTTCACCGCCATCTCGACTGCGGGCTGGTCGGTGCTCATGCGGGTGTCCGTGAGCTCGTCCACATAGGGGCGCAGCTCGGCCGCCTGCAGGAAGAAGTTCCTCAGAAAGCATCGGTCCGCGTCCTCGTCTGACGTGTCGAGGAGCCAGTCGCTCAGGCACCACAGCCCATCAGGGGCCTGCCAGTACTTATCTCTGCTCTCGAGTGTGTCCAGCAGCAGATCGTCGAAGTACTCCACCGGCCGCCGGTGCACGAGCGCCATCTCATTGTGGATCGCGCGCAGCGACATAGGCTTGCCGTAGGAAGTCAGGGCATGCTCGATCGAGCCCTCGAATGGCAGGCCGATCGCCGTGCGGAGCGCGATGTTCCAGCGCCGATCCTCGAGGTCGAAGCGATCGCTGTAGTAGAGTGTCTTCCGGACGAACTTCGGGCTGACCTTGACCGCTTCCTCGAGGGCGTTCGCTATCTCTCGGGACTTCGCAGCCTGGCCGCTGTTCAGCATCATCTCGAAGATCAGGTCCTCGAGATAGCGCACTCCGAAGGAGCTCTGCTCCTTCTCGTCTCTTCTGCGCTTCCTGGTGGCTGTTTCGGCCAAGACCCGTCCCCTCCCAAGACAAGTACGGCATCGGCGCGCAGAGGCGCCGATGCTTCGATCATGATCTGCAGTATATCACAGCGGGATTCAGAGGGTCAAGTGAGAGCCAGCCAACCAGTGCCCGGGAGAGCCCCTAGCGCCCCAGTGCGCCCTCGATCACCCGCCGCATCAGGGCGTTGAACCACGTTCCAACGCCGTCGAAAACAGTGTAGAGGACCGGGATCACGACCAGGGCCAGCAGTGTGTTCAGCACCATCCCGCCGATCACAGCCACCGCCATCGGCGACCGCACCTCGCCCCCGTGGGCCGTCGCCACCGCCACCGGCAGCAGCCCGAAGATGAGCGAAAGCGACGTCATCAGTACCGGCCGCAGCCGGGTCGGCCCGGCCTCCAGGATCGCCTCCCGCATGGCCATGCCCTGCCTACGCAGCGTGTTCGTGTAATCCACCAGCAGAATCGCGTTCTTCCCCACCAATCCCATCAGCATAATGATGCCGATCATCGCGACAATGCTGAGCGTCTTGCCCCCAATCACAATACCGAGAATTGCCCCTACCAGAGCCATGGGCAGGCCAAACATGATCACGAAGGGGCTCAGATACCCCTCGAACAGCGCCGCCAGAAGAATGTAGATGAGAACCACCGAAAGCCCAAGCGCCATGATGGTGGCCCCGAATCCCTCCTGCATGATCTCGGTTTCGCCCCCGAAGTGCACCGACACGTCGCCCAGCGGCACATCCTTGATCGCTGCCCGGATCTCGCGGCCCACGTTCCCTAGCGCGTATCCCTTTTCGAGGTCGGCCGTCACGGCCACCATCCGCTGCCGGTTCTTCCGGTCGATCTTCGTTGGTCCGCTGGCCAGCGCCACATCGGCGACGTCCGCGACGTAGACCGGCCCGCCGTTGTAGGCCACCATGAGGTTCGAGAGATCGGAGACGCTTGAGCGGTCCACCTCGCGGAGCTGCACCCGGATGTCGTACTGCTCTGAGCCCTCCCGGTAGCGCGCGCTGGTGTCGCCCTCGAGGCTTGTGCGCAGGGCCCGCGCCACCTGCCAGGTGGTGACTCCTCGGTCCGCGGCGCGATAGCGGTCGACTTGCGCCTGCACCTCCGGCTTTCCCACCTTCCACGTGATGTCGGCGTTAAGGGTGCCCGGCACCTGTTCCACTCGCTCTCTGATCGCCTCTGCCACCCGGACCAACTCCCCCATGTCGCGTCCGGACAGCTCGATGTTGACTGGCGACTCACCGCCGCCACCCATCCCCTCGTAGGAGGTGGCATTGATGGTGGCACCGGGCATGGTCTGCACGAACCTATCGATCTCGGCCACGATGTCAACGTCCGACCGCTCCCGCTCCAGCTTGTCAACCAGAACCACTCTCACCCCGCCATATGGCGCGCCCGTCCCGCCTCCCCCGAATGCTCCCGACAACCCTCCTCCGATCGACGCGAAGACGCTGTCCACCTCTGGGAATCGCTCCTCGTCCATGACGAACTCTTCGATCTGCCGCACAACCGAGTCCGTCGCCGCCAGGGAAGAGCCTGCCGGCAGCTCCACGTGCACGTTGATCTGCCCCTGGTCGGTTCGCGGGAAGAATTCGAAGCCGAGCGGCCTCGCCACGACGGCCGTGACCAGCGCGGCGAGCACCCCGGCGACCGCGACCGCCCGGCGCCCGCCAGCGCCTGCCCCCGCCAGTCCGAGGACCGTCAGTATGCCGATTAGGGCCAGGAATCCCTTCTTGGCCGCACCAATCGTGACGGCCGCCGCGGAGCCAGCTTTCACGACCTCCACCGGGCCGGCCGTGGTGACACCGATGCTGGCTATGAGCGCGAGGGCCCCGATGGTGACCGTCGCTAGGCGATGGTCGAGCGCCCACGCCAGGAGTCGCCGGTAGAGCCCCCGCAGCCCCCCGTAGGCGCGGTCCAGCCAGGCGAAGAAGCCCCGCGCGCCAGACTCTCCCTCCCCCTCATCCAGATCGGCCGGCACCGAGTCTTGCTCTCGATACCACCGCGAGCTCAGCATCGGCGTCAGCGTGAAGGCGATGAAGAGCGAGAAAAGCGTCACCATGGCCACCGTGATGCCGAACTGGCGGAAGAACTGCCCCGTGATGCCTCCCATGAAGGCGATGGGCACGAACACGACGACGTCGACGAGCGGGATCGCGATCGCCGCCAGCCCGATCTCCGTCCGCCCCTTGAAGGCTGCCTCCTTGGGCTTCTCTCCCAGCCTGAGGTGACGGTAGATGTTCTCGATCACGACGATCGAGTCATCCACGAGGATCCCCACCGACACCGACAGCGCCAGCATCGTCATCTGGTTGAGGGTGAAGCCGGCGAAGAACATCGGCGTGAAGGCCGCGATGATCGAGGTTGGAATCGCCAGGGCCACGATGACGGTTCCCCGCACGTTATGGAGGAAGAGGAAGACCACCAGCACGGCCAGTATCGCGCCGTAGGTCATGTGATGCACGAGGTCGTTCCTGGCGTCCCGCACGAAGGTTGACTGGTCCATCGTGACGCGTGCCGTGATGTCCCTGGGCAAGATGCCCTTCTTCCGGGGCACGTCCTCCTCTTCGTATCCCCGGTAGTCGAAGGTCTGTCCGGTGAGCGCCATGAGCTCGTCCCGCACCCCGTCGGCCACATCCACGGTGTTCGCGCCGGACTGCTTCTGCACGGCTACAGCGACGCTGTCGTTCCCGTCGACCCGCGCGTAGCGGCGTCGCTCCGCTACCGTATCGGTGACCGTGGCGACATCACAAAGGCAGATGGTCTTGCCGCCTGACGTTGCGAGCTGGACGTCTCCGATCTCGTGGGGGGACTGGAATTCCCCCACTGCGCGCACCGCGTACTCCCTGCGCCCCTCCTCCACGTTCCCGCTGGGCAGATTCAGGTTCTCCGCCGTCAGCGCCTGGACGATTGAGTTGATGCTCAGTCCGTAGGCCTCGAGCTGATCGCGGTCAACGGCGACCAGGATCTCTCGTACGTCACCCCCGCTCACCTGCACGGCTCCCACGCCCTTCAGCCGCCCCAGCCGGTCCTTGACGACGTCGTCGGCCAGCCTTCTCAACTCCTCCGCCGGTCGTGGGCTGTA
>JALGXV010000025.1 GCA_029821885.1 Candidatus Hebobacteria bacterium
TACGCCCTCGGCGCAGGTGAAGTTCTTCACCTTCAACTGGGCCACGCCCGGCGGGAACATGTAGGTGACGTCATCCTCCACCGCCATGATATTGTGATCGCGCTCAGCCAGTTCGTGCAGACAGGCTGCCCGGACCGTCGATTTGCCCGAGCCGGTGGGGCCGGTGATGAGCACGAGGCCCTTTAACTGGGTCATCCATTCACGGAGGGGAGAATCGCCCAGTCGCAATTCCTCCAGCGTGGGGACCCAGGTGGGGATAGCACGAACGGCGAGACGCTCGCCGTACAGGGTCGGCACCACGGACACGCGCAGCGGCACGAGGGTCTCGCCATAGATGAGCCTGGCGCTGCCCTCCTGGGGGCGGGAACGCTCCTCCACCGACAGTCCCGCCCGCTGCTTCCATTCCAACACTAACGGCTCGTGCAGGGCCAGCGGAAGCCGGCGGACCTCGCGCAGCTCCCCGTGCACCCGCAGCCGCACTCGTGCGTACTCCTCTCCGGCCTCCCAGATCGGCTCCAGGTGCAAATCGCTCCCGCTGCAGGTACAGAGCAGCCAGACCATCCGGCGCACGAGTTGGCTGATCTTCCCCGCTTCGCCGGCCAGGGTCGGATCGTCGGATTCGTCAGTTGAGGCCCCTGCCTTCCTCAGCTCCTCGGCGATGGCCGCTAGCTCCTCCTCCAGCACCTCGATGGGAAGGTTCGCCAACGCCAGCGCGGCCGGGCCGCGCTGCATGTAGGCCAGCAGATCCTCCTTGCGAAACCGCCACTGCTTCCCGGCCTTCATCCCGCGCAGCTTCCCCTGGTCGAGCAGCCGGTACATCGTCGACTTGCTGACACAGAGGAACTCCGCCGCCTCCCCCAGCGATAGAAGATCCTGCTCCGGCGTGCTCTCGACATTGCTCATGATCCCACTCCTCAGGGACAGGACTGCACGTCATTCCTGCCAGTATAGACCTCGTACAGCCTGTACTGTCAATAGTATTCCTTAATATCAACGATTATTGGTGATAATGACATCTGATGCTAGCTGGATGGCGCGACACTGGTAGCCACCACCGCGCCACACATGGGCGTAGCCGGGCCCGTCTCGTGGGTGTGTGAAGGGCACTTCTGCCAGGCCCGGCGGCCGCCAGCCGGAGGCAGACAGCGCTGCCCCACGCATCGACGCCGCGTCGTCTCCGGCCCGCAGCGCTTGACACCGGTGGCGCTGCGTCGGCATACTGCCGTCGATAGTTGCTGAAGTCCGATTGGGGGGAAGTGCGCATGAGACCGCTCGACGTGATCAAAGAGGCCGAGGGTACGCAGCTCGAGGACGAGAGCAGCACCGTCACGACGCTGAAGCTCTTGCCGCCACTGAACGACGCGGAGATGCGCGACCTCGAGTCCAGCCTCCCCTGTCCGCTCCCGGCGGAAGCGAGGGAGTTGTTCTCCTACTGCCGGGGGCTGGACGGCGGCCTGGAAGGCGCGTTCACCGACATAGTGCAAGAGGTGGAGTTCAGTGGCCTGGGTGACGGGTTCGGCCTGGAGGAGATCTTCCCCCACGCTGTCGCCATTGTGCACGATGGCGCCGGCAACTTCTGGGTGATCGACCTCGTCATGGATTCCACCTCCTGGGGGCCGATCTTCTATGCCTGCCACGATCCCCCGGTCATTGTGTACCAGACCGATAGCCTGGCCCATTTGATCTCCCAACTGCTCCGCCTCGGCAACTCGCCCTGGGAGAGCGAACTCGCAGAGGTGGCCGACGAGCGCGCGGGCCGGGTCTGGCTGGAGAACCCCGGCGTGATGACCCACGAGCAGTGCCTGTCTTCGGGAGACGCCGACCTGGAGGCGTTCGCGAGATCGCTCGACGAGACCTGGCTGTTCGTGGACCTCCGCCGACCGCGCCTGGGTGACGGCTTCTCCTGGGGCCGCTACGGCGCTCGGCCGGATCTGCTCCGGCGCCACGGCGAGACGCGCCTCTTCGCCTACCAGCAGCAGAAGTCCCTTTGGCAGCGGCTGTTGGGACGGTAGCGGCTCAGCGGAGAGACTGGGCGCCCATGTGGGGCGGATTCACGCCACCCCGAGGCGAATTCGTAATGGCGGCAGACGCCTCAGCCGCGGCGCTACTCGTCCGATCCGCTCTGTAGGATGATCGGGTTCGACCAGGCTGTCTTGCCGTCGGCGTCGGTGGCCTCGATGCGGCCGTAGCGCCCGCGCGGCGGCGCGAACTCCGCGTCGGCGATCGTGCGGCCGGGCTCCGCGATCCGGCGGCCGCCTGCCCCCGGCGCGGAGACCAGCGCGATGGACCTGACCGGCGAGGTCTTCACGGCGATCTTGCTGTCCGTGATCTGCAGGTCAACGATCTCCGGGCCGGTGGACGAGTAGTAGAGGCCGCGGCGAAGCGCGTCCATAACGGCCTCCACGCTCAGTGCCTCGGCTCGGATCATCGTCCAGCCATGGCCGTGGTCGACCGCGCCTGCGTGCCCGTCGTCCACCGCTACGGCTCCGTAGTCGTGCCCGAGTGTGAGCAGGTCGTCCCAGTGCACCGTGCTGTAGCCGCGGAGTATCTCGAGGTCGCAGCCGGTGTTGTAGACTTCCAACGCGAAGCAGCCGCGCAAGCCGACGACGTCCTCCGCCATGAGGCCGGACCAGTAGGGGTGCGCGAGAATCGCCTCTCCGCCATCTTCCCGAACCATGTTCACCATGTCCTGCGCCTTCGCGTCGGCCGGCACTTCAACCCGGCCGCGGGAGCGGACGCCGAGGCCGACGATGTGATAGGTGGTGCCCTGACGCGATCTGCCGCCGTCGAACTCGACTCCGCTGATGAGCAGGAGGTCAGCGAGGCGGCGTTCCGCCTCGGTCACGCGCCTATGATCTGTGATGGAGAGCACCTGGTATCCTGCGCGGTGGTAGAAGTCAACGGCCTCCTCCGGCGACAAGTCGCCGTCCGACATCGTCGTATGGGCGTGGAGGTTCGCCCGGTACCAGTTTCCTGAAGACTCAAAAGGGTTCTCAAGCAAGACGATCCTCCTCTGCTGTGGTGGTGCTTGAAGCGCTTCCATGTGGCTCGGACGCGACCTGCACAGGTGCGCGCAATGCGTCGCCAGTCCGCGCCGGCCAGAGAGCGACCACGTTGCCGGCCGCGATCAGGGCCGCACCCTCCCAGAATCCCGGCCCGATAGACTCCCGCAGGATCAACCAGCCCAGTCCAATGGCGGAGACGAGAACGAAGTTCGTCAGCGGCGGCAGCTTGTAGGCCTGGCCGACGCGGCCCGCCCCTTCGAGGGCATAGAGCCATATCGTGTAGCCCAGGCCGTAGTTCAGCAGCGCCATAACCGAGATGGGCACCCAGGCATCGACAAGAGCCGGTCCTGCCGCGCCCAGATAGAGCGCAGTCCGGAAGCCGGCCGGAGGGCCGAGCCGTCCCGTCAGAGCTAGACCGATTCCCATCGCCAGCAGACCCACGAACATCGCGCCCAGGTTGTGAATGTCCCCAAGGCCGGAGGCCTCGCGCCCAGGTCGCACCGCGACAAACCGCCCCAGGTTGGAGTAGACCGCCCAGGCGAAGGCGGCGAACAACGCCGCCAGGGCGCCAATGACAGGCGTCTCCCGGTCGAGCGCGGAGAAGTCACCACCTGTGGCGATCCATGCAACGCCCAACAGGCACAGCAACAAGCCTGTCGCCGTGCGGGCCACGGGCGGCCCTCGCGCCAGGTCGGGCTCCTGCTCCCAGCCAGAGACACGTCGGACGACCCACCCGAACGCCATTCCCTGCAGCAGGACGACGAAGATCGGGTTCAAGTAGCTGATGATCATCGCTTCGGGAAGCGAGAGCATCGTGTACGCGATGTTGATGCCGACCGGGTATCCGACCCAGCCAAACAGCCCCATCCCCGTCACGACAAGCCATCCCCGCCACGAGACGTCGCGCAGCCTGAGTAGCCTGCCGCGAGCCGCTGTAAGGGCCAGCAGGGCGAGCCAGCCCAACCCGATCGCCCAGAAAGCGACCTGGAGTGGCGTCAGGTGTGCGCCTCTTGCCTCGGCCTTGAGGGCCGCCTTGCTCCCGACCGGACCGGTGGTCCAGAACACGACCGCCAAGAGAGTGAAGATGTAGGCTCGGCGCAACTATATGCCTCCGGAGACCGCGGCGAGCGCGAGGCGCGGCGGCCCGAGAAGGCAATTCCAGGCGGTCAGGTCGTGCCCTGCTGGAACAGACGAATGCACACGCCCGCGCCGCTCGGGCTTCGCAGGCGAGAGAAGGGACGACAGAGAAGCAGAGACGCAACAATCTCAGCCGGCGCGAAGCAGGCAGATGCGTGAATCGTTCTTCCGTCAAGTCTACGAGGTCGTTGCTCGCATTCCACCGGGGAAAGTAGTCACCTACGGCCAGCTTGCGATCTACCTTGGGAGTCCGCGTGCGGCCAGGACGGTTGGCTGGGCGATGACGAGCGTGCCGCCTGAGCTTGACCTGCCGTGTCATCGCGTCGTGGACAGGGCCGGGAGGATGGCCCCCGATCACGTCTTCGGTGGGGCCGCCATCCAACGCTCGCTACTCGAGAGCGAGGGAGTCGGCTTCGACGCGGAGGGCCGCATCGACCTCGACGAACATCTCTGGGCCATCGGCCCGGACTCGGTGGGCCAGATTGTCGCCTAAGCGTTGAACCAGGGGCCTGCGGTCGAGATGTGCGAACGCCAACGGTCCCCACGCGTCAGCACACTCCGCAGGCAGGGACGCCGCCCGCCTGCGAGAAGGAGAGTTGAGTTCGACCCCAAGAGAGTCAGGAGACGGCGCGTCATGCAAATCGACGTCTGGACAACGCATTCGCTCGACAAGGTGTTCCCCGAGAGCCTCAAGCCTGGCGGAGCGACCGGATCCATCCGCCTCAAGGCCGCCCGCAATGAGACCGAGGACGCGCAGATCGCGGTGCGCATCCCCCGCGGTGTGCAGATCGCGGAGGCGAGCTTCTCGCTTCCGGACCTGATCGGCCCGCGCGGCCGGTCGATTCCGAGCGAATGCCTGTCAGCTTCCTGGATATGGCCGATCTATGTCCTCAACAACCCCCCCGAGAACACCGATCCCTCCAGCTACCTGAGAAAGGCGCCCGCCTTCTTCCCGGACGCGTTTCTGGAGGAGAAGGTGATACGGCTCAGGGACGAGTGGACTCAGGCGTTGTGGGTGTCGGCGACCGTGCCGAAGGGCACGCCGCCCGGTGAGTATGAGGGCGCGATGGCAATCGAACTGGTGAGCCAAGATGGGCAGCGACACCGTTCTGACATTCCGATTGCAGTCAGTGTCTGGCCGTTTACTCTCGCCGACGAATTCCACCTGCACCACACCGAGTGGTTCTTCCCGGAGATCCTCGCGGACACCTACAACGCCGAGCATTGGTCGGACGAGCACTGGCGGTGGATCGGGAGGGCGGCGCGGGACATGGCCCAGCACAAGCAGGACATGATCCTAACGCCGATAGCCAAGCTGGTGAAGATGACGCGGAGCGCATCGGGGCGCTTCACGTTCGATTTCTCGAAGCTGGACCGATGGGTGAAGACGTTCAGGGAGGCGGGCGTCACGTGGGTCGAGGGGAGCCATGTGGCGGGGCGCTCCGGGGGCTGGGAGAGCGACATCGCGTTCCATCGGTTCCCGGTCTACGGTGCGAATGGGAGGCCGCTGAACACCTCGCGGTCGACTCTGAGCGATGCAGAGTTCGAGGGATACCTCGAGAAGTTTTTGAAGGCCGTGTACGCTCACCTCAAGCGGCGCGGATGGGAGAAGCGCTTCGCCCAGCACATCGCCGACGAGCCGGTCCCGGCAAACGAGGCCTCCTGGCGGAGGTGCGCGGGCTTGGTGCGCGGGTGGCTGCCGGGCGTCCCGATCATCGACGCGGTGATGAGCCCGCAGCTGGCCGGCGCGGTGGACTGGCGCGTGCCCCAGATTCAGCACACAGGGCCGGACTCACCGCGCGGCCCGAACGAGCAGTTGTGGAGCTACGTCTGCCTCGCTCCCCAGGGCCACTACCCCAACCGCTTCCTCGACTACCCATCGATCCGCAACCGCATTATCTACTGGCTGTCATGGAGCTTGGATCTCAAGGGCTTCCTCCACTGGGGATACAACTCGTGGGCCACCTGGCAGGGAGTGCCGGTGCGGGTGCCGATCTCGCCGTGGCTCGACGCCAGCGGCGCCAGCATCTACTGCGCCGACCGGACTCCGTTGCCGGCTGGTGACCCCAACATCGTGTACCCGGGGAAGAACAGCATCTGCTCCAGCATTCGCTGGGAGGTCATCAGGAAGGGATTCGAAGACTTCGAGTATCTCTACATGCTGGAAGAAGCTGTCCAGTCGGCAGGGAAGAAGAAGGCAAGATCTGTAGCGGCCGCGAAGCGGCTGCTCGAGCGCGTCCGAACAGAGGTCGCACCCGATCCGCTCGGCCACACCCGGGACGACAAACTGCTCCTGGCGACCCGGGAGGAGGCCGGCCAGCTGTTGGCGGCTCTAGCCGCGGACGAATGAGCTGACGCTTCATCACAACACCGTATGTGAACCCAACCCAGTTGAGGACCTGCAATGCCCAAGCAGTCGAAGGAAAGCAGCAAGGAACGAGAGCAGCGCCGCATGTGTCAGGAGCTCTGCGAAGGACGCTGTTGCCGATACATCACCATTCACCTGGACGCACCACGGCTCAAGGCCGATTACGATGAGATAAGTTGGTTTCTCGCGCACGAGAACATCAGCGTCTACTTCGACGAGCGCCGCTGGCACGTCGAGGTGCAGAGCCGCTGCAAGCACCTCGACTCCGACAACCTGTGCACGATCTACGAAGATCGCCCGCTTGTTTGCCGAGGCTATGACTCTGACGAGTGCGAGTATCCGGCCCGTCCCAAGCACGACCTCCACTTCGACACGAAGGAGGAGTTCGACACCTGGTGGGCCCGGAAGAAGGAGCGGGAGCGCAGTCGCCGTAAACGGCGGGAGAGGGCACCGAAGTCGCGCTAGGCCCGCCTGGGAGCTTCCGGGCGGGCCGGAAGAGGGGGCAGATGATAAGGCCGAAGTGTCTGGTCGTCCCGGCAGGCGTGCTTCAGAGGCAGCTCTTCCCTCCGTCGGTCCGAGAGCACCTCGACCAGTTGGCGGATGTCGTCTACAGCGACAGGGAGGATCTTTCCTCGTCAGATCTGGCCGCCATGCTGCCCGGCCACCGCGCCGTGATCACCGGCTGGGGCAGCCCGAAGCTCACCACGGAGGTGCTCGACGCGGCCGAACACCTCGCCATTGTGGCCCACGCAGCAGGCAGCGTGCGCTTCATGCTGCCCGACCCGCCCGAGGACTTCTTCCGCCGAGGCCTGCGGATCACCAGTGCCACGCGGATCATGTCGAGGTATGTCGCCGAGCTTTCGCTTTGTCTGGCCATCGCCTGTCTGCGGCGCCTGCCGCGCTTCCGCGAGGACATGAAGCAGAGCGACCTCTGGTGGGGCACCCACAGCGATCTCAATCCCGACACACTCATCGAACAGCGGGTCGGAATCGTCGGACTGGGCAGCATCGCGTGGGAGCTCGTACGCCTGCTCGAGCCGTTCGGCTGCGAGATCTGGGGCTACAGCCGCCATATGACCGCCGAGGCGACGGCGGCCAGCGGAGTGCAGCTTGTGGGCCTGGAGGAGCTGCTCTCCGGCTGCCCGATCATCTTCCTGCTGGCCGCAGTGCGGCCTGACACGATGAAGCTGATCGACCGCGAGCGCCTCAAGCTGATTCCGGACGGCTCGGTGATCATCAACACGGCCCGGGGCGCGCTCGTCGACGAGGAGGCCCTCATCGAAGAACTGGAGGCCGGCCGCCTCTGGGCCGGCCTGGATGTGACGGAGCCGGAGCCACCCGCGGCCGACTCCGCCCTTCGCACGCTCCCGAACGTGCTGCTCACACCCCATGTCGGCGGGCCGGTGCCGAGCAGGTACTGGGAGATGGGGGCCTTCGTCGTGGAGGAACTCGGGCGCTTCTTCCTGGGGGAGGAACTCCAAGGCGAGATCACGGAGAGGCGCTTGGAGGGAATCGCCTAGGCCGCCGCCACCTCCCGCCTCCGACCGATCGCAGCGGAGGGGGCGGGATTCGAACCCGCGAGGGAGCTTTTGACCCCCTACGCGATTTCCAGTCGCGCTCCTTAGGCCAGCTCGGACGCCCCTGGGCAACGGCTCTGATGGGATGCCCTGGGAGGCCGCTCAGCGGCCACCATGACCTCTGGCTCCTCCTGGCACCGCTCCGAGGGTGCGCCATAATGGCAGTGCCGCTATCGCGGATGAGGAAGTAGAAACAAGAATGCAGAAGCTAGTCACACGGGGCAGGAGAGTGCGATCAGGAAGAGCGGGACACCACGGCCTGGACACAGAAGGACAGTAGCGATTGATGGTGCCGGAAGCGGGCACTCCCTGGATGAATGTCAGCGACGGGGAAGTGTACCGTTCTGGCGGGCATCTGAGCTGGGATCGGGTGTTCGTCAGGGGAGGCCGGACTGCAGGAGTGACAGCCTCACGGCGTGTCGGACGGGCGGTCTGTCGCGGATCTCCCCTCTGAGGTATGTGGGCCCCACGGAGACCGCCGCCTCCAGGCGCTGACACCACGCAGGCCGGCTAACTCGGAGAAACAGTGGCCAGTCGATTCCTCCAGGTGAGCAAGTATACGACAAGCTTGCGTGCAACGAAGGCCCGTCTCGCGACTTCCGGCCTGCTGATTGTCTTGTTCGCGATCTCCTGCCTTGGCTATCACCAGAGCGGGGTCCGCTTCGACGATTCTACCCTGGGATACTACTGGCAGTTTCTGGACCCCCTGTTGCTGCGGCACCGGTTGGCGGAGAGCTTGTTCTACCTCCACTCCCAGCCTCCCCTCTTCAACTTGTTCCTGGGTGTCATGCTGAAGCTGTTCCCAGGCGCGGTGAGCCCCGCCTTCCATTTCGTCTACTTGCTGCTGGGCATGGCACTCTATGCAACGGTATTCGGCCTCATGCGCAGGCTGGGGGTCTCGAGAGCTACTGCTCTGATGGTCAGCACGTGGTTCATGGTCAGCCCATCGTTCGCGCTCTATCAGCATTTCCTCTTCTACACCATGCCGGTGGCGGCGCTTCTCGCGGCCTCCGCTCTGCTCTACTACGAAGTGCTGGAGAAACAGAGACCCACAGTGGCGCTGCTCTTCTTCGGGGTGCTGTTCATGCTGTGCTCACTGCGCGCCACCTATCATCTGCTTTACTACCTGCTGCTGACCGGGGCCGTGCTGGTGCCCTGCGTGCGAAGGCGAAAGATGATCGCCCTTGCAGCGCTGGTCCCGCTGGTGCTGCTGTCAGCGCTCTACGTCAAGAACCTGGTCGTGCTCGGCTTCTTCGGCACCAGCTCCTGGATGGGGATGAACCTCGCCTCACACACGATGCAGAGGCTGCCCATGGGCGAGCGCCGACGAATGGCCAGTCGAGGTGAGCTCTCGGAGGTGACTCTAGCTCCGCGTTTCCACCCGGTGGACTCATACCCCGAGAAGTACCGGCACACAGATGGCTTCCCCGACGTTCCTGCCCTCCGGGAGGCGAAGAAATCCACCGGAGCCGACAACTACAATCATCTCGCCTACATCTCGATCTCCCAGGACTACCTGAAGGACCATCTCTACATCATCCGCCATCGACCGAGGGTGTTCTTCGGGAGTCTGGCCTGTGCTTGGGCCTGCTACTCCCAGCCGAGCAGCAGCCTGCCTGTTCTGAGCAGCAACCGGAGGCACATGGTGCTCATGGAGCACCTTTACGACCGCATTTTCTACGGCGTGACCCCCTCGCGCGCTTGGCTCGCGCTACAGTCGAAGGTGACTCCTGCACATTGGCGGCGACACCATCCCCTGCGCGGGCTCTTCTCGTGCCTGACAATCGGGCTGCCGTTGCTCGTCATCTCCGCCTTGCTTCTGACCGCGGACCGTCGGCGCGCCGCGGCTGGGCTAGGCCGCAGCCAGCGGGCGCTGCTCCTGTTCCTGTGCTTCAACATCATCTATACGGCAGTCATTGGGAACCTGTCCGAATGCGGCGAGAATTACCGCTTTCGGTTCGAAAGCGACCCTCTCTATGTCGTCCTGCTGGGAGTGATGGTGCAGTACTGGGTGCTGCCTCCACTACACGCTGCGCTCCGCAAGCTCACTCGAAGCCTCCCCGGCCGCAAGCGATAGCTGCCTCCCCGCATGCCACGCGGGCACGGTCGGATCGCGGTGGCGTCCCACACGCGGCGAGACTGGCCGCGGCCGAGGAACGCCTGCAATGCCTCCTCCACAAGGAATCAGTAGGCGCTGAGCCCGACGGGGATCGTGCTGCCTGTGATCCGGCATCGCCAGCCCCCCACCCACAGCTGCCGCGACGACGGATGAGCATACCTCGCTGACGAAGCAGGGACGAAGCCGGCACCACCACGCCAGATCAGCCTTGCCGCGCAGTGAGCCGGTCTTGGACTCGACGGGAACACATCTGACTGACTCTAGGGCCCAGCGGAGGGGGCGGGATTCGAACCCGCGAGGGAGCTTTTGACCCCCTACGCGATTTCCAGTCGCGCTCCTTAGGCCAACTCGGACACCCCTCCGCAGTCGGCGCCGCGCACCTCCGAGTATAGCTGCCTCGCCGCTCCCCGGTCAAGGCGCGTGCCTCGGCCCGAGGGTCCCATCTGAAAAGAGGAGTGCCCGCCCCAGAGGGCGGGCACTCCGAGTCCAAGCGCCGGTGACTCGTCGGTCACTCAGCGCGAACCATCGGTCCTCATCCCTTACGGGATGGTGAACTCGATGATCGCCTGGTCGATGTACATCTGGGCCCAGCCGCCGCCACACATCTGGAGCACCACATTGCCGGACACATCCACGTAGTCGGGCGCCCTGGCAATCGGCAACGTCCAGACGACGGTCTCCTCGCTCCTCGACTTCCGGGCGTACTCGTTGTCGGTGAAGCCACCCGGGTTGTCGTGGCTGTTGAAGAGGTCGGCCTCGCTGCCCCAAGTGCTCAGGGTCCACGGGTCGCCGACCCAGTCGACCATGCCCATGCCCCAGCCGAGCGGGGCCTGCTCGGAATCCCATGGCTCACCCATGCCGTGCCATGCCTGGCCATCGTTAGCACACGGGTTCGAGCTGCAGCAGTAGTAGTCGGCGATGTCCGCTCGATACTCGAACGTGACCACCATCTCGGTCGCGCCCGTCGGGATCTCGATGTCGCACCACTTGATCGCCGCACCCATGCCATCCGGAACGCCCAGCGGGTTGGGATCCGGCCAGCAGCACAGGTCCCAGGCCACGCTTGAGTCGTTCCAGTTGGTGGAGTGCGGCGCGAGCGGCGGTATCGACAGCACGAGGTACAAGTCGTCCGACTCGGCCACATTCAGGAAGCTGCCCGCGGCGATCGAGGCGCGGCCGCTCGGGTCTGCGACTGCAGACCACAGGTCATCGGCCTGATCGCAAGCCGGGAACGGACCCTCAGGCCCAGGCGGCGGAGGCGGCAGCGTGACGTTGAACTCGACCACGCGTCCGGACTCCTGCATGGTGCCGGAGGCATCCTCGACGGAGGTCACCATCAGGTAGTTGTCCGTGAGGAGCGAGACCGGCACGGCGGTGTAGGCGACGAAGTAGTCGCCACTGGCCGCCGCGATCTCGCCCTGGGTGAACTGGACAGTCGCCAGAGCGACCGTGACCGTCGGCTTGTCAACCGTGCGGAAGTCGAACCTGATGTCCCACAGGTTGTTCCCACCAGCGGCCAGGCCGGTGCCCAGGCGCGCCGGGTCGAACAACACGTAGCAGTTGACCGGGTTCTGCGCCGCGCCCGACCAGCCGTGGTAGGTGGCCGCGGCCGGGTTGATGTTGGTCACATCAGGGCCGCCGTTCACGACGGCAACGTTCGTCGCCGTGATGAACGCGTTCGTCGCGTAGACCGCCATCTGAGCGCGGTCGACGAACGCGGTCGGACGGTAGAGACCGTCCGTATAGCCCTGGACGATGCCAGCGTCGACACAGGCCTCGATCTCGTTATCGGCCCAGAAGCCAATCGGAACGTCCGGGAACGGGTCCTCCTCCGGGTCAACGTCGGGATCGAAGGTGAGATTCGCTGCGCGTGCCACGTAGACAGCCATCTGCGCACGCGTCACGGCGAGGGCCGGCTGGTAGCTGCCGTCGCCGTAGCCGAGAACGATTCCCGCGTCAGCACATGCCTCGATGTCTTGGTAGGCCCAGAAGCCAGCGTCGACATCGGGGAATGTCGGCTCCGCCGGGTTCAGTGGCGTGAGCCCTGCGCCGCGGCGCATGTACACCGCCATGGCGTCACGGGTGATCGTCAGAGCCGGCCGGTAAAACCCATCCGGGAATCCAAGGACGATCGGGGGCACGCGGCCAGCGCAGGCCTCGATATCACTGGCTGCCCACTCACCAGCACTCCCGGGCGCGATGTCCGCGAAGCGGTTGAGGGTAACATCGGCTTCGGCCAGATCCGTGAGGAACGGCGCGCCGCCGTTGGCCATCACCCAGTCGCACTCGAAGGTGCCGATGATGGGTGGGGCCGTGACGCTGAAGTTGAAGACGTTCGCATTCGGAGCGACTGCCCCCGTGACCGACTCGACATCGGCGAGTAGGGGCACCGCCGTGGTCACCCAGCGGTCGACGGCCGACACCGACGTGAGCGTCGATCCCTCCACAGATCTCAGGTCGTAGCCTGCAACGGTCCACGTGGTGGAGCCGTCGTTCACGACCTCGACCGAGGAGTCATAGACAGCGTCCCAGGCCAGCGCGTCGGGCAGGTCTACACGGGGGACTCTGACCTCTTCGTCCTCGTCCCAGTCATACACGACTGCAAACGAGTCCTGCGCGACAGCCGCGCCAGCCATCAGACCAACGCTGACAATAACCACCGTCAGCGTCCACAGATACTTCATACTCATGCCTCGCCTCCTTGACAGGGTGGAAATCTGAATCGAAGTGGTTCTTCTCAATGCCAGCGCGCTCCAGAGGCGAAGGAGCGACGCCTGGACTCAAGCACTCTCAGCCTTCTCCCTGACCACCTCCTGTTCAGACGAGTTCGGCGCGCCCCTGCTCCGGCTTAGCCGGAGAGTCGACCCCGGTCCGACGGACCTACGGGTCCTCGCGGCCGTGATGATGAAAGACGTATACCGATAACAGCTCTCCCAATCTCACGGCCGCCTGTGGCTCCGCGCACCGACTCAGGGACGGCCATCGCCACGCCTGTCAAAGACCTTCGTTGGCGGCTTGAGCGCGCTTGCGCACCCGCTCTGATGAGAGCCATTCGAGTGAATATGCCGCCGCGTGCTGCGCGGACCAAACTGGCACCGGGCAGTCTAGCATATCGCCCCCACTGCGTCAAGGGGTGCTCCCTGTGGATATCTTGGCGCAGGCCGTCTCCCCGGCAGTGCGGCCTCGCCCGTCCTGAAGCCCCAGGGCCGCGCTCCTGGCCGGTTTCGGCTGAGGCCGCACCTGGGACGGCAGGTTGGCGCCGGTCGTCAGCGAAGGCAGTTGGCAGCAAATCAGCAGCGCGCCGGGGCGAACGTCGCCTTCCGCCGCGGCCGCTGACGCACAACTCCATGAGAAAGATCTGGCACCATCGAGGCGCCGCGCTTATCGGCATCATCATAGGGTCGCTGCTCGGGGTGGTCACGGGGCTGGTCCACCTCGACGGCGGCACCGCGGGCAGCTTCGTCCACTTCTACTACATCCCAATCGTGCTGGCGAGCTACTTGCTGGGGGATCTGGGTGGGATCGTCACCTCGTGTGCGGCGGCCCTTCTCGCCGCTCTGCTTCCCCTCAGAGAAGGCACGCCCCAACCCCTCAAAGACATCGTGATCCGCGGCACTCTCTTCTACTTCATCGGCCTCTTCACGGCTCGGCTGTTCGCTCAACTGGAGGAGCGTCGGGAGGACGCAACCAGCCTGCTGGAGGTGTCGCGCTCCGTCACCTCGTCGCTGCGCGTCACAGAGGTGCTGCGCACCATCACCGAAACGGCCGTCAAGATCACGGCCGCGAAGGCCTCCTCGATCCGTCTGCTGAACCGCAAGCGAGATGAGCTGACAGCGGCGGCCAGCTACGGCCTCAGCCTCGACTACCTCGCGAAGGGTCCGGTGAGGCTGTCCGAGAGCCCGCTCGACCAGGAGGCCTTGTCCGGCCGCACGGTGCTGATTGTCGACGTGGCACAGGACCCGCGCTTTCGCTACCCAGAGGAGGCGAAGGCGGAGGGGCTGGTGTCCCTTCTCACACTTCCTCTGCGGCGCGGGGAGGACACCTTCGGTGTGCTTCGCGTCTACTCCGGCGCGCGCCACCTCTGGTCGCGGCGGGAGCGCCGGCTGCTGCAGGCCTTCGCGGACCAGGCCGCCATCGCCATCCACAATGCACGGCTGCACGAGGATGTGCGCCGCAGCTACTGGGAAACGGTCAGCGCGCTCTCCCGCGCGATCGAGGCCAAGGACCCCCATACGCTCGGACACTCCGAGCGAGTGACTGACTACGCGCTCCAACTGGGCCGCGCGGCGGAGCTGAGCGCGGACAAGATGGAGGTGCTGCGCTTCGGGGCCACCCTCCACGACGTCGGCAAGATAGGACTCAGCGACCAGTCCCTGGCCCGGGTGGGCCATCTCGACATGACCGACGAGGTGCTGATTCGCATGCACCCCTTGATCGGGATATCCATCCTGCAGCCGGTTGAGTCCCTCGCTCCGACCCTCGATGCCGTGCGCTACCACCACGAGCGCTGGGACGGAAATGGCTACCCCGAAGGGTTGACGGGGGAGGAAATCCCTCTGCTCGCCCGCCTGCTCGCGGTCGCGAACATGTACGACAACCTGCGAACCGGTTCGCCCGCCAGACCCGGACTGGGCGAGAGGGAAGCGGCACAGGCCTTGCGGCGCGCGGTCGGGAAGGAACTGGACCCGGAGCTGGTGCCCCTGTTCCTGGGTGCGCTCGGGCATGACTCTCTCGCCCGCCGCACGCCCAGGCCCGCAAAAGCTCCTCAGTCGGACAGCTAGCCGCCGGACTCGTCGTCCTTGCTCTCCTCCTTGGCTGAGGCGCCGGCCGGCTCTGGCTTCTTCGTTTCGCCCTCGCTTCTTTCCCTGCCGTCAGGCTTCCGGTAATCCGTGCTGTGGAACCCGGACCCCTTGAATATGATGCCCACCGGCCGGAACACCTTGCGGGCCGGTTGGCTGCACTGCGGGCAAGGGCAGACGGTCCGCTGCTTTACCTCACGGAACTCCTCGAAGCGGCCACCACATTCGTCGCAGTAGTACTCGTATACTGGCATACGTCACTCACCTCGTGCTCACACAACTCACCATACCCGTTCCCGGGCGCGCGCCATGGCTCATATTTCCGTCACGGTCAGCCCCTGTCGTGCAATCTTGAAGGGCATTACGGTGGCGCCGGAATCGCCCAAGGCCCTCTCGACGTCACCGCGCCTGCCCTCTGCCACGATGGTGATCATACATCCCCCGCCACCCGCGCCCATGATTTTCGAGGCGAGGCCGCCTGCAGCCTGAGCCGCCTCGACCATATTGTCGATCTGCGGTGTCGTGACGCCCTCGGCGAGCTGTTTTCTGCATTCCCACTCCCTGCCCAGCAGCCTCGCCACCTCATCGAGATCGAAGGCCTGCAGAGCCTCCCTCATCTCGACGGCGATCTCGCCGATGCTGCGCATGCAGGCCCGGGAGTTCGGCGCATCCTCGATGAAGCGCTTCAGCATAGCCCAGTTGTTGGTGCCCGAGAAGTGCGACTCCCCGGTGAAGCTGAGCACGATCCTCTGCTCGAGGGTCCGGAGCTTCTCCTCCTCAGCAACCAGGTTCTCCCTCTGCCAGCCTTCGACGCCGAACCGGATCGCATTCACGCCGCCATACAGCGCGGCCACGTAGTCCTGCTTCCCGGTGGGTATCGCGATCACCTGGGCCTCGAGATTGGCGCCGTATTCCACGAAGAGCTTCGGGTCGAGGTCCGTGCCGTTGATGCGGTCGAGGGCCCCGCTCAACGCGATCAGCAGGGAGGAGGAGGCGCCGACACCTGACCCATGCGGCACAGTGTTCTCGGTGATGACATCCACGCCCGTCTCGGGGGCATAGAACTTGACGACCCGGGCCACGAGGTCGAGGTCCTGGTCGAGCGGCAGCTCCTCGACTGAGGGTGCCACCAACTCTGTCTTCAGGTCCTCTGATCGCAGATGGATCTCCCCGTCGTCGCGCGTCTCGATGCGGACCTTGCTGAGCCAGTTGATCGCCGCGTTGTCGGTTGTCCCGCCCTCGAGGAAGAGGTAGAGCGGATAGAGGTCCAGCGTGCTGCCCGCAAAATCGATACGAGTCGGCGTGGTCGCCTCTACAATCATCTGACTCGCTCCTCCTCAACAAGGCTGCCGCCCGCGCGCCGAAGGCAGAGGCTCCAGCGCCCCAGCGCAGCCCTACAGCAGTCGCCCCGTCGCCGGAACATGAAGTATAGCCGACCGAGGAGCCGAGCGTCAACGGCCTGCCTGGTTCGGACTGGGCCTTGCCAGGGCGGGCCGGGCCGTACATAATAGTGCTTGGGAAGCAAGTGAGACGAGACCCGACCGAGGCCGCGGGCCCGGTTCCATAGCACTGTCGGAGGACAGCGATGGCTGAGAAGTCCACGTGGCGTAACAAGGTCGGCCTGGCCGAGATGCTCAAAGGCGGCGTCATCATGGATGTAACCACGGCCGAGCAGGCGAAGATCGCCGAAGAGGCGGGGGCCGTGGCGGTGATGGCGCTGGAGCGGGTGCCGGCCGACATCCGCGCGCAGGGCGGCGTCGCCCGCATGGCCGACCCCGTGAAGATCAAGGAGATCATGGCCGCCGTCACCATCCCGGTGATGGCCAAGTGTCGCATCGGGCACTTCGCCGAGGCCCAGGTGCTGGAGGCGCTCGGGGTGGACTTCGTGGATGAGAGCGAGGTGCTCACGCCGGCCGACGAGCAGTATCATGTAGACAAGCACCGGTTCAAGGTTCCGTTCGTATGCGGGTGCCGCAATCTCGGCGAGGCCCTGCGACGGATCGGCGAGGCCGCAGCCATGATCCGAACCAAGGGAGAGGCGGGAAGCGGCAACGTGGTGGAGGCGGTGCGACACATGCGCCTGGTCCAGTCGCACATCCGGCGCCTGACGACGCTGCGGTCAGACGAGCTGATGGCGGCTGCCAAGGAGCTCGATGCGCCCTACGAGATCGTGTGCGAGGTGGCCCAAGCCGGCAAGCTGCCCGTGCCCAACTTCGCCGCCGGCGGTATCGCCACGCCGGCCGACGCCTCCCTGCTGATGCAGCTGGGCGCGGAGGCCGTCTTCGTCGGGTCGGGCATCTTCAAGTCCAACGACCCCTCGGCGCGAGCGCGGGCGATCGTCGAGGCCACCACGTACTACGACAAGCCCGAGGTGGTGGCCCGCGTTTCCGAGGGCATCGGCGAAGCCATGGCCGGGTTGGACGTGGCCAAGCTCGACGAGAAAGAACTCCTTCAGACCAGGGGCTGGTGAGCGCGTCCCCCCGAGCCCGACCGGAGCGCCCACTCGGTGGGACCCCGCGCTGTCATTCTCTGCCCAGAAGAGCAGCTGTGTTCCACGCGGCGCGCTTGTCTCCACCGTTGAGGCGGGCCACGAACTGATCGACGCGTGTGGGAGCGGAACTTGGCGTTCGGCGTGCTGGCCATTCAGGGAGATGTGCGTGAGCACCTCGAAGCGCTGCGCCGGGCCGGGGTGGAAGCCCAAGCCGTGCGCACCCCGGCGGAGGTCGCGGCCGCGCATGGCCTTGTCATCCCCGGCGGGGAGAGCACCACCATCGGGAAGCTAGTGGCCCGCTTCGGCCTGATGGAACCGATACGGGGCCTCGTTCGGGAGGGGCGCCCCCTCATGGGCACCTGTGCCGGCATGATACTGATGGCGAAGACCATTCGCGCGGCCGCCAATGACCAGCCGGCACTGGGCGTGATGGACATTGCGGTGGAGCGCAACGCCTTCGGGCGGCAAGTGGACAGCTTCGAGGCCGACCTCGAGGTGAAGGGCATCGAGGGTGGGCCCGTAAGGGCGGTCTTCATCCGTGCACCCGTCATGAGCGCCGTAGACAACGGTGTCGATGTCCTCGCCACGCACGAGGGCCGCATCGTGGCGGCACGCCAGGGCAACATGCTCGCTCTCGCCTTTCATCCCGAGCTCACCGAGGACTCCCGCCTTCACGACTACTTCGTCAAGATGGGGTGACCGCGCATGGTCAGGGCCGTAGGCCATCAGGTACTCGCCGCGCTTCACTTCGTCGGTGACAGCGTCGTGCTGCTCGCGAGGGCGCTGGCCTACCCGCTGCGAGGGCATGTCGGCCTTCGCCGAACCGTGCAGCAGATGGCCAGCGCGGGGGCGGACTCCCTCCCCATCGTCGCCGTCACCCTCTTCTTCGTCGGCCTGGCCTGGGGGTGGAATACCGCCGGCCAGATGGTCCGCTACGGCGCCACCAGCTACTACGGCGGCACCACCGCCATCGCCATCGCCCGGGAACTCGCCCCCGCCCTCTGCGGCGTCGTGGTGGCCGCCCGAGTCGGTTCAGCCTTCGCCGCAGAGCTGGGCACGATGACCGTCACCGAGCAGGTCGACGCGCTCCGCGCCCTTGCCGTCAACCCGATCTACTACCTCGTCGTTCCTCGGCTCGCAGCCTGCGTCGTCATGCTCCCCGTACTCACCATCATAGCCATTGCCTCCGGCCTCCTCGGCGCCTTCATCATGGCGCTCCACTTCGGCGTTAGCGCGGTCGAGTACATGTCCTCCGTTCAGCGCTTGCTCGACAACGAGGACGTCTTCGGCGGCATCGCCAAGACCCTCGTCTTCGGGCTCATCATCGCCATCGTCGGCTGCCGCCAGGGCCTTCGCACCACCGGCGGCGCAGCCGGCGTCGGACGCGCCACCATCAGCGCGGTTGTCCTCAGCATCGTTCTCATCTACGTCACCAACCTCTTCCTCACCGCTGCGATATTCGGTAGATGACATGCAGGACACTCTTGCTCCGCCGGTACAATTGGAGGGTCTCAGCTACGCCCTAGACGGCGCCGTTATCCTCGACGACGTCGATCTCGCCGTGGCCCCGCGGGAGATCGTCGGCATCATGGGGCGCAGCGGCACGGGCAAGACGACGCTCCTGCGGCTCATCATGCGGCTCATCAAGCCCACCACGGGGCGCATCCGCATCAACGGCGAGGACATCACCGACCTGCGCGAGCGCGATCTGGACCGCATCCGCGCCAACATGGGCATGGTCTTCCAGGGAGCGGCCCTCTTCGATTCGCTAACTGTGGCGGCGAACGTCGGCTTTGCGCTCGTCGAACATCGACTTCTGCCGGCCGATGAGATACCGGACCGCGTCCGCGACCTGCTGGATATGGTCGATATGGCCGGCACCGAGCACCTCCTCCCCGCCCAGCTCTCCGGCGGCATGCGCAAGCGCGTTGGCATCGCCCGCGCGCTCGCCCGGCGGCCCGCCATCGTGCTCTACGACGAGCCGACCGCCGGCCTCGACCCCATCTCCGCCGCCGCCATCGACGGCCTCGTGGTACGGCTCCGAAGCCAGGTCGACGTCACCTCCGTGATCGTGTCGCACGACGTCCACAGCCTCCGCCGCGTCGCCGACCGCGCCGCCGTGCTCCACCAGGGCCGCTTCCTCGCCGTCGATGCCGTCGAACGGCTTGAGCATAGCCACGACCCGGCGGTTCGCCAGTTCCTCTCCGGGAGCCCCGAGGGCCCCATGACTGAAGAACCCCAGATGCTGAACGGAGGCTAGTCACATGCGCCCTGGAGCCGAGATCAAGGTGGGCATCATCACGCTGATCGCGATCCTCCTCGTCGGCGCCTACCTCTTCTACGTCCGCGGCTACATCGCGGCCGCCGCCACCTACCAGATCTGCGTCACCTTCGAGAGCGCCCGCGGCCTCGAGCCCGGCGATCCCGTCCGCATGGTCGGGGTCAAGATCGGCAAGGTCGATGCCGTCGAGATCAACCCAGAGCTGAAGGCCGACGTCACCCTCGCCATCGACAAACGCTGCGAGCTGTACGATAACTACAAGTTCCAGATCGCCGCCAGCGGGATCATCCCGGAGCGCTTCGTCGAGGTCGTGCCCGCGCCCGCAGACCCCTACGCCGCCAAGATGACCGACGGCTTCTGCGTCGACGGTGTCGTCCAGCCGACCCTCCAAGACCTCTCTGCTGCCGGCAGTGACCTGCTGAAGAACCTCAACCGCACCTCCCGGGCCCTCAACGTCGTCCTCACCGACCAGGAGATCCTGACCGGCCTTCGCTCGGCCCTCCACGGATTCTCGGCCGCGGCACGGGCCGCCACCGACCTGGCGACCGCCACCGCCGCCCTGGCCGACGAGTCGCAACCCGAGATAATGGCCGCTCTGAGTAACCTCGAGCGCGCCTCCGCGGACCTGCAAACGACGGCCGCGCGGTTTCGATCACGCGTCGCGGAGGGCAGTACACTGGAGGACCTCGAGCAAACGGCGGCCTACGCGCGGGAGACCGCGGCCAATGCCGCCCAGGCCTCCGCCGCCGTCGCGGCGCTGGCCGACGATCCGCAGATTCAGCAGCAGCTTCGCGAGACCCTCGGCGCCATCCACGACGCCTCCCTCTCCGCCAAGCAGATCGGAGAGGATCTGCAGGTCGTCTCCGCCGAACTCCGGGAGGCGGCGCCGGTCATTCCCCGCGTGGCGGAGGAGGCCGAAGAGATGGCTGGCACGAGTCAGGCGATCCGCGAGCGGCTGCAGCCTCCTGAGGTCGAGGCCGCCTTCGACGTCGCCTACAGCGGGGAGGCCGACCGTTGGTTCCCGAGCTTTCGCTTCGACTTCGAAACGCGAGAGAGCCGCTTCTTCCGGCTGGGTCTGGACGACATCGGCGAGGAGAACGATGTCACCGCGCAGATCGGAGACCGGTACGAAAAGGTCACGTTCCGATACGGTCTGATGCGCTCGAGGCTGGGCCTCGGCGCGGACTTCAATCTTCCCAGGCGTTCCGTGCTCTCCCTCGATCTGTTCGATCCCAACAACCCCCGAGCCGACATCCTGGCCGACGTTCCGATCTTCGCGGGCCGCACTGAATGGAGCGTGTTGCTCGGTGCGCGCGATGTGGGCGATGAGGGCCTGCTGGTTGGGGGTATAAGGCTAAAGAGGTAGCTGGAGCACCCGACAAGGCGGTTGAACGCTGGCATAGCGCCTGGAGCATCCACCAACGAAGTCGGAGCTGGGATACCGCGAGGAAGAGACCAGATGTCGAGGCCCGTTGTGTCAGTCGTGCAAGGACGCGACCCGTTCCCGGCGGTGCGAGAGGCGCTCGGGCTGATCGGCGCCGCTCAGGGGCTCGACCCGGAGGCCCGTTTCGTCCTCAAGCCCAATTACGTGGAGCCGAGGATGCCCGATACCGGGGCGACCACTGACCCGCGCGTCATCGAGGCGGTCATCGAGTGGCTGCAGGAGGAGATCGGCGCCAGGGACATCACCGTCGCGGAGAGCACCTGGGAAAGGGCCCGCACCCAGCGCGCCTTCGACATGGTTGGCCTGCCGGAGATGGCGGAACGCAGAGGCGTGCGTCTCTTGAACCTCTACGACGACGAGCACGTGACGGTGGAGATACCGGAGGCGCTCTCCCTCGAAAACGTCGTGCTGCCGAAGACCGTGCTGGAGGCCGATTGCCTCATCAGCATCCCGAAGCTCAAGTGCCACAGCATGGCCTACATCACCCTCGGCCTCAAGAACCTCATGGGCGCGGTCTTCCCCGACAAGGAGATCATGCACCGAAGCCTCCACGAGCGGCTGTGTGAC
>JALGXV010000026.1 GCA_029821885.1 Candidatus Hebobacteria bacterium
GCGATCAACTGGGCGAATCAGGACTGGAGGCACTGGATCGACGAGGGCCTGCTGGACTTCGTCTGCCCCATGAACTACACGACCAGTCGCGAGGAACTGGAGCGGATGGTGGTCGGCGAGGTCAACATCGTCGCCGGACGGATTCCGCTTTACATCGGCATCGGCGAGTTCATCATAGCCGAAACGCACGATCTGATCGACCAGTTTGAGTCTGCCCGCGGTCTAGGCGCGGACGGGTTCGTGTGCTTCTCCTACGAGCACCTCGGCCGGACGGAGGGCCGTCTGGCCCAGCTTCATTCTTCGCTGACCGCGACAGAGACCGTTCCGCCTCATCCGGCCCCGCGGGTGGAGTTCAGGTTCGGAGAGGGAGCCGAAGGAAGGCTGGGGCCGGCCTACCCCGAGGGCGCGTCTGTTGGCCTCGAAGTCGTCTTGTCCTCCGAATCGAACTACGCGGAACAAGTGACTGGCGCTCTCGGCGCCGTTTGGCTGGAGACGACGGATGGCGAGTCCATCCGCCGTCTGGGGAACGTCCGCTCAGGCAAGCCAGTTGCCATTGCTGCGACACTCGGCGTCCCGCCGGGTGTGTACCGCTTGGCAGTGCGCGGGACGGCCCTGCTCAGCTCGGGTGAGGACCGCGACTTCGTCAGCCGGAGCCGGCCGTTCGAGGTCGTTCCTGAGGCCACGAGCCCCTGCCCATAGGCCCCTCACTCACCTTTGCCCTAAGGGCGAGGGAGCGTTACCGAGAAGACGGTGCCGTCGGGCTCCGTGCTCGTGAAGTCGACCTTTCCGCCAAGATAGCGCTCAGTGAATAGCTTCACGCTGTGCGTGCCAATGCCGCGTCCCGTCCCACCCTTCGTGGTAAAGGAGCGCTGAAAGACCTGGCGCTGGATGGACTCCGGCATCACCGCAGGGTTCGCCACGCGGAAGATGATCTCGCCGGGATGCTCCTCGGCCCAGACGCGCGTAGCGCCACCCTCGGGGGTGGCCTCGAGTGCGTTCTTCACGAGGTTGCCCAGGACCCGCTGCAAGAGAGTCGCGTCGGTCTCGATGCTCACCGCCGGCGCGGGGCCAAGCTGCAGCTCGCGCCCCCGCGCCACGTTATGGCGGCGATAGGCGGCGATGACCTTGTCCAACACCTCAGAGACCGACACCTCGGAGACCTTCAGCTTCAGCTCACCTCTCTCGGCCGCAAGCAGCTGACGCTGCGCGGCGATCTCGTCCGAGATCTGCTGGGAGAGGTGAAGGAGGTCTTGTTTGGCTTCGGCCTCCTCCTCGACATCCTGCTCCGTGTCGTTCAGCAGCCACGCGAGCGAGTAGATGCCCGTCGCGGTGTTGAGGACGTCATGGAAGAATACCCGCTCCAGCACCCGTCGCCTCTTCTCACCGCTTATGTCCCGGAGGGCCACGACGACGAAGTCCCGATCCTCGATGGGGACGATACTGGCGCGAACCATTAAGTCAAGCGCCCCGCCGTCAGCTTCCCCGGCCGTCTGCAGGCGGCACTCGCGCGTTACGGGCTGGCCTGACTCCAGGCACGCGAGAATCGCGTTGACGGCGCCGCACTCGACGCAGTGCTCGCCAGTACCGCAGCCCCCGGGACCCTCCCCCCGGTAAAGGCAGTAGGCCGCCTCGCCGGGCCGCACGCCGAGCAGCTCCTCAGCATCAGCCTTTCCAGCAATCCCCAGGAAGGATGAGTTGCAGGCCACGATCTGGCGCTCGCGGTTGAGCACGATTACGGGGTCCGGTACGCCCTCCAGGACGGTCGACGCGATGCGATTGGACAGGAACTGGTCGCGGGCCGTGCGGAGCTCCTCCTCGGTGGCCCGTTCGGCCGGTGCGAAGTAGGTGGTGGCGGGATCGCCGGCGTTCGGTTCCACTGATAGTCTCCTCAACCAGGGGCTATGTGAGCGACTGAGAGGTGCGCGCAGACCAGGCTCTCCCGCCGAGGTCGGCCCGCCAGGGAAGAGCGCCTTCCATCTCTCAGAGGGATGGTACCCAGATGTCCTCGGAGGCATCAGACACGGCCTGTGGCCGTGTACGACCCGCGGGACATCGCGGTTGGGTATGGGGCGTCGAGCGAGTCCTAGGAGTCAAGGGGCGCGAGGTCGGAATCTCCTCCCGGCGCCGAAAGCGGTCTGACATCCCCGCCAGCGAGGACCTGCTCCAGCAGCTTGCCGAGATCCTCGGCCGGGGCCGGCTTCGTGACAACCGCAGCCGCACCAGCGCCCAACAGGCGCGCGTGGAGATCTGGATCCTCATCGGCGGTGATCACGACCACCGGGATGCGAGCCGACTTTGGATTGCCCTTCATCTCCTCCAGCGCCTCCACGCCGTCCATGAGGGGCATGTTGATGTCCAGGCTGATGAGATCGTACTCGCCCTGGGCCGCCATTATCTTCCCCTGGGCCCCATCGCTGCAGTAATCCATCGTGTGCTCGACGCCGGCCGACTTCAGCACGGTTGTTATCATCCGGGCTATGGGCGCCTCGTCGTCGATAACCAAGATCTTCCTCATGTCGCGTCCCTCCCTCCATTTCGTCTCACGGATGGCTCTTCACCAGCAGTCCAGGAGACCCTGCCTCCGTCACGCGCCAGCGACCTCGCCAGCGCCTCTCTGTCCCCGCGCACACCCGAGCTCGAGAGGACTGCTTGGCGCCGGCGTGGGACACACTTCCTCAGAGGACAGTGGCGCCAAGTCAAGAGACAGGCCGCGAGAAGTTCCCGTCCTGTGCTCGCCAGTGGCCGGTGGCCAACACAGCTCAGCCCGCGCGGGGCAGGTAGATCGTGAACGCCGAGCCCCCTCCGAGTTCCGAGTCGACTTCGAGCTGACCTCCGTGGCGATCCACAATGTCAACCACGGTGGGCAGGCCGATGCCCGAGCCTCGCGCCCTGTCTCCGGTCTTGAACGTCTCCAGCATCTGCCCCTTCGACTCGGCATCCATGCCCTCGCCGTTATCTGACACTCGGATGATGGCCCGTCCGTCGCGGTGGTCTGTGGCAACTACGACGCGGCCGCCGCTGGGAGGACAGGCGTCCATGGAGTTCACCACCAAGTTCACTACGCAGCGGTAGATCCCGCGCTTGCTGTGCGGCCAGCGGTTGAGGCCGCGACCGAGCTCCGTGGTCAGGTCGATGGCTCTCGTTCGCGCTTCGGCCTGCAGGAGGCTGACGGCATCGGCGACGGTGTCGTTCAGGTTGCCCGGGCAAATCTCGTCCGGCCGTTCTGGATCGTAGGTGAGCACGTCCTTGCAGAGATCCGCAAGCCGCTTCACATGTCGGTCGAGGATCTCCCAGGCCGTCTTAATGTCATCCATGCGACCACGCTCGACGGCGCGCCGAATGATGAAGGAAGTCCCCGTCAGAGCATGGGCCACATCCTTGAGGAAGTGAGATAGCCCGGCCAGCGACTCGCTGATAGACGCCATGCGCCCCGCGGCCGTTGCCTCGTGCAGCAGACGCGCCCTCTCGACGGCCAGTCCGACCTCGACGGCATAGCGTTCCATGAACCACTGGTCGTCCTGAGAGAAGGCTCCCTTCTCGCTGTTTGCGGCCGTTATCACCCCTAGCACTCGGCCTTCCGAGTCATGCACGGGTACCGCCAGGAGAGAATCGGTCCGGCAGTGGCAGGCCTCGTCGAAGGCCTGGTTGAACGGGACATCGTCTTGCTGGACTGGCGCTTGGTACGGGTTCTTGACGTTCACCGCCTGGTCGTTGACGGCAGCATACCCCACCGCGCTGCTCTCATCGAAGGGAATGTCCACCTGCGCCGCTCTGCCGCGCAGCGTGAACTCGCCGTGGAGCCGCGGGGGATTGCCTCGTAGCAGAAGGACGAGGCTCCCGATGACGGCGTCGAGGTTGAATCTGGCCCGAAGCCGGTCGCGGATGCCCATCAGAGACTCCACCTGGGTGATCCGCGCGTGCAGGGTGTCCGCGTCGCGGATACCCTGGGCCAGCTTCACGAAGCGAAACTCCTGTCCCTCCTCGTCTCGGACCTGCAGGAAGAAGCGACAGGCGAGGCAACGCTCCTGCTTGTCTACGAAGTCTCCTTGGGGCTCGCCGAAGCAGAGGGTGCCCGGCACGGTCCAGCAGATGCGTCCGGCATTGACCCCACCGTTGACACCAGCTGAGGTAACGTCAAGCGCTGCGGGGCACAGCTCTGCAGAGCCCGGCCCGTGCCCGCAGGACATGACTTCCCAGCAGTTGGCCTTCCGTCGGCTCGACACCAGCTCGTCGCGCCTCTTCGCTCTCCGCTGCCCTGAGTGGAATCAGCGGAGTCTCCCGGGTCGCGAGCAGCTACTTGAGGAAGCTCGCAACGACCCGCAGCAGCTCCTCCGGCTCAACGGGCTTCTCGAGGTATTCCTCCACTTGGGCCCTTAAGACACCGTTGATCGGATACTTGCTCTTGGTGATCTGCTTGGCCACTCCGGTCAGCAGCACTATTGGGATGCCCTGGCTTTTCGGGGACGACTTCAACTTGTCTGACGCCGCGAACCCGTCGAGTTCCGGCATCATGACATCCAACAGGATGAGGTCCGGGCTCTTGGACTCCACTTGTTGGAGGGCATCGAGCCCGTTCTCGGCCGTCACGACCTCATATCCCTCCGGCTCCAGGATCATGGAGATCATCTTGAGGTCGTCCTGGTCGTCATCGACCACAAGGATTCTCTTCTTCGCCTCTCCCATCGCCAGCCTCCGCTTGATTCCGTCCTGTGCTCTCGCTTCCGCAACCATGCTCCGCGGTGTGGCCGAAGCTCTCCCTCACGCCTCCGCCGGGGGGGTCGGCCTCGGCAGCAGCCCTGCCCGCTCCACAATCTCCGGCACTTTACGCTCCCACTCGATCGCCTGTACGTGCACCCCGCGGACGCCCTCGGTCTCCCGCGCTTGCTCGATCAGCTCGACGGCGATCTTGGTGCCCTCCTCCTCCTGGTTCCGCCTCGCCTGGGCCTTGTCGTCTCCGGCCGACTTCCGCGCGGCAGACATCCTCGCCATCAGCTCCTGCGGCACGCTCACGCCGGCCACGGCGGCATCCATGTATCGCAACATGCCCAGGTTCCTCGGCACGATGATGCCGGCGAGAATGGCCGTCTTCTCATGGAGTCCCATGTCCTGCACCTGCTTCATCTGCTGCCGGAACAGCTCCATGTCATAGATGCCCTGCGTCTGGATGAAGTCCGCGCCCGCCGCTACCTTCTTCGCCAAACGCCACGGCCTGAAGTCGATCGGGTCGCCCATCGGCGTCCACACGGCCCCGATCCAGAGCGGCGGCCTCTGCTCGATCTCGTCTCCCCCCTGCTGCCGGCCCTCGTCTCGCAGCCCCTTCAAGATGGCGACCAGTTGGATCGAGTCCACGTCATAGACGTTCTTCGCGCCCGGGTGTCCCTTCAGCCTGCCGGCGGCACCGAAGGACTGATGGTCTCCGGCGATGCACAGGCAGTTGCGGACCCCCAGCGCCGCGGCGCCCAGAATATCAGCCTGCATCGCAATCCGGTTGCGGTCCCGGCAGGTCATCTGGGCGATCGGCTCCAGTCCTTCTCGCATCACCAGAACCGCCGACGCGATGCTCGACATTCTGACAACGGCCGTCTGGCAATCGGTGATGTTGAAGGCATCGGCATAGCCCCGAAGCAGCCGCGCTTTCTCCAGCACTACGTCGCCGTTGCAGTCCATCGGCGGACCGATCTCAGCGGTCACGGCGAAGTGACCGGCCGCCAGCACTCGCTCCAGGTTGCTGCCGCTCTTCATGCCGTGGTCGCCTTCTCCTCTTCCGCCTCCGCCGCCAACTGACGCAGATCCTCGCGCACCACCCGACGGGGCCCGCCGTGAGGCGAGCTGGACCAGTCTCTCGGCTCGGCGATCTCCACCAATCTGTCGAGCGTGCCCAACCTCTCCATGCGGCGGATGATCAGCTCCCATCCGCAGTCCACGTCCGGGCTGATCTCACATTTGCCGTCGCTGCTGCCCCCGCATGGTCCATTCAGGATGGACTTCGAGCAGCGCGCGACCGGACAGATCCCACCGGTCAGATGCAGCACGCAGTTCCCGCAGCCGGCGCACATCTCCACCCACACGCCCGGCTCCGCAGTCGCGCCCAGGAACTTCGTGTTCAATCCAGGGAAGACGGGCACGTCTCCCAATCTCTCCGCGAGCAAGTTCACCCCAACTCCGCAGGCGAGCGAGAGCACAGCGTCTATGTTCTCGTCCCCCAGCCGGCCCGGCACCGGTTCGACGAACTCCGGCTCGCACTGCCGGGTCACGCAGTCTTCCAGGATCTGCTGCTGTCGGCCCGCCTTCCGCGCGGCGATCCGCAGAGCTGATCCCACGATCTTCGTCTCGGTCTCACCCCCCGCCAGACACACGGTGGCACATCCGCCACACCCTATGACGAGCACCTTCCGGAAGTCCTCGATGAACCCGATGATCTCGCCAAGCGGCTTTCTCTCCGCTACGATCATGTCTCTTCGCCTTGCTCCTCGGCGCCGATGCCCGCGAGCTTCCGCCGCGAGATCTCCCAGAACGAGGTCCAGGAGACCTCCGCGGATTCCCTCGTGCGCCACAGCTCTATTCGCTCCCCGCTCAGCCCTATCTCCTCCAGGATGCGCTTGGCCTCCTCCACCCTCGCGCCGAGCCGCTCCTCCGCGGTTGGGTACAAGCACTCGCCATCGGCGCATGCGATGATCGACACGCCGTCGGCTCCCTGCTCGAACGGGAGCAGCATATCCGGCACGCTCAGCCGCCCGACACACGGCACCAACACTCTGGCAACGCCCGTCCTCTGTACGTCTTCCGGGTTCTCCTCGAGGAACTTGCGGCTGGTGGTTTCGAACAGGCAGCAGTAGGATACGATGAAGGCAGACGGGGAGGCCTTCGGTCGCTCGGACAGCAGCCGGCTCAGATCCTCCTGGATCCGCTCGGCCCCGAACCTCTTCAGGGCAACCGCAGCCGCCGGGCAGACAGCGGCGCACAGACCGCAGGCCTGACACTTCTCTTCGGGCATCGACGCGGTCTTGGTTACGGTCGCGACTTCGAAAGGGCATATCCGCACACACGTGAGGCAGCCAGCGCAGCGGTCCTCGTCCACGAACGCTCCCGTCGTACATGCGAGGCAACGCCGCGCCTCCGCTCGCGCCTCTCCTTCGGTGAAGGCCCGCTCGATCTCGGAGAAATCGCGCACGCGCTCCTCTCCGGGTGAGCGTCCCACCTCCACGCGAGCGCGCTGCTTGATCCGCTCTATTGTCTCTTCCGGCAGGTCACCGATCGTCGGGAGCTCTTCCCTGGGCGCCTGCTTCAGGAGTTCTCCGGTGTCGAGGAAATGGTGCATCGCTCGCGCCGCGCGATGACCATCGGCTACGGCTTCGACTGCCGCGCCGGGGCCTGTACTTACCTCCCCGCACGCGAAGACACCGCGCTCCGACGTCGTCATGGTCTCGGGATCATACTCAAGTCGACCCGCAGTCGCGGTCTTGACGCTGGAGCCCTTCAGGCAGGTCAGGTCCGCCGCCTGGCCGATGGCCAGCACGACCGTGTCAGCGGCGAGGCCGGAGGTCTCGTCCTCGTCGAAGGAGGGGCTGAAGTTGCCGTCATCGTCGAACACGCTCACGCAACGTCGCAGCTCAAGGCCCGTGACTCTTCCGTCATCGCTCAGCACTGCCCGCGGTCCCCACGAGGTCGCGAGCTTGACGCCCTCCTCCAGCGCTTCCTCGACCTCCCATTCCCAGGCCGGCATCTCCTCGCGCGCCTCAAGGCAGGCCATCGTGACCTCGGTGGCGCCCAACCGCCGGGCACACCGCGCGACATCGATGGCAACGTTGCCCCCACCAACGACGACCACGCGTTGGCCGAGAGGTGGTCGCTCACCGACAGATACCGCTCGCAGCACGGGGAGCGCGAGCAACACGCCATGGCTGTCGATGCCGGGCACGCCCAGGGCGCGGCTTTCGCTCAGACCCGTGGCAAGAAGAGTCGCCCGGAACTCGCGCTGCAGTTCCGCAAGGGCAATGTCGGTGCCCACGGCACACTGCGTCCGCAGCTCTATGCCCAGCGCGGTAATGTCATCGATGTCCTCCCGGAGTACGTCGTAAGGGAGGCGGTAGCGGGGAATAGTGGTGCCCAACATCCCGCCCGGCTCGGTCGCACTCTCGAAGACGGTCACCCCGAAGCCTGCGCGCGCGAGGTCCTGGGCGGCGGTGAGGCCTGCGGGCCCTGCGCCCACGATGGCGATCCGCTCCTTGCGCGTACGCCTCACCGGTCCGCGTCGGCGCACACGGTACTCGTGGGTCGCCTCGACGATGAAGCGTTTGAGCTGGCGCAGCCCTAACGGAGCATCGACCTTGCTGCGCCGACAGCTTTCCTCGCAGGGATGATGGCAGATGCGGCCACAGACAGAGGTGAACGGATTCGCCTCCAACAGCAGGTCGAGCGCCTCCTCGTAGCGTCCCTCCAGGACGCGCTCCACCATGAGGCGAGTATCTGTGTGCACGGGGCAAGCGACTAAGCAAGGGGCCTCGGGCGCGGCCCGCGTATCCATCGATGCCTCTTGAGCGCACATCTGAGTCCCACGCTGTCACATTCTCTCATCGCACCCGCCGTCTGTCAACCGAGTATAGATCGGCCGACCAGGCGCTCTTCTGCTCTGTCGTCTCTTCTGTTTGGCGGTGAGTCTGGGGTCGAGTGCGCCGCGCGGCCTCGACGAGCCCCACCGGAGACCGAGGGCCCGGAGGGCGGGCGGCGCGCGTCGGACTCGCTACAGCAGTCCGACGGCGCGGCCGGCTGCCTGTCAGAAACCGTCTGATGCATGGCGCGACGCGGTCTCTCTCGTACGCGCGATCACGTCTGCTGTCCAAGCCACACCTATCTGTCTGAGTGCCAGCAGCGCGGCCCCCACGGCGGGAAGTACTGGAGGAATGACAGGACGTACGCCCGGTGCAACCTTGGAGAGATGGTGGCAGACCCGGTCCCACCATATGCGAGAGTGGCGCGCCACGCCGCCGATGCGGATCGCGGGGAATGACCTGTCGGCGAGGCCCAGCTCGTTGATGAGGTCGACGGCCAGCTCTGCCAGTTCGTCAGCCGCGCGGTGCAGGCAGTCGATGCTGATTCGGTCACCGGCTCTCGCCTCAGCGTCGACCGTTTTCGCGAGAGCCGCGATCTTCCTTCGGGTGATGCCCTTGATGTAGACTCGGTCGAAGACGCCGTCCAGACTCGCCACATCAAGCGCGCGTGGTATCGCTTCTGCCAGGCTCGTCCGGCGGGCCTCCGTCCAGTGGGAGGCGAAGGCCGCTCGCAGTCCCAGCAGGCCGACGGCGTACGCGCTGCCGTAGTCGTCCAGTATTGGGCCCCTGCCGCCGAAGTGGAGGTCACGGCCGTCGGGGGTGCGGCCGTGAACGAACGATCCGGTGCCGGCGAGGACGATGATGCCCCACTCCTCTTGCGCCGACGCGAAGGCTGTGTCCACCTCGCTGGCCCCGAGGTGGCAGACCAGGTCGTTGTGGAGAGTGATGGCGTCTCGCGGAGCGCCTTCAGGGAGATGACCGGCGACCCAGATATCCGCGCCCCCGACCACGCAGAGCGCTCCAGTGATTGCCTCGACATACGAGGCAGAGATCACCTCAGGCGGATCGTAGTAGACGTGAGTCGGGCCGCCCCGTCCTCAGGCGACGACGGCGCCGCTCTCCTCCATGAGCACCGCGTCACACTTGGAGCCACCCCCGTCGATTCCCAGTGCATACCGAGGCATTGGGCTCCTGCCGCGCAGTTGCGCTACTCGCATCAAGTGCGACGCAACCGGCGAAAGCCCTGCTCCGCCGCCGGCAACGCCCGACCTCCACGTGCGGATCTACGCGCCGCCTGAATCCTATCTCACGCCCGACCTCGTGCTCCGGTCGGCCGCGCTGTTCGACGACGCGGAGGAGGCCGTGGCGGACGACGCCACGCTCCTGCATCGCGTCCGGGTCGCGCGCCTGCCCATCATCTATACACAGCTCGCGCTAGGCCTCGAGACAGGCGAGACGAAGGCCGCCTTGGCGGCGCGGTTCGAGGAGACCGCTCGCGCCGAGGGAGTGACCAAGGTGGCCGAGTGGGGCGAGCTTGCCCCCGTGGACGCGTGGCTGGGCGCGCAGCGCGTGTGAGGGCCCGCGGCCGCTGAGGAGCCGCCAACTGAGTGCTCGCCCGATCGCTTCAGCTGGTGATGGCGGTCTCTCGGAACCCAGCCAGGCCGCGCTCGACGATGTAGCCGGCCCCGCCGCAGGTCAGACGGTCATCGGTCGCGCTCAGGATCTGCTGCCCGTCGAGGCGCGCGGTTATCTCATTCCCGTTCACGGTCAGCGCCATGTCGTGCAGCTCGCCGACCTCCCAGGTGCATGGCGCCTCTGCCAGGACCGTCTCGCCGTAGTAGTTGACGACGAGCTTGAGCGCGTCCCCGGTCTTGATCAGAGCGAGGTAGCGATGAAGGCCCTGGTACCGTGCCACGAGGCCGCCAGCATCGGCCAGCGCGACAGTGAATCGGGCAGAAATCGTGTAGTCGGTCCAGTCATCGGTGCCGGTGATGACGACGCCGCGGCCCTTGTCCTTTCCGAAGTACGTCATCGGCTCCGCGTCCTGGGGGAACTTCCCGATCACGCGGTCCGCGTCCACGACCCAGCCCAGCACCGTGCCGTCTTTGTCCCGCGGAAGCTCGTCGGGGATGCTGATGTCCGGCGCGCCGCTGAAGCGCACCGTGTCCACGAACACTGCCCCCGCGGCCCCCGGGCCGCCTGTGATCTCCACGCCGATGTCCTTCACGGGGAAGCCGCTCTCGCCGGGCACGGGTAGCGTGAGGGTGAAAGACGTGTCGGGCACGAGGTCTACGGCGTCGCCGTAGACTACCGTCGTGCCTGTGCTTACATTACGGCCGTCCTCGCCCGAGAGGCACCGCGCAAACGGGCGGATCGTCGCGCCGCCGTCACACTCCCCTGCGACACCTTCGACTGTCACAGTCTGCCCGCGGTAGAGCTTGGGTGTTCCCACGATCGCATACCCCGGCCCCCCTGGCTCTGCGAACACGGGAGTAGACACGCGAACAGGGTGACTTGGGGCGACGTGGCGGTACCGGATCTCGAGCATTCGCTTGCCCCCGGGCCCCGTGACATGCGCTACCGCGGCTGTACCTGGCATTCCTTGGTCCGTCTTCTCTACCATGTATCCGTGTTGGCTGCCGGGCAGACTGAAGTGGTGCCATGCGCCTCCCTTCGGCGTCTCAGCCTGCGGCCAGCCCATGATAACGCGGCCCATGCACGCGATGCGCAGGGCTTCGATGAGGCAGTCGGTGGTGAGCCGGGCCCCCTCCGCGGTGGGGAGCAGCATCCGATCTGCGAACGGAGATTGGAAGTCGTAGTCCCGGTTGATGCCCTCCAGGCCGACCTGGATGCCCATCACGCTGCCCACGTTGGCCGCGTTACAGTCCGTATCCCACCCGGCGGTGTTGATGATGGCCTGGCCGAGGCGGAAGTCGTCGCCCGCGTAGCTCCATGCCATGACCATGATGGCATGGTTCGGCACCATGTGGCAGTAGCCCCCGTAGGCTTCATAGCTGTACTTCTCGGCGATGCGGTCGTAGGTCTTGTGCCAGTCTCGGTCTTCCGCCGTCCATGCCCGCACATCGCGGTGGACCTGGGCGATGCAGCTGTCCTCCGGGATGACACTGACCCCGATGTCGAGGAGCTTCTCCATATCTTTCTCGACGAAGGCGGCCGACACCATGGCCGCCACGACCTTCGCTCCGTTCACGGCCTCGGCGTCGTGTGAGACGCGCGCCGCGGGCTCGGCGAGTCGCGCTGCCAGCTCCGGCTCGCCCGGCGCGACCATGCCGAACGCGTCGATGAAGATCTGCGCGCCGATCTGCTGCGAGACGATCGCCCCATTGAGCTCGAGACTGCCGCTCTTTGGTGAGGGGAAGCCCTGCGCCAGGCGGAGATAGGCCGAGTGCTCGGTGGACACGCCTAGACCCCCCCACCAGAGGATGGTCTTCCCCTCGATCAGATAGTTGAGCCAGGTCTTCCCGAAGAAGTCCTCCGGCGTGTCGGCATAGAGGCCGCTGTCCTCCAGCGCTCGGACGAAGGTGAACGTGCCCGTGATGTCGTCGTCCGTGACGACCAGCGGGTACCCGCAGTCGGCGGCGACATAGCGATCCACGAGCCCCCACTGAGAGACGAGGTCCTTCTTGCGCCATCCCTCGAACGGGCGCCCCATGTACACCCCGACGACCTTCCCCAGCACTCCCGCGTAGACTTGCTCTTCGTAGTTCTCGATCTCATGCACAGCTAGTTCTCCTCACAGGCGATCAACCTTCAATCCGTGCCGCGGAATCCGGCGATGACCGTCTGGCAGTGAACATCCGTCTTCTCAAGCATGCCCTTCGCTCGCGGCGAGGCGGGTCGATGAGGTCCGCTTCGCCGGAGTCAAGGGGCCGCTTCCCATCGTTCACCAGAGACGTACCGGCCGCCTTCATCATAGGTCACTTCGACCCCGGCCCCCCACACTCCTCACGCGCTATAACGTAGTCGGCCTGCACATGGCTCTTCATGGCGCTTCCGGCGGCCGCGGCGAGAATGGCGACCACGGCGCAGAGAGACAGCAGGCCGAGGAAAAGCCCGAGGCGATAGCTTGCTGGCTCGTATGTGAAGGTCACGGTGCTCTCGCCGGCCGGGAGTCGCACCGCGCGGAAGGCGTAGTTGGCCGGTGAGATTGCGGCCTCGGCCGCGTTGACGGTGGCGCGCCATCCCGGGAAGCAGGCATCGGTGAGGATGAGCCAGGCGGGGCTGCTGCTCTCGGCGCGCACTGTGACGCGGTGGGGTGAGTAGGTGGTCAGCTTGGCGGGAGCGATCCGGTCCATGCCCGACAAGGGAGAGGCATCGGCCTCGATGACAGCCTCCTTCCACGGGTCAAGCTCGGTCAGCACAAGCTCCAGCGCCTCCTGACGCGATCGAGCGACCACACCCGGCGCGACATAGGCGCGGGGCAGCGGATCGGGGATACGCGCGAGGCGAGGGCGTCCGGCTGCGTCCTGCTCCCAGCGAACGTTCGCGCTCGTCAGGTGCTCCAGAGCCGGGTTGGGCTCTGTGCTGCCGAGGGAGATGGCCGGGTTCGTGCCCGGCGGGATGCCGTGGGCGGCCTCGACGAGTGAGATGTACCTGGCGACGGCGATGGGATCATACACGCGCCTGTCATAGCACTCGTAGACGATCGAGAGGTTTGGCCGGAAGATCTGCGGGGGGCCGGTAACGCGCTGGTTCCCGACAAGTTCGCGCATGCGCCCGATCTCTGGCAGCGATGGGAAGAAGCGATCCGATGCACAGATCGCGTGCCACCGGGCACCGAAGGTGAAGAGGTCGGCAACGGTGAGCACGAGGAGCGAGCAGGCCGCGAGTCGCCCGCCCAGGCGGCCCCGCGCGGCGAGGAGAAACACCGGAGCCAGAGCGGCCGCCGCGATGGCGGGGGCGAACAGCTTTGCCAGTCGGAGGTCGCGGATGCTCGGAGGCATGTCCGGGAACCCGGGGGCGAGGCGTGGGAACGCACGCAGTGCCAGAGCGGCCGACAGACAGGCGAGGCCGACGGCAACTGCGGCCAGGGAGGTGAGTCTCCGCGATCGGTCGCGGCCGGAAGCACTGAGCCAATCCGAGAGCGAAAGCCCCAGGAGAACAGCGGTGCACAAGCTGAAGATGAAGCGCATGCGCTGCGGAGAGGCGAGCCGCAGCAGTGGCAGGTAGACGACGGTGTTGAAGAGGGGCAGGTGGAGCAGAACCGCAAAGACAGCCCAGGCCGCGAACAGGAAGAACCGACGGTGTCCGGGTCCGGGGCGCCAGATGAGGCCGGACAGCAGGGCGAGCAGGGCAAGCGCGCCGGGGTAGCTCGTGCGCTCAGCGTAGTTCCCGTACTCCGGGTGCTGTCTGTAGTCGTGGAAGGCGGGATGGCCGTGAGCTTCGGGGTTGAAGAGCAGGGCGACCTCGCCCGGAGCAATGGAACGCATGAAATACTGGTCGCCGAGGATGCTGCCCGCGACACTCTCGCTGACGGACGCGCGCGAGTAGCGAGACCTACCGGTGCTGGCAATGGTGCTGTTGTCGAAGAACTCCTTGAGGGGCAGCAGCTGAGCCGCAGCGAGGGTGCCGCCCAGGACCAATGCCGCCAGCAGCATCCCCACGTACCGGCGCGCGCAGGCCGGCTGTGCAGTGGCGCGCCGTCGCACCATCACGTAACCCGCAAAGATCGCCCAGAAGGCAAGCGTCTGGAAGGCTGTGCTGAGATGCCCTGACAGCAACTGCCATCCGATGAGGAGCCCGATGAGGGCCGCCCGCGTCAGCGACGGCCTGTCTGCAAAGCGATGGGTGACCCAGAGCAAGAGAGGGAATACAGCGGCGGTGGCGGCAAGCGGGTAGCCGAGCCAGATGAAGATGAAGCCCGAGAATCCGTAGATGAGGCCCGAAGCGAACGCCCCGGTGGGAGTCCCACCGAGGGAGCGGACGAGGCCGTAGGTGGACAGCGCGGCCAGAATGAGGGTGAAAAGGGCGAACGCGGTCTGAGCGGCAGGGGCTGAAAGAACAGAGTTGAGAAGCACGTTCACCGGGTTGAGAACGGCCGACTGGTTGTTGGCGAGGAGGGGCATGCCGCAGGCAGAGTAGGGGTTCCACAGCGGCACGAACCCGGCGGCGAAGCTCCGTGCCGCGTAGTGGCGCCAGGGGTAGATCATCCCCGTGAGGTCGGCAAGGAGGATGGTGTTTTGCCACGTTGACACGCCCGGAGGTTCGTGCTGAGCGAAGAGGTAATCGACAAGGAAGAGGCCTTCGGCCGGAACGAGAACTCCTCCCCCGAGCACTGGCCAGAAGAAGCCGAGGCACAGCAGGAGAATACATGTGCAGGCCAGCATGTCCGCTCGCACGTACGACCGGCCGCTCGACTCGGTATCTCGTGCCCGCTTCGCCTTCATCCTCTCCCTTCGCACGCGAGCTGCCGCAGTGGTCCTGCTCTGACTCCCTGCAGGAGTGCCGCACCAGACTCCCCGACGGCAGGCCTGAGAGACTCACGAGCGGCCCCGCCGCGGGGAAGGGAGGATGATCCTCCTCCGGGCAACACCTGCTCCCCTCTCCCTACCTTCGCCTGCGCCTCCCTGCCACACGGTGTCCCATGCCCGCCGAGAAGCGCCATCGGAGCCTTCGGACCGGTCCTGCCATGGGGGAGCGTAGACTGGACCCTGGGTGGCAGGAATGGGCCCTCGTGCACCATGCCCAATGGTTCCCGAGCGCGGTACGGCAGTCCTCCTCGCGCACAACGGGCCAGCTGAGTGGCGCAGGAGGCGTGAAGATCCGCGCCTCCCCGGTCTCAAGCCACCGGGCAAGCACGCTTCGCCCTGGGATGATGGTCTCGAGGTAGGCGTGGTCGCCCCCGCTGAAGTTGGCTACCATCTCCACCCGGTCTCCGAAGACGGCGGCGCCGCAACAGCGGCACTTCACCTCCCCTGTGAACCGCGCCAGTCACCATGTCAGTCCCACAGCACACACTGGCCCAGGTTCGAGGATCTGGCCCGAGAGCACGATGGCCCCCGGCGCCGGTGCTTGATAGCCGATCGCGAGCTCGACTCTCAGCCACAGCGCCGCGCGTGCTAGTGCATCTCGGTCGCACACGTGCCGATGCCGTGCCGGTAGAAGCTAAAGCGGACGTTTGGGTGCAGGGCCAACAGCGACATCGGTACCGCGCTGTCCGCGATCTTGTTCGAGATCATCAAGGCGGTGAGCCGAACGCCGAACGGGTTGTCGTGCTTGCCGGCGTGCCAGATGGAGACGCTCCCTGCCTTCCAGGTCTCCTGCGGGCCCACCGTGAGGGCCTGCGTGGGAACCTCCGACACCTTGCCGCCGCCGGAGGTGCGCGCGTTCTGGATGATGGTCATCGGGTGCAGGGCCACGACCCGCGCCCCCAGCTTCAGATACTCCTCAGGAGACGGCGGTTCGTCGGCGTGGGGGCCTTCACGCTTCGGCGGATCGTTGAAGGCCCAGTGCTTCACCTCTCCCTGGCCGCCCTGCATGACGACGCAGTGAACGCGGTCGAAGGCCGCGCTGTACTGCTTGAGGTTGCTGGCCTTCGGGAAGTGCAGGTTCTCCTCCGGCATCTGTAGCTCAGGCTTGATGCGGTCGAAGCACAGCTCTCGGTCTGCCCGCTCGAAGGATAGATTATGGGTCGCCGGCACTTCTTTGCCATCCATGTACCACTCGTCCATCCCCCAGAAGTGAGCGTGCCGCAGGTCGAGGTCCATCGCGTTAACGAGCTGCGCCACCAGAGGCAGCTGCTCCGTCGGCCCGATCGGTCCGCAAATACCGGCCGGCTTGTCCTCAGTCGCCTGCTGCCAGGCCTCGATGTACTCGAGTGCCTCCGCCAGGTAGAAGCTCTCCAACGTTTCGTAGAACACCACCTCGAAGCCGGGCCGGGATAGCGCGAGTATGTCGTCCGGCGTCAGCCTCGCGGCCTCCTCGATCAGCTCCTCTTCCAGCGTGGTGTAGTCCCACCACTCCGGGGCAACGACACTCAGCGGCCTGCTCATCGATTCCTCCCAAGTCTCGTCTCGCCCCGATGCCTACCTCGGGGCTGCGCGCGCGGCCAGGTAACGCTCGAGGCGGTCCATGCCTTCCGCGATCCGGCCGCGCTCAGTTGTGTAGCTGAGTCGGATGTACGTCCTGCACGCGGGGCCGAAGTCTACGCCGGGAGTCACGGAGACGCCCGTCTCTCTCAGTAACTCCTCGGCAAATGCGACCGAATCCTCCGAGAACGGCGTGGCATTGGCGAACACGTAGAACCCGCCGGCCGGATAGCCGGGCACGCCGAAGCCGATCTCCCTCAGCCGACGCACGATTAGGTCGCGCCGAGAGCGATATTCGTCCCGCATGCGCCGCACATGCTCCTCGCCGTTGCGGAGAGCTTCGAGTCCGGCCGCCTGCGCCACTGTGCTCGCGGCGAGGAGGAAGTTCTGGTTCATGTTGCGCACAACGGATAGACACGAATCGGGAACAACTACCCAGCCGAGCCGCCATCCAGGCATCGCATATCGCTTCGAGAATCCGTTCACGATGAAGCAGTGATCGGTGTACTCGAGCGCGCTGTGACAGCGGTCCAGCTCATAGCATATCTCGTGGTAGATCTCGTCCGAGATGACCCACGGGCCGAGCGAGGAGATCCGCTCCAGCTCCTCAGGACTCACGTACGCCCCGGTCGGGTTGCTCGGCGAGTTCACCATGATCACCTTCGTGCGATCGCTCGTGAGTTCTGCAATGCGATCGGCGGAGTAGATGAACTCCTCCGACTCAAGCACCGGGAACCGCACGCACTTGGCATCGAGGAAGCGCGCCGCGTTGGCATACCCCGGATAGCCGGGGTCGGCCATCAGAACCTCGTCGCCGCGCTCGACCACCGCCGCCATCGCCAGCAGCAGGGCCGGTGAGGAGCCGGACGTCACGAATATCCGATCCGGAGGGATCTCGGCGCGGTAGCGCGCGCGATACCAGTCCGATATCGCCTCCCGCAGCGGCAGCATCCCGGCGCTTGGCGTGTAGCCTGTCTGGCCGTCGTCGAGGGCCTTCTTGCCGGCCTCGATCACGGTGGCCGGCGACGTCCAGTCCGGCTCTCCCGCCTCCAGGCGTATGATGTCTTCGCCCCTGGTCGTCATGAGCTTCGCTTGGTCGAGCAACTCCATGACGAGGAACGGCGTCACGCTGCTCGCGCGCTTGGAGGGTCCGTCTCCCATACTCATCCTCAGTCCCGGATGCGTACTTCTATCGGAAGTCGGGGCTCACCTCCTCGGGAGTTCACCTCCCTCCAGGGCCTCCGCCGGGCGTTGCCACGAAGCATCGCGGCTCTCATCTGAGGCCATTTCGTTCAGCGCAGAAACGCCGTCCGCGGCGCAAGTCCGTGCTCGACGAACTCCGCCCGTTCCTCTGCTGGTCCGCGCGGCAATCGGGCACCGGTGGGCACACCGTGGGACCGATCTCCACGTCGCGGCGAAGCGGCAAGACAAGCTGGCTGTTGAGGGTCCGCAGAAGATCCGCGGAGAGCGCGTCGTCTGCGATCACGCGAATGCCGCTTTCCCACAGAACAGCCAGATTCCTACCCTTCGGAGGTCAGAATGTCCTTTCCCTGCAGCAGGGGTTCGCGGACACTCAGACCAGCTCGGAGTTTCCCGAACACAGACGCGGCTCGTCCTGAGGGGGCAACACGCGGGGCACTAAGCGACCTACTGGAGCCCAGGCTTGACCAGGTGCACGGCGATGGGCCGAGGTTAGTCGGCATGCCAGTCGAGAGGAAGGCTCGGCCCCGGCGCTCGGCCCATATCGCAGGCACCCACTCAGCACGATTCCGCCGGGGCCTCTCCTCTGCCCTGTGCTACTCCCCGCCGATGGAGGCAAGCGGCGGCCGTTGCCCCGACCGCCAGCCGTACAGCTCTCGCGCAGGAGACATCAGTGCAAGTCATGCACGCGATGGACGTAGACCGCCATCTGGTCCCGGGTCACCCAAGACGTCGGTCGGTACAACCCGTCTGAGTACCCTACGACCACACCGCGCTCGGCCAGATACTCCACGTGCTTGTAGCACCAGAAGGACTCTGGGACATCGGCGAACGTTGGAATCACCGGTGGTGCATAGTCGACCAGACCGTCTTCGCCAGTTGGCGTGCAGATGGCGCGAGCGATGAAAACGGACATCTGTCCCCGGGTGACTTGGAGCGCAGGCTGGTAACTGCCGTCGCCATAGCCCTGAACCACATCGTTCGCAAAGGCATACTCTATCGCGTCGAAGGCCCAGTGTTGCAGCGACACGTCGGGGAAGGATGCCTCAGCAGTCCCCGTCGGCACATCCGCCGGGTGGCACATCGCTCTCGAAATGAACAGTGCCATTTGGGCGCGGTCAACGCGCAGATTCGGTCGGTAGAGCCCATCTGGATAACCGTATGTCAGACTGGCCTCGGCAATCGCTTCCACATCATCGAAGCACCAGTACTCGCACGGGACGTCGAGGAAAGTCGGAATGCACCCGAAGTGAGCGGTGATCTCCTTGTCTGCATCCATCAGTACCGTGACGGGAGCGTCGCTTCCCGTAAGGGCCCCCGACCAGCCAACGAACTCCTCATCCTCCTCAAGGGCCACATCAAGGGTAACTTCGACCCCTCTTGCATACTCTCCGGTCCAGGGCAGCGACACCGCCTCGTCGTCCACCAGGACTGAGCCCGAGCCCGTCTTCCGCACAGTAAGGAAGTATGTGCTCGGAAGGATGAACTGGGCCGTAACCGCCTTGGCGCTGTCCATGATAAACACGATTGGGTTGTCTGTTCCAGACAGATCCCCCGACCAGCCCACGAAGCGCCACCCGTACTCCGGCACGGCCTCAAGTTCCACGATGCTGCCTTGGGGTATATCCTCTGTTCCCGGCAAAGACCAGGCTGAGCCGTTCACGACGACACTTCCGCTGCCGTCGAATGCCACATCCAGCGTGTGGGTGAGCCGACTGAAGTGGGCCGTCACCGATGTGTGAGCGTCCATCGTGATGGTGATGGGGTTGTCTGTGCCAATCACGTCGCCCGACCAGTTGTCGAACTGCCAGCCGGCCGCTGGGACAGCCTCGAGCGTCACACTCGTCCCGACGTCGAAGTTCCCAGACCACGGCAGCGTGATGCCAGCACTGTCGACCAGGACCGAACCGCCGCTGCCAGATATGCGCAGCGAGTAGCCGGCCGCGGCGACGAAGTTCGCGACGATGGCCATGTCCTCGTTAATGGTCGTCGTTACAGGGCTGACCGGCCAATTGAGATCACCAGACCAGGGATCAAACTCATAGCCCGGGCCCGCAACCGCCTCCAGCGTGACACTAGTCCCTGTGTCGAACTGCCCCGACCACGGCAGTGAGTGGAGCACACCGTTCACCCTCACCGAGCCGCTGCCAGCGGGATTGGCAGTTAGCGTCAGAGTCGTTTGGGGGCTGAAGTTGGCCGTTATGCTCTTGTCTGCATCCATCGTGACGGTGATGGGTGTGTCCGCCCAGTTGTAGTCGCCGGTCCAATTGTCAAACTCCCAGCCCGGGTCTGGCACTGCATCCAGCGTGACTGTGGCGCCCCAGGCGAAGCTGCCTAACCAGGGCAGCGCATGGGGGGTGCCATCCACCGTCACCGAGTCGTTGCCCACTCCCGACAGGTCCAGTGAGTAGTAGATGAGATCGCCCAGGACGACAACGTCATCGACATACCCCCGGTCGTTCGGCTGGGCGCCAGTGCCTTCGAATCTCAGAGCAAACGCAGGGTTATCATCAGCGGCAACCGGAAGCGCGAACTGGTAGTAGTGAGGGAGCCCGTCCTCCTCTGGGTCGCGTCGGCGATAGTGGCCAGCAATGTCCAGGCGGCACCGTCGAACCACAGCGCCCGCACCTCGTCTCCCGGCTCCAGGCCCAAGGCCCCCATGTAGAAGGACACGGAAATGTTCTCATAGGAGGCCGTGGAGATGGTTTGCTGGATGTTGCCACTGCGACGGATGTTCGCGCACGCGGCGCCGTTGCTGGGAGGTCCGCTCAACGAGCGGATGACCGGAGTAATGGTCCACCCTACGATGCCTGCCTCGAAGTCGTCCGAGAAGATGGTGGTTGCCTGAGCGTAGACAGTGCTGCCCGACGCGAGCAGCAGCAGCGCGGTGACGACGAGCGCGACGAGAGGTGGTTTCGGGCACCAGGCCAGGCGTCGGTGTGCCCTCAGAGATGAGCCGGATCGGCCGAGCAGCGAGTCCACTGCCGCTCGCCCGCGCAGCAATGCGTGGCGGTGCATCGCCCTTCCCTCCAAGCAGTTAGCTAGTAGGAGGCCTGAAACTCAGCAAGGTCTCACTGCATGGGTAAGGGCCTAGTTGCACCCCCTCGCCGACAGCTTCGCTGGCGCAGCCGGGATTCCTTCTTCGGCCTGGGGGTTTCTCTGAGACGCCGACAGACCGGGGGCCCTCGGCCTCGGGGGCCCGCGGCCGAATCGCCTCGCCGACGGTCCCCTCCGGGCCATACCGATCGCGGGTCGCACGGGCGAGGCGTCCGGAGTTGGGGCAGCGCTGGCGGTCCGCCATCGCCAGCAGCCCCGGGGCCGTGCACCCCGGTCAGGTCCGGTGCCTGTTGACGTCGCGCGCGCCGGCACCTGCGGTCGTCATTCGACGAGTGAGCGCAGGTGCACCCGGCGCTCGGGAGGCGGCTCCTGCTCCCGCCGCCTGTTGACGTCGCGCATACCGGCACGTCGCCGCACTCCCCAGGGCCGCCCTCATCCACCCGCCCCACGCAGTCCCCCCGTGCCTCCACGAAAAAACTTGGCAGAACCCCCTTGACATGGCGCCGGAAGTATGGTAAGTAATATTACGTTACGTAATATTACCCGTAGATATAGGTGTCCCGATGTCAGAAGAACGCCTCACAACCTTCGAATACGCTCTCCTCGGGCTGGTCGGGATGTCCCCGATGGCGGGCTACGATGTCCACAAGGTCTTCGCCACTACGCCCCTCGCCCACTTCAGCGCCAGCCCGGGCGCCATCTACCCGGCCCTGCGCCGACTCGCGCGGCGCGGCCTGCTCGACGCCCAGCTGGACAGGACCAGAGAGACGCGGCCACGCCGCGTCTACGCTCTCACCGACGCCGGCGAGGAAGCTCTTGAGGGCTGGCTCCACCAGCCCGTAACGCGAGACGAGTTGATCCGAGGCGGAGGGGCGCCCATCCTTCGCTTCGCCCTCGCTGAGGGAAAGCTCTCGGCCGAGCAGGTGCTGGCGTATCTCGACAGCTATCGAGAGGCGCTCGAATCCTACGTCGAGGAGCTGCACGGGCACGAGAGAGAGATGCCGTCCGACGCCCCCCTGCACCCTCGCCTCGCCCTCCAGCACGGGATTCGCGGCTATGAGGGCGAGGTGGAGTGGACCAAGTGGGCCGCCGGCAGGATCAAACGCGCCGCGCGCAGCCCCCGCAAACGGCGGGCGGCGCGTTGACGACGTGAACGCATAGGAGGTCGATGATGAGAGACGGAATGCCGCGAGTCACACTGAACATCTGCGTCGTGCTGTTGCTGCTCGCCGCCATCGGTATGGCGGCCGCGAGTGAAGGCGAGTCGGCCGCGCCTCAGCCGCCCGCCGACGAGTCGAAGATCTGGGGCTGGTGGCCCGCGGTGCCGTGGGATGAGCAGCCAGTCGAAGCCTCGGCCTGGACGGAGGCTCTCAACCAGCCGCTCGACCTCACCCGCAAGGGCAAGGCCGGCGAGCAGCATCGCTACCAGATCAAGCGGGTGAACCTGACGGTGGACCGAGAGGGGAAGGTCATGAGCCGCATGGTCGCCGAGGCCGAGTTGGCCCGGACGCTTGTGCGCGAGGCCGAACCCGGCCTCTGGGTGGAGCAGTGCGAGTGGCAGAGCTTCGCCACCGCGATGGGCACGGGCCCGAACGACTATCCGAGCCTCCAGGAGTTCCCGAACGCGCGAGGAATCTCCTACGAGTTCTCGCCTCGCACGTTCGACTACGTCAATCCCCCCGCCGACTTCGCCCGCCTCGGGAACGAGGCCGTCGGCTACCTGCTGAAGGTTCTCACCATGGACGCCATGGGCTGGGATGCCGTCCTCCTTTCCCTGCGCGACGAGAGCGGCGGCACGGTCCGTATCGGGGACACGTGGCGCCACGCGGCCTTCGAGCCCTGGGACATCACGTCTGCTACAGGGGAGGAGTCGGTAGGCCGATACCACGCGGGTGAGATGCAGACCAGCATCGCTGGTCTGACTCGCTTTCGCGGCGAGCCGTGCGTGCTCATCTGGTTCTCGATGGAGGGCAACGAGGTGACCCAGAAGATGGACACCCCGCAGGTCACTCTGGATATGAAGAGCACCGAGTACTTCCGCGGGGAAATCGCCGCCTCCCTCGTCGACGGCCGTGTCGTCGCCATGGAGATCTGGGGCCCCCTGCCCTGTGTCATGAAGATGGGCTTTGGCGGCCAGCCGCCCACAGAGCAGCCCATCGGGGCTTTCATCCAGCAGGTCAGCATGTGGGAGGTTCCGGCCGTTGCGCAGGAGCAGCCCCCCGGCCTGTGACATCACTGGGCCCCGAAAGGGGCGCGCTGGGTAACGTCTGGGTCGGGGAACTGGGCCGAAAGCGGCGCAGAGGTGCGGCAGCCATCGCAGCTCAGACTGCGGTGGCTGCCGATGCGCAACAGGGACGCTGGCAACGTGCGAGTTGACGGGCCTGGCGTGGATGCCTGCCGGACACAGTCGGCGCGCTAAACGCGCAACTTCACTCGCTCTATGTAGGCCTCCCACACTCGCTTCATCTGGGCCTGGGCCTCGTCCGGCGGCAGAAGGTTGTGGGAGATGTTCACGATCGGCGGCTGACCGCGCTCGGTGAGCAGGCGCGCCACCTCACAGTTGATCGCGTTGACCGCGGTGACGAAGCCGAACGTCGAGCCGGGCCCCACCTTCTCTCGCAGGCCGGGGATCTCGATCATTGCATCTCCGGCCGGGACGCAGGTATCGACGACGATGTCGGCTATCTCGCACAAGCGCTTCCCGCTGGAGTGGCGAGGAGGAACCGAGAGAGTGTGCTCCATGGACGTGAGCGCGACCAGGGTCAGTCCCTGCTTCTTGGTCTCCAAGGCCATGTCGATGACGACGCCGTTGATGCCAGAGTGTGAGAAGATCATCATCGTATCGCGAGGGTCGAGGCGGTAGTTCTCCAGTATGATCTGGGCGAACCCCTCCAGCCGTTCCAGAAAGAGGAACTGAGGCACGCCGCTGTCTCCGACGACGTTCGTGAAGTAGGACAGGCAGTGCTCCGTCATTGGGTGATAGCCCACGAAGCCGCCGATGCGAGGGTAGCATTCCATCACCGGCAGGGAGCCGTGCCCCGCCCCGAACAAGTGGACCATGCGGCCGGCGCCGATCGAGTCCGCGATCGCCTCCGCTGCGGCCGCGATATTCTCCCCCTGTGTGTCGCGGATTCGGCGGTGAATCTCCTCCGTCTTCTCGAACCAGTTCTGCGCAGACATCAGTCAGCTCTCTCCTTCTGGTCAGTTTGCTGGCCGGACAGTCGCGCAGCTCCCAGCCAGGCCGCGTCTTCGCCCAGCTTCGCGACCACGACGCGAACGGCGCGAGCGATCTGCGGCTGGGCCTCCTGCAGGACAAGGCGCTGCACGCGCGGCAACACCAAGTCGGTGCCCCCATTGATGACACCTCCGGCCAGCACGACAATGTCCGGGTCCACCAAGCTCACTAGGTTCGCCACCGCCAGGCCAAGCGCGTGTGAGGCTTCGCCCACCGCCTGCCGGGCCTTGGGGTCGCCCTTGCGGGCCGCTTCAAAGGCCTCGTACGCTGTCTCCTTGCCGGCGGCGGCGGCGATTGCCGGCCCGGAAGCGATGGCCTCGAGATTCCTGCGCGCCGAACGGCCGGTGGTCTCGTCCGGACGCCACTCGCGTGTCCACCACCCAATGGCCCCGGCCGCCCCGACGCGTCCGGTATGGAGGCGGCCGCCGAGGATCAGCCCCCCGCCGATGCCCGTCCCGACGGCAACGAGGGCGACGTCCTTCGCCCCTCGAGCGGCGCCACACCACCATTCGCCCATCACCCATGCGTGGCCATCATAGTGAAGCGATGCAGGGAGTCCCAAGGCCTCCGAGACGGGGCGGGCGACCTCAACCTCCTGCTGCCACCCCGCTATGTTTGGGGCCCACAGAGCGGCGCCTTTGCTTCGATCGATGACAGCGGGAACAGCGATCCCAATCGCGGCCACGCGGCCTTCCGCGGGCGCGTGCTCCGGGATCAGCTCCTCGAGCAGCCCGGTGATCTGATCCACGACATGCTGTCCGCCCGCCGGCGCCGTCGGTACGCGGTGGGAGGCGATCACCCGGCCGCGTTCATCCGCGATACCGGCCGCGATCTTGGTCGCGCCGACATCCACGCCCGCAACAAGCCGACCGGTTGGCATTCGCGCTGCTCCCCAGCCGGACGCGGCCTACTCGATGGTGCTCATAGCCGCGCCAGGCACGATCTGCGCCTCTATCACCCATCGCAGAGATAGACGGTGTGCTGATTCTCCGGCGGGAAGAGTGGCACCTCTGCAAGCGATGGCGGCCGGCGCGGTCCGGCCTAAAGGACCCGATCGGTACGGCAGCGAACGCGCAGTCAGTTCCAGCACAAAAGAGATGGATGGACGTGATGCGAAGCTCAGTGGTCAACCTTTGCGGGTGGGACGAATCGCTTTGGCAAACCGAAACGGCCGGCCCCGGTGAGGGCGCATTCCGCAAGCCGGGCCTGCGTGCTGGCTCCCCGTTCGCGTTAACGATGAGCGGCGCCGGCCGCTGGAGGAGCGCACCTCGGCACGTCGAGCCCGAGCGCTCGTATGCGCTCGACTGTGATGTACGGGGGCGAGTGCGGATCGGGCTGGTGTGGGTGCGCGAGGGCAGGCCGCTGGAGCATTCGCCCCAGGAGGCCGCTCACACCGGGCAGGTGTGGGCCTCGCCGGATGATTCGCCTCAGTTTGCTCAGCTATCGGAGGTGGGCTCGGCA
>JALGXV010000027.1 GCA_029821885.1 Candidatus Hebobacteria bacterium
AGGTGGCGGAGGCGTTGAGCGCGGCCGCGCCGATTGAGGCGCCCGAGGGCGTCTACGCGCCCATCCTCGCGTTCGTGGGGATAGGCGACTTCCTTTTCCTTGCGCTGTTCATTGCAGTCGCCATTCGGTACTCGATGCGACCTGTCAGGACACTGTGGGCTTCCTTCGTGGTGATGTTGATCGCGCCCTTGGGGTTCGTGCTCGTCCCGGAGGAGACAGGAATGCCCGGCCTCCCATTCCTCGCCGCGGCCACGCTGTGGGCCAACTGGCGGCACATCCGTTTCAGCGCCCAGGAGCAGCGCGCCCTCGCCCTCGCCGCGCTGCTGGTGGCCGCCGTCGTCGCCGGAGTCTGGGTGGCCTTTCACAGATAGCCCTGATTTTGGCATAATGAAGGGTGATACCCGGAGGCATGAGACGAGTGGAGCAACGTTACAGGCCCCAAGAGATCGAGCCGAAGTGGCAGCAGCGCTGGCGCGACCGCGAGCTGCACCAGACGCGGGAGGAGGCCGGAGGGCCGAAGTTCTACTGCCTGGAGATGTTCCCCTACCCCAGCGGCGACGTGCATGTGGGGCACGTGCGGAACTACACCATCGGCGACGCTGTCGCGCGCTGGCATCGGATGCGGGGGCACAACGTGCTCTATCCGATGGGCTTCGATGCTTTCGGTCAGCCGGCCGAGGCCGCAGCAGTCAGGCACAACGCCCACCCGGCCACCTGGACGTACCAGTGCATCGAGCGGATGCGCGGGCAGTTCCGGCGGCTTGGAAACAGCTACGACTGGGACCGGGAAGTCGTCACCTGCGAGCCCGAGTACTACCGCTGGAACCAGTGGTTCTTCCTGAAGTTCCTGGAGCGCGGCCTCGCCTATCGCTCCAACGCGCCGGTGAACTGGTGCCCAGCGTGCGAGTTTGTGCTCTCAGACGAGGAGGCCCAGGGCGGGAAGTGCTGGCGGTGTGACGGCCCCGTCACGAAGGAGGACCGCGAACAGTGGTTCTTCAGAATCACCGACTACGCCGACCGACTGCTGGATGATCTCGCGCACCTCGAACACTGGCCCGACCGCGTCCGCACGATGCAGGCGAACTGGATCGGCCGCAGCGAGGGGGTGGAGTTCGAACTCGAGGTGGTCGGCAGCGAGGAGAAGATCCAGGTCTTCACCACCCGCATCGACACGATCTTCGGCGTGACCTATGTCGTGCTCGCGCCGGAACACGAGTTGGTCGACCGGCTCGTCACCGATGGCGAGATGCGTCGAAAGGTGGAGGCATACCGCGCCGAGGTGGACTCGAAGACGAACGTCGAGCGCCTCTCCGAGGAGGCGAAGGGCGGGCTGCGCCTGGACCTCGAGGCCGTCAATCCTGCGAACGGAGAGCGGGTGCCGATCTTCATCGCGGACTACGTGTTGCTCGGCTACGGCACCGGCGCCATCATGGCAGTGCCGGCCCACGACCAACGTGACTTCGAGTTCGCCCACGCCCACGGCCTGCCGATCCGAGTGGTGATCCAACCGGGGGGTGAGACGCTCGATTCGGCGACGATGGAGTCCGCCCACGTCGGCGAAGGCGTGCAAGTGAACTCCGGTCAGTTCGATGGGCTTCCCAACACGGCCGCGCAGACGAAGATCGACGAGTGGCTGGAGGCTCGTGGAGTCGGGCGCAGGCGCATCAACTACCGGCTGCGCGACTGGCTCGTGTCACGCCAGCGTTACTGGGGGACGCCCATCCCGATCATCTACTGCCAGGCCTGTGGCACCGTGCCGGTGCCTGAGTCCGAGCTTCCCGTCGTGCTGCCTCCCGACCTGCCGTACGCGGCGACGGGCTCGATCCTGCCGCAGGCGGAGTCGTTCGTGAAGACGACGTGCCCGAAGTGCGGAGCGCCCGCGCGCCGTGAGACAGATACGCTCGCACAGTGGATCGAATCCTGCTGGTACATGCTTCGCTACGCGGATCCGAAGAACAACGAGATCCCCTTCTCCCGCGAGGCGGCGGACCGGTGGCTGCCGGTGGACCAGTACATCGGGGGAATCGAGCACGCGGTGCTCCATCTGCTGTACTCCCGCTTCTTCACGAAGGTCCTCTACGACCTGGGGCTGATCGGCTTCGAGGAGCCCTTCACGCGGTTGTTCACCCATGGGATGCTGCTGCAAGATGGCGCGGCGATGAGCAAGTCGCGGGGCGGGGTGGCGCCCGACGATATTATCGCCCGCTATGGTGCGGACACGCTGCGCACCTACATCCTGTTCATTGCGCCACCGGGCCAGGAAGCAGACTGGCAGGAGGGCGGGCTGGAAGGGGTGTGGCGATTCCTCAATCGCGCCTGGCGCGCGGTCGTGCGGCACGCGGGCCGCTTCGACGCGGCCTGGGCCGATAGAATGGCGACGGCGAACAGCCCGGCTTCGATCCCGCTCCGTCGCAAGACCCATCAGACCTTGCGCCAGGTCACCCAGGACATCGAGCGCTGGCACTTCAACACGGCCGTCAGCGCGCTCATGGAGTTGGTGAACGCGATGACCGAGGTCCCCGACGAGGACCTCGACGCTGATCTCGGCGCGGCCTACTCGGAGGCCTGCGAGAGTATTGCCCTTCTCCTGGCGCCCTTCGCTCCTCACCTGGCCGAGGAGCTCTGGGAGGTCTTGGGACACAAGGAGAGCGTCCATCTGGCGAGCTGGCCGACCTGGGATGATGGCATCGCCCAGGAGGAAGAGATCACCGTCGTCCTCCAGGTAAACGGTAGGCTGCGGGACCGAATCTCCGTTGCCCCTGGCACCCCGAAGGCCGATCTCGAGGCGCAAGCGCTTGCTTCAGAGAAGGTGCAGTCACACCTTCAAGGGAAGTCCGTACGCCAAGTTGTGGTCGTGCCCGACCGTCTCGTCAACATCGTGGCGAACTGAACCTCGAAACGCGGGCTTGGGCGACTACTGAACGGGCATGTTCTACCTCTCGCGAGGCGAGCAGGTGGCCTTTGTCGTGCTTCTGGCGCTCCTGTTGGCAGGCGCCGGCGCCTTGACCTATGCGAAGCTCCGGCCCGGCCGCCACCCGGTCGGCCAGCCGATCTTCGTGCCTGCTCCGACTGGTGGCCCCGGTCGCCGGATAGTCGTTCGCGTCTCCGGAGCTGTGCCCCGGCCCGGTGTCTATGGCCTGCCAGCAGGGGCACATCTAGAGGATGCCATCGCCATCGCGGGGGGCGCTACGGAGCGGGCGGCACTCGCTGCTCTTGATCTCACCGCGCCGTTGCACGACGGTGAGAGGGTGCTCGTCCCGTACCGAGTCCACGAGACTGCCGCCGAGGGCGAGCAACCTCCGGCCGAGCCGGTTGGGGCGGTCGTGTCTCTCAACCGGGCCTCGCGACAGGAACTGGAGGCCCTGCCCGGCATCGGGCCGGTCTACGCGGAGCGCATAATCGTGTACCGCCAGAAGAAGATGCGGGAGGAAGGCAGGGGGTTCCAGAGCGCCGACGAGCTGTTGAATGTCCCTGGGATAGGCCCAAAGCGCTTTGCTGCGGTCAGAGACCTGGTCGCTCCGTAGGTCGCCCCAGAGGAGCCCAACAGCGCCCTTGGTGAGATTTCGCGACGTTGCGAGTCAACAGTCCGCTAGGACGTGGTGCTCATGCACGGTATTGGTCACAAGGTGGGAATGAGCGTGCGCGGCCTGACACTGTGAATCGGAGGTGCTGTTCTCGCCGTGACTGATCATACAGCGGGGACGGGTCCCGGAGCCCCGTCCCTGCCATTGCTCACCGAAATTGAGAAGCTGATCGAGGGCTGGCTCGACCACCTCGAGGGATCCGGTGACGAACTGCTGGCTTCCTGCACTCGTGCCGAGCTGGCCGGTGCGCTGCGCCAGTTCTTCTCGCCACAGGCGCGGCGGCTGTCCGGAACCGCTCCGGGATCCGGCATCTCACTCGAGACGCTGACCACAGCGGCGCGTTCCCTGCAGCGCCGCCTGTCCATCACGCGGCCGACGGGCCAAGCCGAGGAGGATGCGCGGGATCTGGTGCTGACCGCGTGCTGCCAGATCCTGGAGGGCGCTCGCAGGCCAGGAGAGGACGCTATCACCGACGGCGAAGGCCTGGCCTCTCTGCTGGCCGAGGCGTCCTTGAAGATACAGCGCGCAGTTAGCGGGGAGAGAGCGAAGCGCTACGCAGTCGAGGCGGCCATACGACTCTGCAGCGCCACGACGGCGATCTGGTGGGATCAGGAGGAGGGCCCGCGTCTCCGGCCCGGCGTTTGCTCAGGAACGCGCATCTCACGCTCTGCCGGATCGGTGCCCACCCCTGCCTCGTTCTGGAAGACGGGATGCCGGCGCGAGGGCGTCATCCGGCTCGTCGAGGACGTTGAGGCTCACAGCAGGCTGCTTTCCGCGGTCGGGGCCGAGAGCGGCCTCATAGTCCGCGCACGCGGCGGAGGGCGCTGGGTCGGAGCGTTGAGTGTGCACGGGGCTGCGCTTGACCCGGAGCGCATCGACCTGCTTGTCTCTCTCGCTCAGCAGGCCGGCGCAGCTACTCGAGCCTTGGAGCTGGCCGCCGACAGGAGAACCCTGACCGAGGTGCAACGGCGCACGGTCTCGGAGCTCGGCTTCGCGCTCAGTTCCGCGCTGAGCCTGGATGAACTCCTCGAGTTGGTCTGTCGCTCGGCAGCTGACTTGCTCCAGGCAGATAGCAGCTTCCTGTACCTGGCCCAGTCCGAGGCTGGTTCGGTACTGCGCGCGGGTTTCGATCCGGACGACCTCCTGCTGGGAGCGGAAGCTGAGGACCTGCCCGCTTTCGCTGAGGATGTCCGTTCTCAGGCGGCCGGGATACCGCTGGTGCGAAAGGATTTCCCGCGGGGAGACGCTTCCTCCTCAACTGACGCGCGGGCTCTATGCAGCATCGGCACGGCGCTGTCGATCCGGGGCGAACAGCTGGGCGCGCTGCTTTTGTTCCGTCGGCATCCCCGCGCTTTCACCGCGACCGAGCGCGAGATCGCCGTCTCCTTCGCGGCACAGGCTGCAGTCACCATCGAGAACCTCCAGCTTGTCGAAGACATGCAGCGACGTCTCTTGGAGATGGCCGATCTCACCTGGGTGAGCACCCGAATCACCTCAACGATGGAGATCGAAAGGATCTCAGCCACGGTGGCCGACGCGGCGTCAAAGGCGATCGACGCGCCGCGGATCGCTCTCTTCCTCATCGACGAGAACGGGGAGTTCGTCCCGGTGCGCTCGGGCCAGCGCGGACTCCCGAAGGAGAGGACAGACGTCTTGCCCGCGAGCGGCCACTTGGGGGCAGAGGCGCTTGCTGCCGGTGTCGCGCAGACGGTCGTGGACGCCGCCCGGGAGGGCAGGGAGCAGGACCCGCTCCTGAAGTGGCTTGGGACACGTTCCCTGCTGTGCGTGCCGATGGTGGCTCCACAAGGGCTGCAGGGGCTGCTGGCAGTGGGCGAGCTGGGTCCGCGAGACTTCCCGTCTCATGTCGTCGCCCTGCTTTCCGCCTACGCCAACCAGACGGCCCTCGCCCTCCAGAGCGCCACGCTGTACCAGGACGTCGTGCGCCACCTCAGCGAGCTGGAGAACCTCTTCGAGGTCTCCCAGACACTGGCCTCATCCCTCGAGTACACGCAGACCCTGGAGCGCGTTCTCAACGCGGCCGCCGAACTCCTCGATGCGCCCGTCGGCACGCTGATGCTGGCAGACCCGGACAGCGAGGAGCTCGTCATCAAGACAGCGAGAGGAATACGGCCGGGTCACGACTTCTACCGGCCCCTCAAGATCGGGGAGGGCCTCGCGGGGCGAGCGGTGCAGTCCGGCGAGACCTTGCTTAGCGCTGACATCCGGCGCGACGGACGGTTCAGCGATCGGTCCTTCGCACGAGAAGGAGGCCTGCAGGCGGCCATCGCGGCGCCGCTGACAAGCCGCGGCCGCACGGTCGGCGTGCTGAGCCTCTACCGCCGGTCACAGCGAGAGTTCGATGAGAACGACCGGCGATTCGTGACCGCGCTCGCCAATTCCGCCGCAGTGGCCATTGACAACGCGCGGCTCTACGAGGAGACGCAGGAGCGGGCGCAGTTCCTCACCGCCATGGTCAGCGAGATCAACCATCGCGTTCGCAACACCCTTCAGGCCGTTGCCGGTCTCCTGCGAATGGAGATGGAGCAAACGCCCCCTCGTCCACTGAGGGAGGTCCTGCGCCGAGGCATTGCCCGGCTGCAGAGCGTCGCCGTCGTCCACGACATGCTCCAGGCTCGCGACCTCCGCTTCGTCGACATCAAGCAGGCTGCGAGGCGCATCATGCAGCTCACGGCCCAGACGGTCATGCCGGACTTGGACATCGAGACGCGGGTGACGGGCGCGCGCGTCATGCTCCCATCCCAACAGGCCGCCAACGTCGCCCTGATCCTGAGCGAGCTCGTGGACAACGCCGTCCGACACGGCTTGGCTGAGACCTCGAGCGGCCGCATCTCGATCAGTCTGGCGGAAGCCGGAGACGACGTGGTGCTGGAGGTGAAGGATAGCGGCAAGGGCTTGCCGCCGGGCTTCAAGCTCGACACGGACTCGGGCCTGGGGCTCAAGGTGGTGCGAGGGCTCATAGAGGAGGAGCTGGGTGGGTCCTTGGGCGTAGAAAGCGACAAAGGTGTCACCGTGCGCGCCAGGTTCCCCAAACGACGGTGAGCACGCGGAAGGACGCCGCCAAGGTCTGGAGAACGCGCTGGCGTTGGTATCGACCGAGAAAGGCTTGGAAGGGAGGTAGGAAGTCATGTCAGGCGCAGTTCGGCTTCTACTCGTACTTCTCGCGCTGGGCACCCTAGTAGCGATCGCGACCGCTCCGGCCTCAGCCGCCCAGTACACTAACGTAGCCGGTCTTGAACCGTGGAGCGCTGAGAGCAACTACATGTCGTTGGCGGGCTATCTGCGATGGATGACCTTCCGCGAGCAAGGGGTCTGGTTGTCAATGCCGGAGGCGCAGCGAATCGTCGCGCAGCAGCAGATGGAGGCCGAATAGCGACGTGAAGCTGCCATCGGCGCGCGGATGCAAAACGAAGCCGGGGCCGTTTGCCCGGCTTCGTTTTGTCCCCGCAGTAGCCGGACTGCTTGTCCTCATTGGCTGTGCCTGCTATCAGACCCCCCTCGCGGCGTCCCGTCCGTCGCTGGGCGCGAACGTCGATCTGGCCTCCCTCCGGGCCGCCGAGCGAGCCGCGCTCCTGGAGCGCCTGGGCGAGGCAGGCGTGACGAGCGTCCGGATGGAGCTGGACTGGAACCGAGTCGAGCCGCGCTCAGAGGAATTCACGTGGGAGGCCTTCGATGAGGCCGTGGACGCGGCGCGTGAGCGAGGCTTCGAGATCGTGTTCGTGTTGGGGCCATGCGCCGTGTGGGCGGTCAACCCGGCCTGGCAGGTCCCTCCGGAGGAGGCGCCCCGATCGGTCCCCCAGTCCATCGAGGTCTGGCGGCGATACGTGAGATCCGCTGTCACTCACTTCCGGGGACGCGTCGCCCAATGGCAGGTGCGCGAGCAGCCCAGTGCCCAGAACTTCCGCGGGGCGCGGCGGGAGTACGCTGCTCTCCTCCGTGCAGCCGCCGAAGAGGCCCGCGCCGCCGATCCTGCCGCCCGCATCATCGTTCCCGAGGCCGGCTACCTCGACATCGCCGCGATGGACAGGTTCATCGCGAGGGGGGGCTGTGACTACGTCGATGTGCTGGGCGTCTATCTCCCGCAGGACCCCTGCGATCTACCGCTTCCGTGGGCCGTCTTGGCCCATGAAGTGGTCGGACGCTGCGAGCCGGAGAAACGACGGCCATTCTGGGTGCTCGACGGCGCAACGGGGGAGTCCGCGCCCATGCAATGGCAGCTGTACTACCTGATGGCTTGGGCCTTTGGCGCCGAGAGGTGCTATCTTCCGCCTGACGCCATCGACACGGCTTGGACCTCCAGGCTTGCCGACCTCGATTACAGGGGCTTCACGAGCCCGGCCGCCGGCGCCTTGGCGCTCGTGTTCGAGCGCCGCGGAGGCGCCCCCGTGGCCGTCGCCTGGAGCGCGTCGGAGGTGCAGATTCCGGCGTCAGAACCAGCGCAGAGGCCAGTGCGCATCGGCCCGGCGCCGACCGTGATTGATGGCATCGAGTTCGGGAGCCCCATCAGCGACGGCGCGCCAAGCCGGGCCGACGTGCTGGCGGCCCGCGGAGGGCCCGAACTGAAGGACGCGTCACGTGTGTACGCTGACTACTCCGCGTCTGACACCCCGGAGGTAGGCCTATACAACCGTCGACTCAGGGCGCTCCGGGGCGGCCAGGCGTTGGAGGAGAGCCGAGGCGGCAGGACATGTCTTCGCACACAGCTCAACTATCGCAGGGGCGAGGAAGAGAAAGACAACCCCTGGCTGTACTTCGACGTGGACGACGCGTGGATGTACTTCGACCGGGGCGAGAGTAAGCTCGCCATCACCGTCGAGTGCGAAGCTGCGTTAGTTGGGCCGAAGAGGCTCGGCTTCAACATCCTGTACGATTCAACGCGGGGCTACCGCTTTACGCCGTGGCAATGGGTCGACGTCGGACAGGGGTGGCGCCGCTACCGCTTCGAGATCAGCGATGCGAGCTTCACGAACCGCGATGGGTACGACTTCCGGATAAACACAAAGGGAAGCAAGCAGGATCTTTACGTCTGCTCCGTGACGGTGGAGAAGCTACCCATCGGACCCGCGGAGACCGCCACTGAACAGGCCGGCAACGACTCCCGCGCGGCCCCGGCGGGGGGAGAGCTGGACGCAGCCCAGTAGCGCTGCCTAGCTCCTCCCCTGCTCGGCGGTGGCGGCCGCGGCGCTGTGCATCAGCGCGGTGAGGTCGATGCCGAGTGCCACCGGATCGACGACCTCCAGCCTCCCCGGCCTTCTCTCGACCTCGAGCAGAGGCGTCTCCCCAGCCAGCACTTTGCCGCCGTCAGCGGTGTCGATGACCCGAGTCAGCGGGTTGTCCGGCTCCACGGGATTGGGGCGCGTGACCACCAGTAATCTGTCCCCGCCCACGCGCAGCAGCGTCCCCCACGGGTAAGGCCCCAGCATGTCGAGGAACCGCGACAGCAGTCGGGGCTCGAGGCGTGTCGCCAGCTGCTCCCTCATGAGCCGGACAGCTGTCTTCGGGGGGAGCGGCGGCCGATAGGGGCGGACCGTCGTCAGGGCGTCGTAGACGTCCACGATGCTCGTCATCAGGCTGTACATATGCAGCGGTCGAGGGCGCCGCATCTGGGGATACCCGCTGTGATCGAGGTGCATGTGGTGTTCGAAGGCCACCACGGCGGCCACAGACGAGAGCTCTGGCTCCCGTGCGAGCACCAGCGCGCCGTCGACGGGATGACGGCTCATCACGGCGAACTCCTCGTCGCTCAGCCCGGCGGGCTTCCTGAGGATGTCCAACGGGACGAAGATCTTGCCTACGTCGTGAAGCAGGGTGGCCGTGCCGAGCTCCTCGAGCCTATCTTTCGACAGGCCCAGCACTCTCCCCAGTTCAATGGCCAGGATGCAGATGTGCAAGGCATGGATGAAAGTGTATTCGTCCATGCCCTTCATCCAATTCAGGCTGTGGACAATCGAGCGGTCTCCTGTTATGTCGTCGACGATGCCCCGCACGCTCGACTCAATGCTGCCTATGTCTATGGCGCGGCCGGTCCGCACCTCGGCCGAGGCGCCGCGGACTACGTCCAGCGCCGTCGTGTAGACCCAGCTCCATTCAGACAGCCTCCCGATCTCCTCACCCGCCTCCGAGCGAGAGACGATCTTCTGAATGGCGATGTGTCGGACGCCGCGGGCGGCGAGGGCCTGCTGGGGCCCTCCCGCAGCTTCGACATCGCTTGGGTCCATCGCGAGCACCTCGACTAGCTGTGACAACTCCTCCTCACTCGCGCCGCGACGGAACACCACCGTGTCGACGCCGCGTCTGTGGCAGGCCCCCACCAAGTTGCCGATGGAGGCGCTCTGGGCGAGCAGAGGTGCATCCTGTAGGACGACGTACCCGCTGCTGAACTTGATCACGAACTCCGGCTCGGCTTCGAGGAGCGTAGCGAGGTCGGACCCCATATCCTTCAGAGCGTCGAGCACGACTGGATGAGTGACGTCGTAGAAGCTGACGTTCTTCATCGCGCGCGCGAGCCCGCCCACCGTGTCCTCGGCGGCCCTGCGCATGGGGCCGGCGACAGATGACGTTGCCTCAGCCAGCACTGCCCTTCCCTCTCACCGGTGGCTGGCCCGCGAGTAGCCGTGCGAGGGCCCTCCTGCACGTATCCCTGACCACCGGGTGCATACTCTTGGAGCCCTTCTCGAGCGCCTCACGAGAATCAGGTCCACCGAGAATGCCGAGCGCCTCGGCCGCAGCGGCCCGAGGCCGGTGACTGCCCAGCTTGGACAAGAGCGCCTTCCCCTCAAGCACCGCGCATAGGGACCGGACAGCTCTGCTCTCGCCGATCGCCGCAAGCGCCCGGACGGCGGCCTCTCTCAGCCTTGCCCCCTCACCGAAGTACGCCTCGGCCTCCGCGATCTCGCATAGCCCCGGCACGGCATCTTTCACCGCCAGTTCGGCGATCGCGTTGATGGCCGCCATCCGCACCGGGCCCGAGGGATTGTGGAGCATCCGCACCAGGACTTCCCCTAGGTCGCCTCGTCCCCCGGCAAAGATCAGTTGGACGGTCTGCAGCCAGGCCTCCTCACCAGCGTCGGCCAGCACCGCCATGACCGTCTGCGGCGCCTGCTCCCCCTCGCCGTCAAGGGCGCCAAGGAGCGCTCGCTCGAGGGCAATGCCGCGCGCTGCGGAGACGAGGTCGCGAGCATGAGACATGTCCGGACCATCTCTGGCCAGCAGAGCACCCATCGCGCACTTCGCGTCGGCCTCCTTGCCGGCTCGCACGACGTCGGCAAGCGCGGACATGCCCGGCTCCCCCAGTAGTCCGAATAACTCGATGATCTCCGCGGCCAGCCCGTCCGGTACGTCTCCCAGGCGCTCTGCAAGGAACGAGACCACAGGGTCGGTGCTGACTCGAGCAAGAGCGCCGGCCGCGACGCCGCGACGCGATGGCTCGCGCTCGGTCTCGGGTGCCGCCTCCCGACCCAGTTCGGAGACTACAGCCATCAGGCCCTCGAGATCGCCGCGTGCCAAGCACTCCTCGACGGACTTCGCCAGAAGGCTGATGACAGTGCCGTACTGACCTATCGTCAGGTGCGCGTGGAGCGACTCCAACAGGACGCACAGGCTCGAGCGCCATACGGCATCGTCTCGAGTCGTCTGCAGGAGATCGCCGACATCGTCGGTGCGCTCAGGAGCGACGGGCGCATCTGAGTCGATGATCTCGGACTCGGAGGAGGCGGTCTGCGGCTCGGCGGGCCACCTCCCTTCTATGCGCGACACGAGAATGCCGACGACGTTCTGATAGACTTCCTCGGGGACTCCCTGCGCCAGAGCTTGCCTGTGAAGAGCGGCCTCTATGCTTCTCCTGCGTCCCCGATCCGCCAGAATGCGTTCCAGCGCGACGGCGAGCATGCCGGAGCGGTCGGCGCGGATCGAGTCAGGATGATCGAGCACAATCGACACGCAGTTCGACTCGTCCATCTCAGCAGCAATCAAGGACAGCATGTCCGGGCACTCGGACGACGCCCCGACCGGAGCCCGGAAGATGGCCGATCTCCACTGCGGACTGAGGCCGGCAAGCTCGGCGGCCGTGGCCTCTCGCCACGACTGCCAGTGCTTATCATCCGTGAAGTAGTGGGCTTCGCCGGCCCGCTGAATGAGCCGGGCAATGCCTGCCGCCACGACATCTTCGGCAGACTCCTGTCCCGGCTCGAGATCCAGGCCGGGATCGCCGACCGAGGGTCCCGTGGCAGAGGCGCCCGCATTGTCCCCCAGACCACCGGCGCAGCAGGCGATCAACTTCCTGAGGTTCCCGGTTTCCTCCGGGCTCGCGCCCTGGGTCAGCTGCCTCCAGACGGCCTCCGGGACAAGCATCTCGCCGGTGAAGTCCACCAGTGTGATGCGGATACCGGATCCTGCTCCTTCGCCGAAGACGCTCGTGATGCCCCCCGCGGCCTCGATGTCTTCGATCTCCATCGCGAGCACGCGCAGGAGGTGGGCGAGGTCCCGGGGGCCGACCCCACTGCTGATCTCAATGGAGGCGATCAGCCGATCGCGCATAGTGGAATGGAATCGAGCGACATTGCCGTCGCCGCTGGCGAGCCGTGTCCCGTTCCACAACAGGCCGTCCTCTTCGGCTTTGACCTCGAGGCCCCCGCCGCCAGCCGATGCCCCAAGTTCTCGGCAGGCCTCACTCAGGGCCTCCGCCGCAATTGGGTGCTCCGGGCCATACAGGGCCACCTGACGCGCGGTGCGCGCCAGAGCTTCCAGAGTCGCGATTCCGGCCCGGTCAGCCGAGCCGGAATCGCAGGTCCGAGCGCTGGCGGATCTGCTCATGTGCCCGTGAATGCGAACGCAGAATGTGTGACCGGATTACCAAGGGGTCTTGTTCCACACAATGCCCCGGACACGAGAGAGTGATGCCAGGTCGGGATGCTACGGGTCGACCCCCAGTGAGACAAGCGAAGGGCCCGCCGAGCGGCGCGCCCTTAGGATTCCAGCATAGGCTCGGAAGCTCACATGCCGCCGCCGGGCGTAGGGCGCAGTTCGTAGGCCTCGCCGATTCCCCCTCCCGTGTCGCCCGCCACCCGCACCACTATGTCCCTGATCTGCTCGCCGCTTGGCCCGGAGCGAGGCTTGGCTCTGTATTCAGCGCGGACGATCTGCTCCTCCCCCTTGTACCCGTCTACATAGAGGTTTCGATCGGAGCGCTCCTCTATGACCGCGTCCATCACCACTCTCGTGGCATCTCGGATGGCATCTCTCCCCGCTTCCGTCTCCGTCGAGGCACGCGCCGAGAACGCGAGGCGTACGCGGTCTCCGGCCACATAGCGCACATCCATCACGATCCCCTTCTGCCACGCTGGGAGAGCGCTCACTATCTTTCGCAGCCGCGCGTCGGCCTCTCTGCCCGGAGCCATGTTGGTGATCAGCTTCCCGCCGATGAACACCGCTCCGGCCGCCACGAGCACGATCAGCAGGACAAGGGCCAGTCGGCTTGCACGACGCGGGGCTTCGCTGTCCTCCCCGGTCGTGGCGGCGGGGATCTCGTTCATGGACAGCTGGCTGAAGCCCAACCCCTCTTGGCTCGGCTCAACCAGTTGCTCCTCAGCACTCTCGCCGGGCGTGCGCTCTGCCATCTCTCGTCCCTCAGCACGTCTCCTCTTCCACATGCAGAAAGTTCTCACCTGCGCGCGAGGACGCGCAAATGTCAGGAGACAGTAGTTGCACTCCCCGCCTCGCCATCCGGTGAGCGGCGGCCGGTGAGCGGCGCCGGAGAAGCTTTTGATGGCTTACTTGTGTTGCGTTGACTGCCCCTCGCCTTCCGTGCTAGATTAGCCTACCGCACGCCTGTAGCAGGGGCCGCATGGCATCTCGCTTCAAGTGGGTCTTCTTGGCATTCCTGGCCGTCGTGGCCGGCCATCCGGAGCGTTGCGCTGGGGAACTGCCGGGGGTCCGGATAGGATTGCTCTGGGGCCAGGAGGAAGTTGCCTTCTCGGGACCCGCCGGCGTGACCATACAGCGGGCCCGTTCCGGCAAGGTGGTGGCGTGGGCTCCGCCCGGCGAGAGGTGGGAGATCAGAGCCCAGCGAGGAGCGATGCGGCTGATCGGCGGGGCCGGCCGGGACTGGTCGACCACGGACCGTCTTCGCCTGCTGCCGCCTGAGGGGGGCGTCGTCACCGTGTACGGAGTCGGCGGCCACTGGGACGGGGTGACTGACCGCGATTACCGCGGCGTGATCGAAGTGCTGCTGGGTGCTGGCCGGTCGCTCACCGTCGTCAATCTGATCGACACGGAGACGTATCTTCGAGGAGTGGTGCCTTCGGAGATGCCCTCGGCGTACCCACTGGCGGCTCTGCAGTCACAGGCGGTGGCGGCTCGCGGGCAAGCCTTGATAAAGGCGGGACGGCATCGCGCGGCGGGCTTCGACCTCTGCCGCACCGAGCACTGCCAGGTCTATGGTGGCGCCACCAGGGAGTCGGCCAGCAGCGACCAGGCTGTCGCCTCGACCCGGGGGCAGGTCCTCGAGTACGAAGGCAGGCTGGCCGATACACTCTACTCATCCAACTGTGGGGGACACACGGTCAACAACGAAGACTACTGGCCGGACGAGAGCCCGGTGCCCTATCTGCGCGCTGCCCCCGACTTCGATGAGGCGGACCTGGGGGTCGAGTTCCCTCTCGCCGAGGCGGAGCTGGGCCAGTATTTGAAGTACGCGCCGGTGGTCAACTGCAATCAGCCCCGCCGCGCCAAGGCCAGCAAGTTTCGCTGGTGGTCGGTGATGCCGAGCGAGGAGCTGCGGGAGTCGCTTGCGTCAGAGGTCGGCGACTTCGGCGAGCTGCTGGATGTCCGCGTGACCGATCGCGCTGAATCGGGGATCGTCAGGGAGGTGGCGGTGATCGGCCGTCAGGCGGTGTACAAGATCCGCGGGGGCGCGGCCGTGCGCCGCGGGCTCGGGGGCTCGAATTCCGCCTCCTTCGCGATAGAGCCTATCGGGAGGCGCGAGGAGCCGCCGATCGCCTTCGTCGTATGGGGCGCCGGCTGGGGACATCAGGTGGGCATGTGCCAGGTCGGGGCGGCTGGCCTCGCAGGCGAGGGATGGGACTACTGGCATGTTCTCGCCAAGTACTACCGGGGCTGCGATCTCGTCAGGCGCTACTGAGAGGCGAGCTGTCTCCTCCGCCCCCGGTCAACTACAGAGCTGTGCCACAGAAAGGTAGGCGATTCGCCATGCGAGTTGTCGACTTCGAACCCAACAAGGCCGTCGAATCCACGCTGCTGGTGGTGCGCAAGGAGCTCCGCCAGGGCGGCCGCGCCGGACAGTTCCTGGACCTGACGCTGTGTGATCCGACGGGCCGGATTCCGGCCAGAGTCTGGGACAATGCCCCCGCGATCGCGGATAGGTTCGAAGTGGGCGACGTCGTCCGTGTGTCCGGCATGGCGGAGACCTACCGCAACGAGCTTCAGCTTCGGATCGATGAGATCGACCCGCTTGCGCCCGACCAGGCTGACCCCAGCGAGTTCCTCCCTCGCGGCACAAAGGACCCCGAAGCTCTGGAGGCGCGGCTGGCCGAGGCCGTGAAGTCGATAGAGAACACCCACTTGAGGGAGCTCTTGGTGGGGCTGTTTCGGGATGCAGAGCTCCGCCAGCGCTTCCGCACCGCGCCCGGGGCAAAGGCGCTTCACCACGCCTACATCGGCGGGCTTCTCGAACACACGGTCGAAGTGGTCGAGCTGTGTGAGAAGGTCGCGGAGGTATTTCCCGCGCTCGATCGCGATCTGCTGCTGACGGCGGCAGTACTGCACGATGTTGGGAAGACCCAGGAGCTCAGCTGGGAGACGGCCTTCGACTACAGCGATGAAGGGCAATTCCTTGGACACCTCGTTCTCGGCGAGCGCATGGTGCGGGAAAGGGCCGATCAGATCGAAGGATTCCCCGAGGATCTGAAGCTGCTGCTCAGCCACACGATTCTGAGTCACCACGGCACGGCCGAGTTCGGCTCGCCGAAGCTGCCGATGACCGCGGAAGCGGTGGCGCTGCACCACGCGGAGGACCTGGGCGCCAAGGTCAACATGTTCCTTGGGCAGATCGAGACCGCCAGAGAGCAGGGGCGGCGGTGGACCGAGCGCCACTTCCTGCTCGGCCGCTCCCTCTATGTCGGCGACGCCGCTGGCGAAGGGCCGGGAGAAGGGGAACCGAGCGATGCGGATTAGCTATTCGCAGTTCGCCGCCTACCGCCGCTGCCCGCACCTCTATCGGCTGCAGTACGTCGACAAGATCGCTGTTCCGGTCGGTCCCGAGTTGCACTTCGGCGCGGCAGTACACGACGCTCTCAACCGTATGTACGACCCGGGGCAACTGGAGATGCCAGAACTGGACGAGGTGGTGGCGGCATTCCTGCGCTCGTGGCGCGGGCGGGAGGCCCAGGTCCCGGAACCGAGACGCCGGGCATACTTCGAGCAAGGCGTACAGTTGATCCAAAGCCATCATGCGAAGTACAGCGGGGCCAACGGAAACAGGCGTACGGCCGCAACTGAGCTCAGATTCAGCATCGCTCTTCCCGGCGAGCACAAGCTCCACGGCCGCATCGACCGCGTCGATGTCCTGCCGGAGAAGAAGCTGGAGGTCATCGACTACAAGACGAGTCGCAGGATGCCCCCTCAGGAGGTGGTCGAGAGAAACGCGCAGCTCGCTATCTACCGGATGGCGGCTGACGCGCTCTACCCCGGTTTCGACGTTACAACGACTCTGTTCTTCCTACTGCACGACCATCAGATGCAGACTATCCAGAGCGCTGAGTTCCTGGAGGAGACGAGAAGTGAGATCCTCGAGACGATAGCTCGCATCGACCTGGCGGAGTTCGAGCCCGACCCCGGGCCACACTGCGACTGGTGTGCCTTTCGATCTCACTGCGACCTCTTCCGCGCTCCCGTGGAGCCGGAGGACCTGGAGATCGACATCGCGGCCGCCCTCGGCCAGTACGTGGAGGCGAGCGCGGGCGAGAAGGAGGCGAGTGAGCGCAAAGCGGCGGCTCAGCAGCTTATCCACGACTACCTCGATCGGTGCCAGGCAGAGCGGGTGGAGAGCAGCGGATATGTTGCAGAGCGCCGGGCGCAGAAGCGCGTGCGCCGCTGGGACGTTGCACGCCTGAGGGAACTGCTGGAGCCGATCGGCAAGTGGGATGCGGTGGCTCAGGCGAACTCATCCGCTGTCAGGAAACTACTCGGTGACCCCGGCGTGCCGCGCGAGCTGAAGCGCAGTCTCGAAGCGGCAGCGGAGTATGCTGAGACGAGAGTGCTTCGCGTGAAGCAATTGACTGAGGACGAGGAGATCGAGGAGAGAGGCGAATGACAGAACCGAAGCTGACGCGCCCGTGCGTGGACAACCTGACGCCCTACTCGCCGGGAAAGCCCATCGAGGAGGTGCAGCGCGAGTTCGGGCTGACCGATATCGTCAAGCTGGCCTCGAACGAGAATCCACTCGGCCCCTCGCCGAAGGCGGTGGAGGCAATCTGCCAGGCGGCGAGCGAGGTGTGGCTGTACCCGGATAATGACTGCTATCACCTTCGCCGCGCGCTGTCGGAGAAGCTCGGGTTTCCCGGCGAGCAGATTCTGCTCGGACATGGCAGCGATGGACTGATCCACAACATTTGCCTCGCGTTCGTCTCCCCCGGAGACGAGGTGATGATGTCTACGGCTCCCTTCAGCACGTGGGACTTCAATGCCAAGCTCATGGACGGCACGCCCGTGTACGTCCCCATGGTTGACTTCCGGTATGACACGGAGGCGATGGCCGCGCGCGTGTCCGCGCGGACGAAGGTGGTCTTCATCGGCAACCCGCACAATCCGACCGGCGCGATGGTGACGAAGGCGGAGCTGGAGGCGCTGCTGGCGGCGCTCACGGATTCCACCATCCTCGTCATGGACGAGGCCTACTACGATTATGTGGACGACCCAGAGTATCCGGACAGCCTCGCGCTGGTGAAAGAAGGCCGCCCAGTCATCGTGCTGCGGACATTCTCCAAGAGCTGCGGGCTGGCGGGGCTTCGTGTTGGCTATGGTGCCACCACACCGCAGCTGGCCGACGCGCTGGGGCGGGTGCGAGAGCCGTTCGACGTGAACAGCGTGGCGCAGGCGGCGGCGCTGGCGAGCCTCCAAGATCCCGCGCAGGTGGAGCGAGCCAAGGCCCTCAATGACGAATCGAAAGAAGCGATGTATGCCGCCTTCGAGCGGCTCGGACTGGCCTACACGAAGAGCTATGCGAACTTCGTGTGGGTGGACGTCGGCCGTGACTGCCGCGAGGTGTTCCTCGAGCTGCTGAAGCTCGGGGTCATCGTCCGCACGGGAGATATCTTCGGGGCGCCGATGCACATCCGTGTGAGCACCGGCACGGCCGAACAGACGAAGAGATTCGCCGATGCGCTTCAAGAGGTGCTGGGTGGTCCCGCCGGGTAGCCGGCGGGACCACCCAGCGATGCCACAGGACCGAGCACCGGCAGGTCGGCTCCGCCCTCCGGGGCGTACGGGCTGGACATTCCCCCGACTGGGTAGCATAATGGTTGGGTACAATCGGGTGAGGTCCGGAGCTGGGCGCGGCCAACTCCTGTTGGAGTCCAGCTGAGAGGAGTGACAGCGCTGATGTTGTGTCGACGATGCGGAATGGAGAGCAGCACAACCGACGTCTGCGAGTGGTGCAGGCGGCCGATGCTGCCAGCCGGGGCAACCGTCTCCACGCAGGCCGCGAAGGACCTCAAGAAGAGCGGACAGCCCATCGTTCAGCCTGCCGAAGTCAAGGACAACGCCTCCAACGGCATGCTCGTGGCTCAGGACGAGTCCGGAGAGGATGCCATCCAGGAGGAGCAGACCGGCGGGGAGCCGGACACTGCCAGCGCCGCTCACGAGGGGTCGCAGTTGCGTCCGCTCGGCGGCGCCGATCAGCACCCCTCCGATGAGTCCGGGCAGCCGAGCGACGGGCCCTCGAACATCGAGCAGGGGCCCTCAATCGGCCCAAGCGATGGCCCTGAGCAGCCGGGGGACGAGCCGTCGAACGCCGAGCAGGAGCCCTCAATCGACCCGAGCGATGGCCCTGGGCAACCGAGCCATGGGCTGTCGGCGGATGCCACCCGCACGTCGATCGATATCTCGCAGTACGTCGGTCCGGACGAGTCGATTTTCAAGCCGATCGTGCGCGAAGATGACAACAAGTCAGGCAGCACCGAGGATCTGCTGAAGCAGCGCGGGCGTCGGCGCGAGGCAGGGGCCGACAGCGGCCCTGAGTGGACGGAGAACCAGCGGCTGGCGCGCTGTCTCGCGGTCGGCCTGGCGGCGGGGCTCGTTTTCGCACTGGCGCAGTTCCTCATCACACGCGACACAGTTAACACTCTCTACATGAGCATCCCCCTCGGACGGTCAGACAACCTGACTACGGCAGTTACGTACGGGATAGCGTCCGGGGTGGTGCTCGGATTCGGCATGGGCGCGCTGCTGGTGCGCTTTCAGAAGGGCCCCGGCCTGGGGTTCGTGCTGGGAGCACTGGTGGGCCTGAGCCTGGGGAATTCATTCTGGGGGCTACTCCCCGGCATCATCGTGGGGGTCATCAACGGGCGTGTCGCGACGCTGGGCGTGCGACGCGTGATAAACGTCTAGCATCTGCTCAAGGCGTGCGGGCCTCTCTCCAATGGCGGGAGACCGCGGGCGCGCGTGGGGGCGGAGAACCGGAGGCGTACTGCCGATGAAGCTCGATCAGGCGCTGCTGCAGATCCTGGCTTGCCCAGAGTGCAAGGTGCGGGTGGAGCTGGAGGGCGACCGGCTCATATGCGTCCGCTGCGGGCGGCAGTATCGCATCGAGGGAGGGATCCCGATTATGCTGCTGGATGAGGCCGAGCCCCCTCCCGAGGGCTGGCAACCGAAGGACGCATAGAGGAGTTCAGCCGCTGAGCCCATGGCCCGGCCCGATCTATCCGTCTGCATCGTCAACTGGAACACGCGACAGGATCTGGAGCAAGCAATCACATCTGTGCTTCACTCGGACCCGGAGCTGAAGCTAGAGGTGGTCGTCCTGGACAACGCCTCATCGGACGGGAGCCCGGAGATGATCCGCGAGCAATTCCCGTCGGTGAAGCTCCTCCGGAGCGCCGAGAATCTTGGGTTCGCGAAGGGGTATAACCGCGCGGCCGACGAGGCCGAGGGGCGCCATATCCTGATGCTCAACCCGGACACGGTGGTACGGCCGCGCGCGTTGGGGGCGCTGGTCGGCTTGCTGGACTCCCGGCAGGACGCGGGGGCGGCGGCACCACGCCTGCTCAACAGCGATGGGACTATTCAGTATTCCTGCCGCCGCTTGCCCGGGCCCATGGCTGCTATCCTCCGCAATACCCTGATTGGCCGCCTGGCCCCCAACAATCGCTTCACGCGGGACTACCTGATGGCGGATTGGGATCACAAGACGATCAGGCAGGTGGACTGGGTGTCGGGAGCCGCGATCTGTATCCGGAGAGAGACGTGGTCGGAAGTCGGGGGTTTCGACGAAGGCTACTTCATGTATGCAGAGGACATCGACTGGTGCCTGCGTGCGCAGCAGGCCGGCTGGCGCATCTACTACGTGCCCGAATCAGCCATAGTCCATCACATCGGGCGCAGCAGCGATCAGCGGCCGATGCCGATGGTAGTCGAGTTCCATCGCAGCATGGCGCGGTTCTACCACAGGCACTATGCTCATCGCTGGCCCTTAGGCTTGAGATGGCTTCCCGTAGCAGGCATCTGGACTCGCGCCGCCGTCGTGCTGCTACAGACCATGGTGGCACAGCTGCGCGGCAGATTAGCGCGAACTGGGAGTAGAGGCAGGTGAGGCGGTCCTCTAAGAGAGAGGCCTGGTCCGCCGCGGCGCTGGGCGTGTACGATGCCGCTTTGCTCATCGCCATCTTCTACGCGCCCATCTTCTGGGCGCAGGTATCGATTCCAGAAACGGTTTTCCTGGACAAGATGTCGTCCTCGGCGGGGCAGGCCCTGATGACCGTCCTGATCGGGGTGGCGGCCCTGGGGTCGATTCTTGCGCGTCGGCTGGGGGGACAGGGGCTGCGGCGGCTGCCCAATGCCGTGCACCTCCCCGCAGTTGCATTGCTCCTGGTGGCCGGCATCAGCACAGTGTTCTCGGTCAACCCCCACGCGAGCAAGATCGAACTCGCCAGGCTGATGATCGGGGTGCTGTTGTTCCTCCTTGTGGCGAATCGCGGTCTGCTGCCATCCTCCCGCGCGAGTGTCGTCGCCGTCGGCTTCGCATGCTCGCTTGTGATGACAGCCTTCGTACCCTTCCCGGACACACCTGGGCTCGCGCTGAGGCTCTTCATGGTGATAGCAGTGGGCATCGGCGCGGCCTTGATCGTCAGCCAGCGCGACCATCCTGATCCTGTAGGCTGGTGGCGCGGCGCGCTGATCCTCTCTGCCGCGCTCGTGGTCGCTGCCTTTGGGTGGCGAGAGAAGATCACGGTTGCACGCGAGCTGGCCGACCCCACCTGGGCGATCTTCAGCACCTTCTTCAACCCCAACCCGCTCGGGGGCTTCTTGGCCATGATCTGCCCCCTTGCCCTGGGATCGGCGCTGGCCGCTTCCATGTTCGCCCGGCGCATTCTCTGGGGATTCTGCGCCCTGATACTCGCGGCCACGATCATTCCCACAGGCTCAAAGGGAGCGATGGTCGCGTTGGCCGCCGCGCTGCTGGTGTTCCTCCTGCTCCTCGCCCGCGAGCGGGGGCGGGGCGCCCAGGTAGCTCGCGGCCTTCTGGTGCTGGCCGCTCTGGGGATGGTAATCTTCCTATTGGCCGCCTCGCGGTCAGACACCGTGCGTGCGCGGGTCGCGACAGCGTACGGTCCCGGGAATGCGTCCAACATGTTCCGCATCTACACCTGGCGAGGCACGGTCCGGATGGCGCAAGCATATCCAATAACCGGCGCTGGGCCTGCTGCCTTCAAGTACGCTTACCCCAAGTACGCCACGACCGGCTATGTGGAGGCATCCCATCAGAACTACCTTCAGATGTTCGCGGAACTCGGCCTGGCCGGGGGCCTGACCTTCCTCTGGTTGCTCGGCGCGGTGCTGCTTACCGGCACGAGGGCACTGTCCACCCAATCGGGTTTCCCGGGACGAGCCATGGCAATGGGTGCGGTGTGCTGCATCGTTTC
>JALGXV010000205.1 GCA_029821885.1 Candidatus Hebobacteria bacterium
GTGGCCGACTTCTCCGGCAGCCCGCGGAGCGGCCCGGCGCCGCTGACGGTCAACTTCACGGACCTCTCATCCAATGATCCCACCTCGTGGGACTGGACCTTCGGCGACTCGGGGACCTCCCAACAGCAGCACCCGAGCCACGAATACACCAGCGACGACACCTACACGGTGAGCCTCACGGCAGCGAACGCCTACGGCCAGAACACCGAGACGAAGCCCGATTACATCACGGTGACCACAGGCGGCGGCGGTGACTACGTCTGCACGTCGCTCACCGTCGAGGTCGGAACGCTGGTGAGCGGGGATCACACGGACACACACGCCTCGGACGACGTGCGGGTGGTGATGGACTCTGTGAAGGACAGAGGCAAGCAGTCCGTCGACACCGTCTACACGTTTGAGACGGGGCTCTCCTCCCTGTCGAGTCTGACGGTGACGAATGAGTCCCAATACTCCAACCTAGGGTCCGCCGGCTACCAGTATCGGTACGTGGATGCCTGGGACTACTCCGCCGGCGACTGGGTTCAGATCGAGCGGATCAGGATCTACACCGCGGGCGCAGACGTGACAACCGTGACGACCGTTCCTTCGCCTTCGAACTACCTATCGGCGATCGGACAGGTGCAGGTGCGGTTCAGGCACGGGCACGTCAACAGCGCAACCTGGACACTCTCCGTGGATCACGTGAAGATCACGGCGCAGCCGTGAGGTGTCTTGAGTGAGAGCAGGGGCCGGCCTCGAAGTGGCCGGCCCCTGTCACCGCGAGCGATCGCGCGTCCCGGAGGGCGCGGTCCATTATGAAGACAGGGGAACGAGATGAGCAAGGGAGTCGCGACTAGCTTGGCAGTGCTCTCTCTGTTGCTGACATGCGCAGGGGTCGCTTCTGCCGAGCACCCGTATCCACACAACGGGATCTTCATCGAGCATGGCTACGTCTGCGTCGCGAAGACTGAGGCCCAGATCCAAGAGGTCGTGCTCTGGTGCCAGGATCGGGGCTTCGAGGTCGAGTTTCTCAACATCACCGCTTTCGAGCCGGACGGCACCATGAATCCTGCGAACTACGATGAGCTCGACCACTACATCGCGGTCGCGCGACAGACTGATCCAAACCAGAAGCTCATCGCCTACTGCAGTGGGTCGCTGAGAGACCACGTCAACGACCCGTCCACACACCAGAACATCGCCGACGTCTGCAAGATGTTCTTCGACCTCTATGGCGTGGATGGGGTGAACCTGGACTTCGAGCCCTTTCAGGCGGACAGCCAGAACTACATCGACCTGTATAGCACCATCAGGCAGACGGTCGGCTCGAGCGCCCATTTGTCGCTCGACACCACGGCCAACCTGACCTGGTCCGGCCCATTCCTCAACCAGGTCTCCACTTACTTCGACTGGCTGATGCCGATGTTCTACGACACGGGTTACAGGGACATCTCAAACTACCAGAGCTGGGTCATTGCAGGCATGCACCACCATGCCGACAACGTCGCCGCCAACTGCGACGTCTACCCGATCATCCCCACCCACAAGAAGAGCCGGTGGCATGACCCCAATGTGGAGAACATCTGCACCGCCGTCGACGCCGTCGAGCAGGCCATCAACGAGGGCGCACACATGTACTCCCTCGGCGTCTGGTGGCGCTATGACTGGAAGGAAGACGACGAGCAGATGTGGTGGGACTGCTGGATGTATCGCTACAGCCAGCCGCCCGCCGCGGACTTCTCCGGCAATCCAGCCAGCGGTCCACCCCCGCTGATGGTGTACTTCAGCGATCTCTCGAGCGGCGACCCGACCTCCTGGGACTGGACCTTTGGGGACGGCGGCACCTCACAGCAGCAGCATCCCTCCCACGAGTACACATCGGTGAACACCTACACGGTGAGCTTGACCGCCGCCAATGAGAATGGCCAGGACACCGAGACCAAGGTGGACTACATTGACGTGACATCCAGCGGCGGAACCTGCCACGTGGGCGCTATCGATCTGGTCGGCCTGTACAAGAGCACCGGCCCGCCCAGCGGGAGGGGCTACTACGCGGACAGCACCATCACGGTGCACGACCAGGACTGCCAGCCGCTGGCAGGCGTGACGGTGGACATCACCTGGTCGGGCTGTATCTCCGGGAGTGACTCCGATGTGACTGACGGGAGCGGCCAAGTGGTGTTCTCCTCGCCGGTCGACCCCGACGGAGGCACCTTCACCTGCTGTGTGGACAGCCTGAGCAAGTATGCCTATCCGTACGAGCCGGGCAGCAACCACGAGACCTGCGACAGCATACAGAACCCGTAGAGACGGCAGTCGGCGGCCTCAATGCTGAGGAGGGGACCCGAGCGACAGGGTCCCCTCCTCAGCATCGTGGCGTAGCCGGCCGCTTTGAGCATCTGCGCCAGTGTGATCTCACGGAAAGCGAGCCGCTCCAGGCCGCGCCATTCCGGCGTATCGATCGAGCCCGTCCGGTGTGGGTAGCGGCCGGTCAGCAGGCAGGCGCGGGAGGGATTGCAGACTGGAGACGCCGTGTAGTGGTGTGTCAGGCAGACGCTCTCCTTCATCAGCTGGTCCAACGTTGGCGTGTTGGAGAGGCCCTCGTTGAACGTGCTGAAGTCCCGTACCCCATGTCATCTACGAGGATGAAGACGATGTTCGGGCGCCGCAATCCCTGCCTCACTCCTGGGCTCTCTCCCGCGCAAGGCTGTCGATATGCGGCGACTGAACAACGCTGTTCCCGCAGTACCTCGCGTCCTTCGCCCGCCACTGATCCGTCACAAACAGCACCACATTCGGCCGTGTCGTTCCTGTCTTCATATCACTCCTCGGGAGGCGTGCCAGTGCTCAAAGAGGATACGTACGCCTGCAGTGCCGGCGGCCCCTGCTGTCGAGGCAACGCCGGTCAACTGTCGTCGGACGAAAACCGAGCGGCCCTCGGTTGCTCGCGATAGCGAGCAGGTGTCTGGCGGTAGTGCCGAACGAAGTGACGGTGGAGGTGACTCGCATCTGTGAAGTGCGCTTCGGCCGCGATGTCTTCCACCGACATGTCGGTGCTGAGGAGCCGGTGGGCCGCGTATGCGAGGCGGGCGCGAAGTGCGAACTTCGCGAACGTGACTCCCATCATCTCGCGGAACAGAACGGCGAAACGGGACTGGCTCAGGCCGCAGGCATCGGCCGCGTCGGCGAGGCCCACGCGGGGCGGCTGGGGGACGCGCAGCAGAGAGAGCGCGGGCACTATGCGCGTGAGACCCACACTGCGGCCGGCCGAGACCGAGCTCGCTGGCGGCTCCCACTCGCGGCTGAGCGTGAAGAGCAGGCGCAAGAGCAGGAGGCGCACAGCATACTCCCAGGAGCGTCGCCGGTCCTCGAACTCGCGGCGCATCTGGTCCCCGATTGCCAGCGCTTCAGCGCGGACCTCAGGCGTCGACACCCATGGGCGGTGTGTGGGATCCACGGCAAAGAGCGATAGCCAGAACTTGTCCCCAATGGTCTCTTCCCCGAGGAACTCCGGGATGAACTGCAGAACGACGTTCTCCGTGTGTGCCGAGACGACGCGGCGTCCGTGGGGCTCCCACATGGCGCAGAGCCAAACGTCACCCGGCTTCCCGGGTACGACGAAGTCCTGGAAGTGGCGTTCGGCAGTGCCCTCAAGCATGATCCCCACCTCCATGCCGTCGTGGACGTCTACCACCAGTGGGGAGGGGCCAGGGCGAACCGCGATCTGGCCTACGATCGGCTCGTCGGCCGACGGCACCGGCGTCGACGGTCTGGCGCGGATCAGCCAGTCAGGGCTCAGGCTCGCGCGTGATCGCTGGGAGAGCATTGTTCTGCGACCCGGATTATACAGCTTCGTGCGATAATCGCACAAGCACCTGCAACGCTTGCTGAGATGCCGGCCCTGCCGCCGACGAGACCGATTTCAGCCGCGTCTCCCTCAGGGAAGGCCGCATTAGGGGCCGCTGCCGCCCGCTGCGCTTGGCGTGCCATTCCGATGCCCAGCAAGAAGAATGTACAAGACTGCAGTCGGAACGTCCAGTGACCCACACGCGTACCTCGTGTACCCTCAAATAGAGCCTGGCCTGACCCACATGAGTGGTCGTCCGGGGAACCTTCGCTGATCGGAAATCGTGCTGGGACCATAAGGCTGGGCTCACGATTGTCGCACAGGGGGCCCGCGGAGGCGGGCCCCCTGTGCGCGCAACATGGCACGGCATTGCCGGCCCGCCCGGGAAGGTGGGCGTCGTCACAGCAGGCCCCGCAGTCCGGCCCGAGCCGACGCGCCAGGGCGAGAGCCGAGGCGGCCCGCCTGGGGCGGGTGAGATCCGTTCCGGCTCCAACGGCGAGGCACAGCCCGGTGCGGGTACATGCCGAATGCTCGTGACGGCGCGCGACGGCAGCATTACCTCACGTCTGTGGAATAAGCTCGGAGACGGATACTTCGGGTCATTTCGCTGAGAGGCCGCTGCGGCGCACTCATGCCGCCCTCATCCACACAGCATGGCCGCGGGTTGACACTGCCGCGAACGGCGTGCTAGAATCGGCCCGGTGGGTCGGGCCTGACCGCGGGCTGCCAAGCGGATCGTCAGGCCGAGACCCGTTTGTGGCGGCCCCATCGTCCAGTGGTTAGGATACCGGTCTTTCAAGCCGGAGACGGGGATTCGAATTCCCCTGGGGCTACCAGTGTGGGCGCATAGCTCAGTGGGAGAGCGCTTGCTTCACACGCAAGAAGTCGCTGGTTCAAATCCAGCTGCGCCCACCATGACAATGCGGCATCATCGTGTGCAGCGGGCGAATAGCTCAGCGGGAGAGCACTTGCCTTACAAGCAAGGGGTCACAGGTTCAAATCCTGTTTCGCCCACTAGATGATGGTCTCGTGCGGAGCCGTGGTGCAGTTGGTTAGCACACTGGCCTGTCAAGCCAGAGGTCGCGGGTTCAAGTCCCGTCGGCTCCGCCATTTCGCTCGGCGGCGTGCTGGGATAGCTCAGTTGGTAGAGCTTACAGCAGAGGCTAGCATACCTAACTGAAGACTGTGCTGGGATAGCTCAGTTGGTAGAGCACCGGACTGAAAATCCGGGTGTCGCCAGTTCAACTCTGGCTCCCAGCACCAAGCTGCGATTAGGCGACGGCGGACAGGCCGTCGCCTTTGCGCGCCAAGGGAAACGACCAGGGCATTGCTGTAGTAGGGGGGGCCGAATCCCCGGGCCGTTTCTGACTATCTTGAAGTCTGTCGAGCCGCCTGTCGCCGAGGTGGCGCAGAGAGCAGTAGGGCGCGCATAGGACGGCCCGGCCGCGTGTGAGCGTCGCGCCCTTGGTCGCGTATGCGGCCAGCATGCCCCTGCCGGGGCTAGTGCGACTACTGGCTGCATCGGTACCATCGGCTGCTTCCGCCCATGACAGTCGAGCGGTTCTGGGCGCAGCACAGCCGCGCTTCAGAGAGGGGCTCTTAGCGCAGGCGCCGCCATTCGTCTATGAATGCGTCTATGTTCGCCCAGACTCGTTCGGAGGAGCCGGTGACATTGTCCACGGGGGAGAGGATGAAGCCGACCGGACCCAGAACCGCCAGGGCCTCGCGGACGGCGTCGCGGACCGCGTCTGGGCTCCCGCGCTCGACCGTGACGAAGCCGTTGACTCCGCCCCACAGGGCGAGCCGTCCGGCACTGCTTCGTCGCATTTCGGCGAGGTCGGTGCCCTTGCCCTGGACCGGGTCCACACCGATCAGCACGTCAACGCCGGCCTCGATGAGCATG
>JALGXV010000206.1 GCA_029821885.1 Candidatus Hebobacteria bacterium
CCTGGCGGAGGCGCTGGCAGAGCGAGCGGAGTAAGGAGAGGACGACATGCCAATAGTCACAGTTTCCGGTCCCCGCATCACCCTCGAACAGAAGCGGGAGATGGTCCGCGGCCTGACGGAGGTCGCGGCCGAAGTCTACGGCCGCCCGCCCGGCCATATCATCGTCATCATTCAGGAAAACGATCCCGAGAACGTCGCCATCTCCGGCAAGCTCGCCGTCGACCGCCAGGCCAAGTCGTCGTAAGGGCGTAGTAAGCGCGCAGTTTGCGGGGCAGGAGACGCAGCTCCTGCCCCACGGCCAACGGTTTCGGGAGCAAGGCGCCGGAGGCGGCCAAGGCTCCCGAAACACCGACCCCTCCGCGGTAAGCGCCAAACAAAAACGGCGGGCCGGGTGTTGCCCGGCCCGCCTGTACTGAGCCCCTGGTCCGGTTACTCTGACAGTTTCGGGTACATATCTGCGTCGAATACGACGTAAGCGCTGTTGTGGTCGAGACTCAGCCGTACGGCTTCGTTGACGGCAACGCCGATGAGCGCTTGCCGGGGAAGCGGCCGCTGGCCGGCCTCCCATTCCCTGAACCTCTTCTGCCGGTGGGCGAGAGACTCCTTCTCCGACATCCCCTCGGTTTCGACATGGATGTTGTGGATATCCCGCAGCCACCGAGAGATGCTCTCGAAGCCATAGCCCACATACTCGACCGTCCCGTCCTCCTCCCAGCTATCGTAGTGCTTGAAGAAGTTCGGGTTGATCTGCTCGAAGCCGTCCTCATCGGTGAGGATGTGCAGGTTGCGGAACTTGTGGTCGGCCCAGTACTCGCCCTTCGTCCCGCTGATCTGAAGCCCTTGGTTGGTCATGGCCGAGTTCTTCTCCGAGCACACCCAGGAGGTTTGAATCCAGAGCACCGAGCCGTCGTCCCATTCGATCACGGCCTGCACCGCGTCGTAGGCGTCGCTGCCCTTGGAGGGGAGGAATTTCTTCTGGCCCCAGGCGGCGACGCGCTTGGGGGTGAGGCCGGTGATGAAGTAGTAGGCGTCCGCGTAGTGCACGCCGATGTACTCGAACGGGCTCGACCTCTCCGCCCACAGCCCGAAGAACTTCAGCGGCATGTACTTGGGCTCTTCGATCCAGGCGTGGCCGTGCAGCATCTCGCCGAGGTCGCCGCGGCGCACCCGATAGCGGGCCAGCCGCACCGCGCGGTCCATGCGCTTGTGGTAATCCGTGGCGACGTAGGCCTTCCGCTTCTCGGCCGCCTCGATCACCTTGTGCGCCTGATCCACCTTCAGGCAGAGGGGCTTCATCACGATCACGTCGTGGCCGGCCTCGATGGCTTCGAGGGTCATGTCGGTGTGGAGGTGGTCCGGGGTCGCCACCACGACCACCGCATGCTCGCCGAGCTTCCCCATCGCCTCCCGGTACATGGCGGGCTGGTTGTCGTCGGCCGCGTACTTGGCGGGATCGGGATAGCCGACGAACTGCCCGCCCGGGAACAGCTCCTCACACTGCTTGATGATGCCGGCGTTCAGCGCGGAGACGTGCAGGTCGCCGACGACGCCGCGCATGCGCTCCTGCAGCAAGGTCGGGATGACGACCTCCTGGCTGATCATCCCGCCGCCGATGAGCAAAACGTCGAGCCGCTTGTCCCACCTCATGAACGCGCCTCCTCGATCGCCTCCCGCAGTACCGCAAGCCCCTCGACCACCGCCTCCTCTGGCGTCACCAGCGGCGGAGCGATCTTCACCGTCGCCCCGCCGAAGCCGACCGGGTGGAACATGAGCAATCCCTTCTCGATGGAGCGATCCACGATGCTCGACGCCAGCTCGGCGTCCGGCTCGATGCCGCCGGCCTTCACGATGTGAAGCCCGGCCACCATCCCCTTGCCCATGCTCGCGCCGCAGACATCGGCGTGCTCGCTCCGAATCTCACGGAGGCCCGCGTGCAGCACCTCGCCGGCCGCGGCCGCCCTCTGCGGCAGGTTCTCCTTAGTGAGAATGTCGAGGTTCGCCAGCGCCGCCGCCACGCACACCGGATTGCCGGTGTGGGTGCTCGTCATGCTGCCCGGCGGATACTGGTCCATGAGATCGGCGGTGCTGATGACGGCCGACAGCGGCAGGCCGCTCGTGATGCCCTTACCACAGCACATCAGGTCGGGCACCACCCCGTAGTGCTCGAAGCCCCACATCGTCCCGGTGCGGCCGAAGGCGGCCTGCACCTCGTCGAAGATGAGCACGATATCGTGCTCGTCGCACCAGGCGCGCATCTTCTGCGCGTACTCCGTCGGCCAGAAGGCGGCGCTGCCGCCCTGATAGGTCTCGCTGATGACGCCCGCGATGCGGTCCGGCCCGAAGCCCTTCTCCTCGAGCGTCTTCAGGAAGAAGTCGAAGCTCGTGTCCGTGCAGCGGAACCCATCGGGGAACGGCACCTGCGCCATGTCCGGGTCGAGGTTGACGATCCATTCCTTGAGGGCCGGGATGCCGCCGATCATCTGCGCGCCCATCGTCCGCCCGTGGAACGCGCCCTCGTAGCTCACGATCCCGATCTTCCTATCGCCGCCGACCGCGCGGCCGTGGGTGCGGGCGAGCTTGATAGCGGCCTCGGTGGTTTCGGCGCCGGTGGTCAGCAGGAAGACCTTGTCCAGCGGGTCGGGCGCGAGCTTCGCCAGCCGCTCCACCAGCTCGGCGCGGATCTCGCTCGGGAAGCAGTAGTTGTGCAGCAGCGTCTTGTTGGCCTGCTCGCAGATCGCCTTCGCTATCTCGGGCCGGCCGTGGCCGGCGTTGGCCACCAGCACGCCGGAGCTCCAGTCGATCCAGGTGTTGCCCCAGCGGTCGTGGACCTGGAAGCCCTCCGCCCGATCCCAGACGACCACGCCCTGTCCGCGCATGGAGCGGGGCTCATCCCGGTAGAGGCCTTCGAGGATCGGGATGGATTCCGGCACCGGGATCGGTGTCTGGATCTTGCGGAACTCCGTCTCGACAGGCGGCACCTGTCTCGGCGCAAGCGCGACATCGCTCACGTTGCGGTCCTCCTCCACAGCGCGATTCAGCATTCATGTGCGGCAGATGGGGCGGAATGAATGGGCCGAATCGTAGTTCAACGGCAGCGGGAGAGGGTCCTGCCGCGGCGGACCATCCGAAACGGCGGAACGACACGCCCGACAATCTCTTGTCGGGCGAGGCCCTCTGTGGGGGGACTGCCAGCGATCAGTCCCCCCAACCCCCCCTCACTCGCGTTCGTTGCTTCGGTAGCTTGCTGCCGAAGCCGTTGGTTTGCCTGTTGGGCAGCAGACCTGACCGCCGGCGCCCGTGCCCGCTACTCCTTCTCGCTGAGCTCGTCGTAGAAGGCGACGTAGTCGTCGGGCGCGTCGCCGCCTCGCATGGCGATGGCGGCGCGGGGGTGCTGGTTGAGCAGCCCGGTCAGCATGTAGGGGACCCGGTAGCCCCACTCCATCTCGCCATCCAAGGGCAGGAAGTGGTCCTGGATGCATTGGAGGACGGGCCGAAGCCGGAACTTCGGGTTCTTGAGGAAGGCGATGAGGAGTTCCAGCGGGCAGTTCCCCGCGCCCCGCCCCATGCCATTGATGGTCGCGTCCAGACGGTTTGCGCCGAGGATCAGCGCCTCTATCGTGTTGGCGTAGGCGAGCATCTGGTTGTTGTGCGCGTGGATGCCGATCAGCTTGCCGGTGCCCTCGACGGCCTTCAGGAAGGTCGCCGTGTAGTCTCTGATCTGCTCGGAGTAGAAGGCGCCATAGCTGTCTACCAGGTAGATGGCGCCGACCGGAGTCTGGATCAGCAGGTCCAGCGCCTCCATGAGGTCGTTGTCGTGGATCAGGGAGAGGGCCATCAGGTTGCAGGTGGTCTCGTACCCCTTTTCGTGCGCGTCCTGGATCATGTCCACGGCGACCGGGATCTGGTGGATGTAGGTGGCGACCCGCACGCAGTCGATGATGCTCTGATCCTTCGGCAGAATGTCCTCGTGGTAGTCGGTGCGCTCGGCGTCGGCCATGACGGAGAGCTTCATGGGCGAGGGGTTGTCGCCGACGATCCGCCGGATATTGTCTTCGTCGCAGTACTTCCAGTCGCCGAAGTCGGCGGGCGCGAAGATGCGCTTCGAGGCCTTGTACCCCAGCTCCATGTAGTCGAGGCCGGCGGCGACGCACGTGTCGTACACGGCCTTCACGAAGCCGTCTTCGAAGTGGTGGTTGTTGATCAGTCCGCCGTCACGAACGGTGCAATCGTGCACCTTGATCTCGGGCCGGTAGGTAAGCCAGGATCCCTTTGCCTTATCGTCCTTCTCATGCTCCATGGTTCTTCACACACTCACACAGGATTCTCGACAGACGTTCATCCTGCCATCCCTGCCATGTTCTGTCAACACGAAGGAAAGCGCTTGCTCGTAGAGCGCAGGCCTTGCACTGCAGAAGCGGAAACGGCGAAACGACACACGCCGAGTCGTAGGGCAGGAGCCTTGTCTCCTGCCTTCTCGGACGGCCGGGGCAGGACGCGGAGGTCCTGCCCTGCGAACTCCTCAATCCCCTGCCAACTCCCGCGCCCCGAGGCAACGGCCGTCAAGGGCCGGGCGAGCTAAGCAAGCTCGCTGGGTCCAACGCGAGTGGCGTTTCACGGGGGTTCCGGCTCCCCCCGGACCCCTCCCCGCGAAGTTCCGAGGACCCGTGACCCAGGAGCAGCCCCGTCAGTACCTGGCCGCAGGTGTCATTCGCTGGTCGTGGGGTCCACGCGATCGACGTGCACGAACTCCCGATCCCTCCCGTCGGGCCACACCCACACATCGCCGGTGGCCGTGTCCACCAAGTAGCGATCCCACCTGGCGGGAACGCCCCCTTGGCTGTGGTTGGGCAGGGCCACGAACTGGAACCGCCCCTCCTCGCCGGTGCCCTGCACCACCCCGAAGGTGCCCCCTGACTCCATCGACAGCGCCCACACCGCGCCCGCCACGAGCAGCAGCAACACAACCGCCAACAGCACCGCCTTCATGGTCGACCTCCTGCGTTTTGTCGCTGATCCGCTAGCTTAGCGAATGCGCGGGCAGGAGGCAAGCTCCTGCCCAACGAACGACGCGCTGGAATGGTGCACGACATGGACCCGAAGGGCGGCGGCCAGCGCTGGTGGGTGCTCGGCCGAGCGTACACGGCCCTCTGGCGCGTCTTCCTGCTGGCCTTCGCCGGGTTCTCGGTCTTCCATGTGATCGATCCCTTCCACGCACAGAAGGCCGAGTTCCTGCGCTTCGCCGTGCTCGCCGTCATCTTCTGCCTTCTCTCTGGCCGTCTCCTGGTGGTTGCGATCTGCGTCGAGGATGACGCCATTCTCCTCCGCCGACTCTTCCCGGGGTGGGTCGAGCGCGTGCCGATTTCGCGCCTCGCATACGGCATCAACTATCAGCTGCGCGCCCCCGCCCGCGGAGTCCTGGGCGAGAGTGTAATCCTCTTGGGCTGGCCCATCATGCCAACCGTTATCCAGGGCACATACCGGACGGCCTCTGACGGCACGCGTGGGGACGCAAAGGAGGACTGGGCCGCACTGGTGAGCTGCCTTCGCGATCTCTTCGAAGCGCGGGGCAGATGGAAGGTCGTGGCGTCGAGATTTGGGATCGGCCCCTAGGGCGATCGGCAGTGGCGCGCCCGCTTCCTCGCTGGCCGTCAGGAACGGCCCCGAGACAGACACAAAGAAAGGGGCTCCGGCAGAAGCCGGAGCCCCGGTTCGTCTAGCGACAG
>JALGXV010000207.1 GCA_029821885.1 Candidatus Hebobacteria bacterium
GAAGATCGCGGCGCAGGTTGAGGGCGAGCCGTGCTGCACTCACATCGGTCTGGACGGGGCCGGCCACTACGTGAAGATGGTGCACAATGGCATCGAGTACGGCGACATGCAGCTTATCGTCGAAGCCTACTACATCATGGCGCACGCACTGGGCCTATCGGCGCAGGAGCTGCACGACGTGTTCGCGCGATGGAACGAAGGCGACCTCGACTCCTACCTGATAGAAATCACCCGCGACATCTTCGCCCGCAAGGACGCAGAGACGGGGAAGCCCATGGTGGATATCATCCTCGACAGGGCCGGCCAGAAGGGCACGGGCAAGTGGACCTCCCAGAGCGCGCTCGATCTAGGAATCGCCGCGCCCACCATCGCCGAGGCCGTCTTTGCGCGCTGCATGTCGGCTGTAAAAGATGAGCGGGTCGCCGCCGCCGAGGTCCTCGCCGGCCCCAGCGGCACGCACGACGGCGACAGAGATGAGTTCATCGAGGCCATCCGGGAGGCCCTCTACGCCTCCAAGATCTGCTCGTACGCGCAGGGATTCGCCCTGATGCGAGAGGCGGGCAAGGAGTATGGCTGGGACCTGAAGTTCGGCGAGATCGCCAAGATCTGGCGGGGCGGCTGTATCATCCGGGCCCGCTTCCTCCACCACATCACGGCGGCCTACGAGCGTGATCCCGGTCTGGCCAACCTGATGCTCGATCCGTTCTTCAAGGATGTGTTGGAGGGCTCGCAGGAGAAATGGCGGCACGTCGTCGCCACCGCCACTAACCTCGGCTACCCGATCCCAGCCTTCAGCTCCGCGCTCTCCTACTTCGACGCCTATCGGCGGGCGCGACTGCCCGCAAATCTCATTCAGGCGCAGCGCGACTACTTCGGCGCGCACACCTACCAGCGCGTTGACAAAGAAGGCACCTTCCACACGGAGTGGACGAAGTAGGTTCGGTGTGGAACTTCCGCAGCAGGTAACCGGCACAGGCCACGAGGAACGGCTTCTCTCCGGCGAGGAGATCCGCTCGACGGTCCTCGAAGCGCTCGGCCGTGTCGACGTCGGCGGCCGGCGCGTGCTGCTCATCATCCCCGATCACACCCGAACTGCGCCAATCGGACAGCTCTTCCGCCTGATTCACGAGGCATGGTCGCCCGAGGCGGATCGGCTCGACTGTCTCATTGCCCTAGGCACCCACCCGCCGATGTCGGATGAGATGATCCTGCGCCGCCTGGAGATGACGCCCGAGGAGCGCCGGACGACATTCGCCAACACGCGCTTCCTCAATCACCTGTGGAAGGACCCCGATGCGCTGACTCAGATCGGCGTCATCAGCGCAGCGGAGATCGGCGATATCACGGATGGTCTGTTCGAGCTGGACGTCGCCATCACGGTCAACCGTCTTGTCTACGAGTATGACCTGCTCGTGATCGTCGGCCCCGTCTTCCCGCACGAGGTCGTTGGCTTCTCCGGAGGTAACAAGTATCTTTTCCCCGGGATCGCCGGCCAGCGGATCATCGACTTCTTTCATTGGCTCGGCGCCGTCATCACGAATCCGGTCATCATCGGCAACAAGTGGACGCCGGTGCGCAAGGTCGTTGACCGCGCAGCGGCCATGGTGGCGACGCCCAAGCTTGCGCTCTCCTTGGTCGTGGAGGGTGAGGAGCTCGCGGGGCTGTACTTCGGCCGGCCGGAAGACTCCTGGTCCGAGGCGGCCGATCTCTCGCAGAAGCTTCACATCGTCTACAAGGACCGGCCATTCCACACCGTGCTGTCCTGCGCGCCGGAGATGTACGACGATATCTGGACCGCGGGCAAGTGCATGTACAAGCTGGAGCCGGTGGTGGCCGACGGCGGCACGCTCATCATCTACGCCCCACACGTCAAGGACATCTCCGTCAGCCATGGTCATGTGCTCGAGGAGGTCGGCTACCACACGCGGGACTATTTTCTACGGAACTGGGATCGATTCCAACGCTACCCGTGGGGTGTGCTCGCCCACAGCACGCATGTGCGGGGCATCGGGTGTATGGAGGACGAAACCGAGAAACCGCGGGTCAATGTCGTCCTCGCCACCCAGATCCCACCGGAGACATGCGCCAAGATCAGCCTCGGGTACATGGACCCGGCGACCATTGACCCAAAGGACTATGCGGGCCGCGAGGACGAGGGGGTCCTCTATGTTCCCAAGGGGGGCGAGATACTGTACCGACTGAAGGACGCGCCGCCGGAGTTGGGCGGGAAGGGCGCGGATTCGTAGACCACGCAGGGGCGCGGACATGCTCTCCACTCTTCTTGAAAGCCGACACATAGCCTCCCCACTTCCCGACGCAAAGGCCGGGGAGCTCGTGGGGCAGATCGCTGAGGCGACAGGCTGGCGGCCGTACCCGCAGTCAATCGCAGCAACGGCCGGGGGCATCGTCTTCCTCGCACGCCGCGGCACCGAGAAGCGCCTCTGCCTCCTCTGGAAGAAGGGCTCGCAGCCCGTTCTCGCCTCCGACTTCTGCGGCGAGCCGTTGACTGCCGAGATCGACGGCATAGAGCTGGCCGGCCAGGCCGGCTATCTCGACCATACGAACGCCGAGGGCCTGAGGAAGCACTTCTCGTTCACGCGGCCGCAGCTCATCGGCGTCCAGCCATCCTTCGGGGCCGGGGACCGGCTCGGCCTGGCGACCCCCGCGCACGTGCGAGCCGTGCGGGGCCTGGGCATCCGGCCGTTCTTCGCGCAGCAGTCCATCCGCGAGATGACGCGCACCGGACGCTCGCCCGAGCAAGTGATGGATAGCGCGACGTTCGGCGTCCTCCAGGAGGGCTACCGCGATGGCTTCGGCGCCGATGCCGATCATCTCAAGACCACAGATGACGTCGACGCGACCGCTGCCGCCGGATTCACGATGTTCACGATCGACCCCGGAGATCATGTGGACAACGAGGCGGAGACGGACGACCTCGTCACTCTCAGGAGGAAGTTCGAGGCCCTGCCGTGGGAGCAGCTAGGAACAACAACGGTAGACCAGCGCGCTCGCTGCATCGACAAGAGCGTTCGGCTTCCCGACGACTCGGTGGTTACCCTCGATGAAGCGACCTTGTTCCGCGCGGCCGCGAAGTACGGCCGCGCGCTGGCGCACACGGCGCAGATGTACCGCCATCTGAAGGCGAAGATGGGGGACCGGCCGTTCGAGCTGGAGATGTCGGTGGATGAGACTGCCACGCCAACCTCGCTCGCGGAGCACGTCTTCGTCGCAAGCGAGCTGGCGCGACTCGGAGTGGAATGGGTGAGCCTGGCGCCGCGATTCGTGGGCGAGTTCGAGAAAGGTGTCGACTACATCGGCGACCTCGCCGCGTTCGAGAGGAGCTTCGCCAGCCACGTCGCCGTCGCTCAGCACTTCGGCCCGTACAAGATCTCCATCCACTCCGGCAGCGACAAGTTCAGCATCTACCCGATCGCGGCGCGGCTCGCCGGTGATCTCGTCCACCTGAAGACAGCCGGCACGAGCTACCTCGAAGCCTTGAGGGCCATCGCGACCATCGATCCGCCTCTCTTCCGGGAGATACTCGCCTTCGCCATCGAGCGATACCCAGAGGATCGCGCCTCCTACCACGTGTCGGCCGACCTTGGCAAGGTGCCAGCGCCCCAGGGGCTCAGTGATGCGGGCCTGCCGGCCGTCCTGGATGAGTTCGATGCCCGGGAGGTGCTGCACGTCACCTTCGGCTCTGTGCTCACTGCCCAGGAGGGGGGCAGCCCCCGCTTCAAGGAGCGCCTCATGCGGGCGCTGGAGGAGAACGAGGAAATCCACTACGATACAGTTCGCGCCCATATCGAGCGCCACATCCGCCCGTTCGCGCGGGCTGGCTAAGATAGGAACCGCAACACGTTGAATGGAGGAGTTTTGCATGACCGCCGCTGACCCGCAAGCCCCGCTGAAGGACTTCGAGCCGCAGCACGACTTCTTCGTCGGCATCGACTCCGATGGCTGTGCCTTTGACACGATGGAGATCAAGCACAAGGAATGCTTCATCCCGAACATCATCAAGCACTGGGGCCTGCAGCCCGTCTCGAAGTACGCCCGCGAGGCGGGCGAGTTCGTCAATCTCTACTCCAAGTGGCGGGGGATCAATCGATTCCCGGCCCTGCTGATGGTGTTCGACCTCTTGGCCGACCGGGCAGAAGTGCAGCGGCGCGGGGTGAGGATGCCAGAGGTGACATCCCTGCGGCAGTGGGCCGAATCCGAAACCAGGCTCGGGAACCCAGCGCTCAAGGCCGTCGTCGAGAAGACGAGCGATCCCGTACTGCAGCAGGCCTTGGTGTGGAGTGAAGCGGTCAACGCCTCAATCGCCGACATGGTGCACGGAATCCCGCCCTTCCCATTCCTGTGCGAGTCGCTCGAGAAGCTGTGCCGGCAGGCCGATGCCATCGTGGTCTCGGCCACTCCAGGCGAGGCGCTTCAGCGGGAATGGGAAGAGCACGACATCGCGAAGCACTGCTGCGTCATCGCGGGACAAGAGATGGGCACCAAGAAGGAGCACCTCGAACTGGCCGCGGCCGGGAAGTATCCCAAGGACCATGCCCTCATGATCGGGGATGCGCCCGGCGACCTCAAGGCGGCCCGAGCCAACGGCTTCATGTTCTACCCAATCAACCCGGGGAGCGAAGAGCAGTCCTGGCAGCAGTTCCACGAGGAGGCCCTGGACAGGTTCTTCTCAGGATCCTACGCGGGCAACTATGAGAAGAAGCTGGCGAGGGAGTTCGAGGCAATCCTGCCCGAGACGCCCCCCTGGAAGCGGTGAGCCCGTCGGCCCTGCGACTACCCCCGCACAGCCTGCTCGAGCTGCGCGATCTGCTCCTGCGTCCCCATGGCGATCAATGTGTCGCCCTGATTGACAGTCGTGTTCGGGCGCGGATTCGTACGCAGTTCGTTGTCCTTGGAGAGGACGGCCAAGACCATTGCTCCCCCCTCCTGCATCACGCCCGAGCCGAGCATCGGCTTCCCCAATACGGGCGAGTCGTCGGGAACCGGGACGGACCGGAAGTCGACGTCGAAGGCTTCCTGGTGCAGGACTTGCTCGAGGAAGTGAACGACTCCCGGCTCAACTGCGGCGTAGGCTAGATCACGGCCGCCCCCCACATACGGCGAGTGCACGCTGTTTGCCCCCGCGCGCTTGAGCTTCTTCACGGTCTCCTCGCGACTCGCCCTGGCGACGATATATAGACTTGGGTTGAGGACACGCGCGCTCATTACAATGAAGAGGTTGTCCTCATCGGTGGCGACAGCCGCGATCAGAGATCGTGCGCGCTCCACTCCCGCCGCGTCGAGATGCTCGTCCTGGGTGGCATTCCCCTCAACACACGGCACGTCCACTTCGTGAAGCTGCTCGATCGCCTCCAGATCCTGCTCGACGACGACCACAGGCAGGCCGCGGCGGCGAAGCTGATGAACGGTCTCCTGCCCCATTCGCCCGTATCCGCAGACGACGTAGTGATCCCGCATCTCCTTCAAGGCCCGCAGCCTCCTTCTGCGCTGAACTTCGGCGCTTAGTTGCTGACCGACGAGAAGCGTGGCGGCGGTGCGCACGGCGAGAGCCACCAGCGCAAGTCCCGTGATGGCAAAGGCCGTCGTGAAGAGGCGGCCGGTTTGGCTGAGAGGATGAACTTCCTCGAAGCCGATGGTCGTGAGTGTGAGGACGGCCATGTACATACAGTCCACGACCGTCCACTCGATG
>JALGXV010000208.1 GCA_029821885.1 Candidatus Hebobacteria bacterium
GGCGAGATGAACGGGAAGAGATTGTCGAACCGCTGCGGATTGATGACTCTCGCAAGCATGCTGGCATATCTGGCGGCCATCTGGCTACCAGCGGCCGGTGCCGAGGTGGTCGCGGAGGCCTGGCGCAGCCCCTGCGGCAGGCCCCGGTCGCTCTCCGTGAACACGTCGGACGGGTCATGCTGGGCAGCGACCGGTTCCAGTGTGATGCACCTGGCGGCGGATGGCACCGTGCTCACCCAGACGGACGGGTTCTGGAGCCCTCAGTCTGTCTCCTCGAACCCTGTCGATGGCACGTGCTGGGTGGCTGACACCGGTAACGACCAGGTAGTACACCTTAGCGCGGACGGCGCGGAGATCGTGAGATTAGGGGGCTTCAGCCAACCCGAGGCCCTCTGCGTGAACCCGGTCGACGGAACCTGCTGGGTGGCTGACACCGGCAACGACGAAGTTGTGCACCTGGCGGCGGACGGCGCCGAGCTGCTGCGGATCGGCTGCTACGAGGACCCTCTGGAGCCTACGGTCGAGCGGTGCTTCAAAGCGCCGCAGTCGGTTTCGGTGAATCCGACAGACGGCTCCTGCTGGGTGGCCGACACCAAGAGCAACGAGATCGTGCACCTGGCGGCAGACGGCACCCAACTCCTGCGGATAGGCTCGTACGAGGATTCCGCTGTGGACCCGCCGGTCGAGAGGCTGTTCAAAGCGCCGCAGTCGGTTTCGGTGAATCCGACAGATGGCTCCTGCTGGGTCGCCGACACCGGGAACAACTATCTGGTGCACCTGGCGGCGGACGGCGGAGCGCTCTGGTGTGGTCCGTGCTTCTCAGAACCCCAGTCCATCTCCGTCGACCCAACAGATGGCTCCTGCTGGATTGCTGACACCGGAAATGGCCACATCGTGCACCTGGATGCTGAGGGCAACCAGATTCTGCGGGAAGGCCTCTGGCACCTGGAGTGGGAGGGCGACCTGTGGCCGGCAGGCGTCTTCGACGAGCCGTCGGCGGTGTCGGTGGACCCGACGGACGGCTCCTGTTGGGTGGCCGACGCCGGAGACACCTCTTCAGGCATAGTGACTTCAGACGTCCTGCGTCTGGAGGAGCGGGCCGCGGGCGACAAACTGGTGCTTCATCCGGTCGATGCGTACGACTGGCAATGGAATCACTACGAGACCTTCGCCCGTCCCGAATCTGTGTCTGTGAACGAGACCGATAACTCCTGCTGGGTTGCTGACACCGGGCATAGCCGCGTCGTGCGGGTGGAGGGGGACGGCACTAGGGAGACGAAGGCCTGGCGTAGTGGCCGTAGCAAGATCCGCTCGGTCTCGGTGAACCCCACAGACGGTTCTTGCTGGTTTGCCAACAGCGGGAGAAACGAGGTGGAGCACCTGCTGGATGTCCCTGACCCCCCTTACATACGCTCAGACGACTTCATATACCCCCGGTCAGTCTCCGCGAACCCGATCCCGACTGTCGAAAACGCGTGGTACGGGGCGGTGAACCATTGGTTCTGCTGGGTTGCTGACACCTATAAGGGCGAGGTAGTGCGCATTGATGAGTGGCGCGATTGGCTAGGGCGCATTCAGTGGACGAGAACAGCCGTAAGAGGCTTCACTACACCCGAGTCTGTGTCCGTGAACAGAGAGGACGGCTCCTGCTGGGTAGTTGACTCCGGAGGCAGCGAGGTCGTGCACCTGGCGGCAGACGGCACGGAGCTCTGGCGGAAGGCCTGCCTCAAGTATCCCCTCTCGCTGTCCGTGAACTGGACGGATGGTTCGTGTTGGGTGGCCGATAGCCTAAACGACGAGGTGGTGCACTTGGCGGAGGACGGTGCGGGAATCTCTCGGGTAGGGGGGTTCCGTTTTCCCAATGCGGTCGCCGTGGACACGGGAGATGGCACCTGCTGGGTGGCTGATACTCTCAACAACCAGGTCGTGCACCTGGCAGAGAACGGAACGGAGCTATGGCGGGGAGGTGCGTTCCACCAGCCCAAGGCCGTGGCCGTGGATCCCACAGATGGGTCCTGTTGGGTGGCTGACACCGGCAATGACCAGGTGGTCCACCTCGTCGTAGTCGAGGGGCCGCCCAGAGCATCCTTCAGTGTCTTCCCTATAGGTCTTGTGGGGTATCCGGTCGACTTCACTGACCTCTCGTCCAGGGAGCCCGCGAGTTGGCTGTGGGAGTTCGGCGACGGGGGAACCAGCGACGAGCAGCACGCCTCCCACGTGTATCTGAGTGCGGGCAGCTACGATGTGACTCTGACTGCCAGCAACGCGTATGGCTCCGACAGCGAGACGAAGACGGTGTTCATTCTCGACTCCTTCCTGGACGTCGCAGCAGACCATTGGGCATGCGACGAGATATCGGCGTGCGTCGAGGCCGGCGTCGTGAGCGGCTATCCCGATGGCTCCTACCAGCCTGACGCGCCCGTCGACCGAGCCCAGATGGCCGTCTACATCTCCCGGGCCCTTGCCGGCGGGGATGAGTATGTACCTGAGTTCACCGAGACCCCCACCTTTCCTGACGTGCAAAAGGGCTCCTGGACCTTGGACTACGTGGAGTACGCGGTCTCCCGGAACGTCGTCGCCGGATACGAGGACGGGCTCTACCACCCGGAGATCGTGGTGACCCGCGATCAGATGGCGGTCTACGTTGCCCGCGCTTTGGTCGCGCCGGGCGGCGAGGATGCGCTCGCCGACTACGTCCCGGTTGACCCGCGCAGCTTCCCCGATGTCCCCGAGGAGTTCTGGGCCTACAGGCACATCGAGTACTGCGTCGAGCACGGCGTGGTCCAGGGGTACGAGGACGGCCACTACCATCCCGAGATCGTCGTCACCCGGGATCAGATGGCCGTCTACGTGGCGAGGGCGTTTGAGTTGCCCATGTGAGAAAGGCGGGAATGGGGGGAGCGTGGTCGCAAGTATGTATCGGGCCGTGATGAACGGCTTGCCGGTTCGACCTGGCCCTGCTCCAAACCTGCGACCTGAGGGCTTCTCCGGGCCGGTTCGGCCGGTCTCAGCCGCAGCGTTGCCTCCTCCCGGCCTGAGCGCCTGTGAGGGTACTCTCTTCAGAGATAGCCCGAGTGAGCCGGCTGGCCGAGACGAGGAAGCGACCAGCTCGTGAGCGCTCCGCACAGGAGATGGCACACATCGCGTGAGAACTTCCTCGACCCGTCCGGCGTCTAATAAGCGGGCGGCGCGCTGGTCACGTCGTGTGCTGCAGCCATCTGCGCCATCATCATCGGTTGTCCAACAAGGGGGCTGCGACATATGACGATGGGCGGACGGGCCATATCGCTGCTTGTCGGCATGCTCTTGCTGGCAACGCGCTGGACGGCGGCCGCCGCCAGAGACGACTGGCCGCTTGAGCCGACGCCGCCTCCCAGCCGCTGCGTATCGCTGGACGGGACTCCCAATGCCCGCCACGCTCTCCCGCATCACAGTGCACCCCTCGTCGTGCGCCCGCTTGCCGGTCCTTCGCCCAGTCGGTCTGTCGGCACGCTGGACCTACCATCCCAGGGACGGGTCTGTCTGGTGGTCGCCGACGCAACTTACGAGGGCATCGCGTCGGCCCTCGATGTCCACCGCCAGGACCTCGAGGCCGAGGGATACGAGGTGGTCTCGTTCGAACTCGTGTCGGGGACGGCGGAGTCTCTGCGCGGCCTGCTGATGGAGCTCTACGAAGAACCGGCCTCGCTCGTCGGGGCCGTGTTCATCGGCGATGTTCCCTACGTGATATACGAGTTGATGCAATCGTTCGCCGACGAGCCGCCGCACTACGAGGACTTCCCCTGCGACCTGTACTTCATGGACTTGGATGGGGTCTGGCAGGATGTCGTCGAGGACGGCCGTGTCCACTCCGGCAACGGTAAGTACGACCTGCACACCGGCGAGGTCGGACTCGAGATATGGGTCTGCCGCATCGATGCGGGCAATCTCCCCAATCTAGGAGTCGAGGCCGATGTGCTGCGGAATTACTTCGAGAAGAACCACCTCTACGGCATCGGAGAAATGCCGGTAGAGCGTCGGGCCCTCGTCTACCTCGACGATGACTTCGCTCACATGGCCGATGGCGATAGGGATGCCATCGCCCGCGTATACTCCGAGGCAGCCGTCGAGGTGGTGGACGAGCCAGAGATGACGACGAGGAGCGACTACCTGACCCGCCTCGCGACTCAGGGATACGAGTTGATCCACACGCGGTGCCACGGCAGCCCGCACATCCAACAGTATGCTCGCGCCGATGGCCATATCCGCGAGAACGTCACCCCGAATGACTACGTGCTGTACGACCCGCGCGTGCTTTTCTACTCATTCTGTGTGTGCAAGGCAGCGGACTACACCGTCGAGAGCTACCTCGTAGGGACGGCCGTCTTCAGCCACTCGTGGGGGCTCTTCGCATGGGGGACGACCAAGACCGGTGGCATGTACCACGATGGGCCCTTCTATGAATCACTGGCTTCGGGCGCCTCTTTCGGCGAGGCACTCCTGACTTGGTATCAGTACGTGCGGCAGCGCTACGCGCCCTCTTGGGTTCAGAAGTGGTGGTACGGCACGGTCCTCATCGGTGATGCAACGCTAAGCCACCGAGTCTTTCCTGACGTGGGGCGCACCTGCTGGGCGGCCCGCGAGATCCGGGCCTGTGCTGACATGGGCATCGTCACCGGCTATGAAGATGGCGCCTACCGGCCCCTCGCGGACGTGTCCCGCGACCAGATGGCCGTGTACATCTCCCGCGCGGTTGCCGGCGGAGACGAGCATGTGCCTCCCGGCCCGTCTGAGCCGACGTTCGGGGATGTGGACACGGATCACTGGGCCTTCGATTGCATCGAGTACGCTGCCGAGAACGGCATCGTACAGGGCCACCAAGACGGAAGCTATCGTCCCAGCCTGACGGTGGACAGAGGGCAGATGGCGGTGTACGTGGCCCGGTCTATCTGCGACCCGACCGGGGAGGAGGGCCTCGCCGGTTACGTGCCGGCCGACCCGCGAAACTTCCCCGATGTGGCCTCTGACTTCTGGTCCTACAAGCACGTCGAGTACTGTGTCGAGAATGGCGTGGTGGCAGGCTACCTCGACGGCCTCTATCACCCCGAGATCGTCGTCACCCGCGACCAGATGGCCGTCTACGTGGCGAGGGCGTTCGGGTTGGCTTCGTAGCGCGGCGCTGCACACGCCAGACCGGGCGCGGACGTGCTATAATACAGGGGTAGCAAGCTGTGCTCAATTGAGGGGCCGTGGGCCGGTGGGGGCGGGCCCGCGGGCCGCTTTCTGCTGAGACTCCAGCTGAGACTCCAGGCGACAGCGTCGAGCGCCGAACGAACGCGCCGTCCGGCGCGTCCAATGGCCACCTCGAGTGGAGGAGGGCAGCAGAAGTGCACCGGCGTGCCGTCTTTGCCCTCGCCGTCCTCGGGCTGGCGGGCACCCCCGCCACCGCGGCCGAAGACGTCATCGAGGTCTACCGGACCCCCTTCGGCGACGTGCGTTCGCTGTCCGTCAACCACTCCGACGGCTCCTGCTGGGTAGCGGCAGGTAACGGCATCGTGCGCGTGGCGGCCGACGGGACGATCCTCAGCCAACACGGAGGGTTCAGCCCTTCAGGGGCCGTCTCGGTCAACCACACCGATGGCTCCTGCTGGGTATTTGACTGGGGCAGCGGCGAAGTCGTGCACCTCTCGGCGGAGGGGGCGGAGCTGTGGCGGGGGGGAGCATTC
>JALGXV010000209.1 GCA_029821885.1 Candidatus Hebobacteria bacterium
TCGCCGCAACGAAACGACTTCCCCAACTCGCGCGCCGGCAAGGCCGAACGCGGCGAGCAGCGCTCCTCCACCTATCGGCCACGAGACGAGGGCCGCAAATGTCTCCCGCGAGCTGCCGTGTGACAGCACAGAGAACTGAGCGAGCGAGATAGCCCAGAACAGCACGCCCCATAGGAACGGCGGCAGCCCGGCCAGCCACCACCAGCGGCGCCCGGCGATCATGCCGCCGAGGACGGCCGCGGGCGTCAGCGCGACCGTCAGCAGCAGGGAATCGGCCTCCGCCCGGATGAGCGGGGTGCTATCCGCGAGCCATGTGCTGTAGCCACGGTCCCAGAGCGTATCGGAGCCCACGAGCGCGATCATCGCCCCGCCGACGAGGGCGGGCGCGGCCACCGCCCGCAGTGGGGTGAGACGGCGATGGCGCGCATTGGCTCGCGCCAGACGCGTGCTCAGCGCCGCGGGATCGCCGAAGCTTCGGGGGGCCGCCTCCACGGCCTCCTGCCTGCTCAGGCCGGTGGTCTCGAACTGCTTGACTCTTGCTCCGAGGTGGGTGCGCACTTCGGCGGCAATCTCCTCAGCGCGCCTGGGGTCAAGCTCGCTGAGGTGGGATCGAAGCTCGGCGAGGTAGTCGTCAATGCTCGACACGGCCTATCCCCCTTTGCCACTGGGCGGGCTGGGTGCGGATGGCGAGGCGGAAGCAGGCGACGGTGGAGCGGCGCGGTAGTAGGCCAGAGCGGCGACCAGGCCGGCGATGCACGCGACGGCTACCACCGTGAGCATTGGCTGCGCGTCGCGGAGCGCCCAACGGTCTTCGCCGGAGAAGGCAAACACCGGCGCAATCACAAAGAGCAGGCCGATAGCACAAAGAGCAGACGCCGACGCGATGAGGCCCTCGCGACTGAGCCAGCGGTCGCGGCGGCCGGCGACGAGAAGCAGCACGATCACCGGCAGTACAAAGACGGTCAGCATCCCGTGATCCCACGGCCGTCCCCCGCCCGCAGTCAGGGCCGCCAGCCACAGGGCGGCAACAATCGAAGCGCAGATGACGGCGATGGGTAGCCCGAAGGATCTTCTCGTGAGCAGGCGAGACCCCAGCCAACCCAAGCCTGCCAGCAGGGCACCGCGAGGAACTGCGTGGACGGCGAATCGGATGAGACGTGCTCCCCAATGGATCTCCACGTGCGGCGGAAGGCGGAAGAGGACCGTCGCCCAGAACCAGACTGTGCCGATGACAACAGGGGCAGCCGCGATCCACCAGAATCGCCGACCACCTATCATCCCGATGAGGATACTCACAGGGATGAAGACCCCGTACTCGACCAAGGCCGCGGCGGGCCCCCAGCCGAGCCCTGTGAGGGGCATGATGACACCTGTTATCAAGTGGTCGCGCCCGATCGGGCTGTTCATGAATCTGTCCAGAGCGACCACATGCGCGAGAGCCACAGCAAGCGCGGCGACGGCCCGGAGTGTACTGGGGTGGCGGTGGCGTGCGTTGCCCCTGAGAAGGTCGCGGCCCACTTGCTGCGGATTGCCGAACGCGCCCACCGCCCTCGCAGTCGCTTCGTCAGCCGGCATACCGCCAGAGCGCAGTTCCGCTGCTCGCGCCTCGAGATGGCTGCGCGCCTCGGCGACAATCTCCTCGGCGCGCCTGGGGTCGAGGTCGCCGAGGTGGGATCGAAGCTGGACGAGGTAGTCGTCGATCTCAGACACGGCTCGCCTCCACCACGAGATCGACGGCTCGGGTGAAGTCCTCCCAGGTCTCGAGTCGGCGCGCGAGTTCCTTCCTCCCCCTCGCGGTGAGGTGGTAGTAGCGGCGCCTGGGGCGGCCTTCCTGATCGCGCCATTCGGCGCGGAGGAACCCCTGCTCCTCCATCTCGTGAAGAAGCGGGTAGAGCGCGCCCTCGCCAAGCCGGAAGTAGCCCTCGCTGCGGTCCTTCAGGTGTTGGATCATCTGGTAGCCGTACATCGGCTCTTGGTCGAGGAGGCGTAGCACCAGCAGGCGAACCGTCCCCTTCACGAGCTGTGGATCGCTTCTCATCGCTTACCTCTGAGTCCTATATATCTGATTCAGAGGTATTCTACCACACTTGTCTCTCTTGTCAAGAGCACGCACATGCGAGTTGCTGCGGGCACGCCATAACCCACAGGTCGTCACAAGTTGTTACGCCGCGGCCACAAGCCGATCAGGGCCGGACGTCGACCTTGAGCGGTCTGAGGCGCATCCTCGGGCTTCCACGGCGAATCCACACACATATTCACAGGTGTGGATATTGGCATTGGCGAGTACAGCCCGAGTGTGCCCGCTGCGTGTGCGCTTATGTGGACAAGCCTCGTGCTGACTCGCTCGGCAGGGGCCGCGCAGGTCCCGCCAGAACTGCCCGGGGATATCTCGCTGCCGCGCGCTCGTCGGCGGGACGGAGAACAGACATGCACATCATCACACTGAGCTTCGATGACGGGTTCCGCAAGTCGAACCTGAAGATCGCTGAGATCTACGAGCGGTTTGGGCTGCGAGCGTGCCTGAACGTGCTGGCCGCGCCCGATCAGCTGGTGCCTGAGCAGCACACGTGGGGCACTGATCGGGGCGACTTCGGCCTGTGGAACGAGCTGCAGGCGCGCGGTCATGAGATCATGCCTCACAGCTACCACCACGCGAACCACGCCGAGCTGCCGCTCGACCAGGCGAAGGAGTCCATCCTTCGCTGCCTCGACGTATTTGCAGAGAAGCTGGCGGGGTTCGAGCCGGAGAAGGCCGTGTTCAACTTCCCATACAACCAATCGACGCCCAAACTCGAGGCTTGGCTGCCAACTGTCGTGCGAGCGTTCCGGACATCGGGGGGTGGGATCAATCCACTGCCCGCCGCCCGCACTGTCAAGCTAACGACGACAGGCGCGGGGCCGGACAACTGCGAGTGGCACCTAAACGACGAGATGGAGATGCTTCTATCTCAGCCAGAGGGCTGGCTCGTCTACAACACTCACGGCCTCGATGAGGAGGGCTGGGGGCCCATCCGAAGCAGCTATCTGGCGAAGCTGCTCGAAAGGCTCGTCACTGCGGAGGGCGTGGAGGTACTGCCGGCCGGAGTAGCGCTGGATCGGGCGGGCAAGGCCTAGCCGCCTCGCCCGCAGGGCTTTCCCAGGCGCTCCTCGAGCACGCAAGCTCAGGAGCAGAGATTCTCCGCGATGTACTCGAAACTCATCCGGAGAGAGTCGAACGGGTCGCCATCACAGCGGTCCTGCTCGACGACATACCACTCACATCCCGCCTCCTCGGCGGCGCCGATGATAGAGGTCCAGTTCAGGTTGCCGCTCCCGACCTCGGCAAAGGTGGGCCTTCCTTCCCCGGTGACCTTGCAGTCCTTCATGTGCAGCTGTGGCAGTCTGCCTTTCAGCCGACGGCACCACGCCACCGGATCACCACCGCCGAGTTGGATCCAGAAAGTGTCTGGCTGCGCTTTGAGGAGCAAGGGATCGGTCTCCTCGAGGATGACCTCCAGCATCAGGCGGCCGTCGAAGCGACGGAATTCCACCGCGTGATTGTGGTAGGAGAGGACCACCCCGGCATCGTGGAAGACCTTGCCTGCAGCGTTCAGCCTCTTAGCCAGCCCGATCACATCATCCAGTGTGTCGAGCTTGACGCCGCCGGGATGGGGGTAGGCTGTGTGCTTGCAGCCGAGCTTCGCCAGTCTCTCTGCGATGGCTTCCGGCTGCTCCAGGATCTTCCCAGAGGGCTCGTGCGTCGAGCAGCATGATAGGCCGGCATCGGCCATCACCGCCGCGAGGTCGCTGTCCGGAACCGGCCCGATTCCGCTCACCTCCACCCCAGCATAGCCGATCTCGGCGACCTTCTTCAGGGTGGCCGCAACATCGGCAGGCGTCTTTGCGTGCTCACGGACTGTGTACAGTGCAGCTGCAACTTGACTTCTCTTCATCTCGACCTCACTTCAGACCCAGTGTGGGTGCGTGATTCCTACTCGATTGCGACGGGATGGCCCCACGGGGAAGTCACAACGTGGGCACGGGTGGGACCACGGCAGGGCTGCCAGTCCCGAGCGATTGGTCCATGGCCTGCAGAATGGCGATGGGACGGAGATAGTCGGCCGGAGGGAACGGCTCCTGTCGGCTCTCGAACATCTCCGTGAAGAGGCGAATGCCCGCGATGTAAAGCTCCTCGTCCCACGGAAGCTCTGTGTGGTGGGCGCCGTCGTCGCCGTAGGCGGCAGCGGTGAAGTTGGCGGCCCACCATTCCTTCAGCAACTGGTGAGTGACAACGGGGCCGCCCTTGAAGGCAACGACTGCGACGGCGTCGTCGCCGTGGCGGCCGGTGGTGACTTCGAGCGGCTCTGCACCGAGGAACTTGGTGACCATCTCCACCTGGTGGATGCCATAGAAGAAGACGCCGCCGTACTCGCTCTCGACATCGCAGGGCCCGGCGGTGACGAGGGAGCGAAGTACGCCGATCTCCTTGGCGGCTTCGTAGAAAGCGAGGACAGACTGCTGCAGAGGCACGGTGCTGAAGCTCGTAACGGGAACGTTCTTGGAGCGGGCAAACTCTACGAACTCGATGCCTTCCGCGAGGTCGGTGCAGAACGGCTTGTCAACAAACACCGGTATCCCCGCCTCGACGAAGGGCCGGGCCGCGGGGAGGTGATACTTACCGTCTCGGTGGTCGAGCATGACACCGTCGATGTGGCCGATCATGTCGGGAGGATCGGCGACGATGTTGGGGATCTCCCCCTCCTGCGCGGCCTTCGCCGCGAACTCGTCGGTCTCGCCCCAGACATGAGTCACTTCGACGTCTGGGACGGCGTGCTCGATGTTGAGGCTCTTGGCGATGTGCGTGCAGTGGCTGTTCTCCGCTCCGACTATCCCTATGCGCATGATGTCGCTCCGCTGGATTCGATGCACTGAGAGTTCGGCTCCTCCCCGCTAGGTCCTGTCGGGAGCAGCTGGCGCTAGAAATCCCAGTCCGGCCTCGGCTCGGGCAGGCGAAGGGCCGAGTCAAGCGCTTCGAGCAGTTCCGGCGGTCCGTCTAGATCGTCCGTGAAGGCGAGAGCCGTCGCTGGCCGGACGCCGAGCCAGAGGCGAGAGAACGCGTTGACCGAGGCATTGAGGGTCGGCAGCTCCGGGGCCACGCCCGGCTGGGCCGAGCACGCTTCGCCCAGCGTCACCGTATGGTCCCCGGCCACGCCTCTCCAAGGTGAGCCATTGTCGAGAAGCTCCTCCGCCGGGTCCGTCAGGCGCAAGTTGAATCGGAGTTCCTCGCAGCCGAGGCGAGTACGGGAGAGGCACTCCTGCAGACCCAGGACCCGCGCCTGCCAGAACGAGAAGGCATTGCAGCGGTTCGCATACCTCGATTCGCCTGTAACGGAACGCTGCCGGAAGGGGCGAGCGAGGAGGTCCTGGAGCTGCATGTCCTGAGGCTCGTGCATGCGGACGAGGCGGACCTGGTCTCCCAGGCCCCCGAGCAGAGCCATCAGCTCGAGGAACTGCTCGCGGGTCTGGAATGCCATCCACTGAATGTTGTACGGGCCATGCTCCATGTTCTCGGCAGAGCACCAGAAGTGATGGGTGAGCTCGCCGTTTGGGCCGTCGCAGTAGCCCAGCCCGAAGCTCTTGTCGGGCCAGTAGCGCATTTCCACCTCACTCAGCGCGACGGCGGGGTAGTTGGCGCCCCCGTGCCC
>JALGXV010000210.1 GCA_029821885.1 Candidatus Hebobacteria bacterium
GCCGGCGGCGTACCAGTACGAGGCGCCGATCTGCGAGGCGCGGACGCTGGCGTTCTCGGGTACATACGACCCAGGACTAACATAGACCTTGGTACTACTTTGGGGGGCAGGCCAGGGCCTGGCGCCGGTTGGAACTTAGTAAGTGCGATCCCGGTCGCAGGCTACCTCGGGATAGTCGGGAAGGGCGGGAAGTACGCGGGCAAGGCTGGTGACCTTGCTCGAGGCCTGAACAAGGCGGATGACCTTGGTTATACCCTGGGCAAGGCGGGAAGGCGTGCAACGCCGGGAGGCATCACAGGATACTCACCGACGACGAAGACTCCGTATCATGGCATAGACTCTGCGATCTCGCACGATGGTGTCGGGGTCGCCCCGAAGGCGATACTGGATGCCGTGAGGAATCCGGTCAAAGTCATAGAGCAGAGCGGAGGGAGGCAGAAGTTCGTCGGGAAGAATGCTACCGTGGTTCTCAACTCGAAGGGGGAGGTTATCACGACCTGGGCTACAAGCAAGGCAGGATGGCGAGTACAACCATGACTAAGCGGAGCGGGGGAAGCGAGTGGTCGAGCACTACCGAAAACTCAAGGTGCATCAGCTGATCCTCCTTCAAGAGATCGTCGCCGGGCGTTGCCCCGAGCTTGCCGATCGTGTTCGCTCGCGCGACATCAGCGATCTGTCCAGGTCAGAGCGCGAGGCAATAGTGGACGCGCTGGGCGACGAGTTGTGTGAATCCGGCCTAGAGGAGGACGACTCAATTACGCCGAGGGGCTTGGCGATTGAGGAGCTGATAGGTTTGGTTATCCATCCTGTTGTATGAGAATCCTCTCCTCTCGAGTATCGGGGAGGCGGAGCGACTGGATTCTGTCCGAAGTGGCTTGCTGGAGAAGGGAGTTGGCGGTCTGGAGACTGGTAGCGAAGAATGGTACGCAATCGGGGTGTGGCTCTACGTAGGGCGCGAGAGCGCGCGTAGGTAGGCCCGGATCGTCCATGCCACACGCCCGTGAGCCGGACCATGGACAGAGCGACTTTCGATCTACTTGCCGAGCCTATCGGCGACCTCTATCGGCAGCTACTGGGCTTCGCTGTGAGTCAGTGCAGCGCAGCGTCACTTGTAGTCCATGAGACACCGGCGCTAGGTGAACATGGGTCCACTGTCATCAGTCAGCTGAGACCCTTTCTGAGGAGCAAGGGCGAATCTGACAAATGGCCTGGTACTAAGCTCGGACCCGGCGCGAGGCCTGTTTCCGTGCACCAATACGACTACGGGCCTGAGTGCGCGGAGTTGCTCAAGCAGGCCACCGACAGACTCTATGGCTGGCTACAACCGGCACTGCCGGAGGATCTCTGTCTCCTTCGGGCTGATGGCAGCGAATGGCTGGTGACGATTGCCCACGAGCATACTTCCTATCTCTGCCTCTCTTCCGGGGAGCATACCAGACTCGTCAACGCAATCCCTCAGCTCGGGCCCCGCTTGCAGGATAGGCAGCGCCAGGAAGAGAGCTTACCCGCGCTGCGCGACGTGATGGGGTCTCTCTTCGCCTGGAATCCCTATGGGTACTACGAGGCCCGTCAGGAAGCTGATGTGTGGATGGCAGCCGAAGCCATTCTCTATGCTCTCAATTCGCGAGAGGTCCGGTCCGAGGCGGAGCTGGCGACCTATATCGCGGACATGTACGATAGGTGGTGGGGCGGGCTGGATGAGTTCGGCGAGGAGAACGAGTTCACCCCCGAGATCTGCGCCGAGCCAGCGCGCAGCATCTGGGCTTGGTGGCAGGAGCGAAAGGGGAAGACCGCGTCCGAGTGACAGTGCCGCCGCTCCGGCCGAACGAGGGGGATATGACCGATCCCTCGGGGATGCTATAATCGGGGGCACGCATTGGCTGCCTCGGTAGCCTTGGCCGCCGTCGGGGCAGCTCTGGGCCAACTGAAAAGGCTCCTCTAGGCGGTTCCATCCCCGCGTAACAGGCACAGCCTGACCGCTCGGCGAAGACGCTCCGACGCCCGATCCGGGTGCGGCACTTTCGCGAGCAGCGGATCAGCGTCTATGAGCTGGCTGAGCGGCCTCGATGACCAGGATCCTGCCCGGATTGCGGTCTCACGAGGCCTCAACACACGCATGTGGTCCCACTCACGCCCTTGCCATCCCGCTCAGGCCGACGATAGGCCTGCCGGCGCCGCCGGGATGTGCGGGACAGCGCGCAGGCGGTGACAGGATAATAGCTCTCTCCTGTCGAATAGAGAAGCAAGAGGCTTGTGTAGACAGGCCCAGTGCATTCTTGACGACGCGGGAGAAGGACGGGAGTTGACGCCTGGCAGCGCCGCGCGGGCGGCGATGCGAAGAAGGCGGTGGCTGAGTTTCATCATCTTCTCGAGCTGTCTCGTCCTAGCCCAGTCATCGACCGCCGCCGAGACCTCTTCGAGTCAGAGGCCCACCGGGGCCCTCATTCTCTATGACTCGGCCTCCCCCTATCCCTGGCTGGGGGAGCTTCATGCCATCCAGATCGCCAACCTCCTGGGGCACTTCCCGCTGGAGTCAACGATCGCGCCGGTGGAGAGCTATCTCTCGGGTGACGTGGAAGACTATGCGGTCACCTTCTACCTTGGAGATGCGTTCGACAATCTGCTGCCGTACGCGTTCTTATCAGACGTGATGACGACCGAAAGGACGGTCTGCTGGTTCAACTACAACCTGTGGCAGCTTGCCTGGGACGAGTACGGCTACTGGGATCCTGAGTTCACCTCTCGATACGGGTTTCAGTTTGCGGGGATCGACGCATCCGGATTCCCGGAGATCGTCTACAAGGGCGTGTCGTTGCTGAAGGACGTGTCGAATCCGGACCTGGGCGCGACCCTGGTCTTCGATCCAGACCGAGCGGAGGTGAAAGCCGTCGCCTATCGGCCGGCGACGGGCCCACACCCAGAGGATTCATGGCCGTATGTTGTCCATGCGGGGAACCTGTGGTACTTCGCCGACACGCCCTTCAGCTACGTGTCGGAGGAGGATCGCTATCTCGTCTTCTGCGATCTTCTTCACGACATCGTTGGGATCGACCATGCGCCCAGCCGTCGCGGCCTCATCCGCATCGAAGATGTCGACCCCACCTGCGACCCGAGGGACCTGATCGATGTGGCCGACTATCTGCAGTCGGAGGGCGTTCCCTTTGAGGTCGCGGTCATCCCTGTATTCAGGGACCCGCTCGGGGCGAACACCGGTGGTCTGCCGGCCGAGCTGCGCCTTTCCGATTCGCCGGAGGTGGTGAGCGCGCTCCACTACATGATCGAGCACGGCGGGCAGCTCGTGCTCCACGGCTACACCCACCAGTACGACGCGGTTCCCAACCCGTACAACGGGATGACGGGGGATGACTGCGAGTTCTTCCGCACGATATGGGATGAGGAGACTGGAGAGACGCAGTTCCTCGGGCCGGTGCCGGAAGACTCGGTGGCATGGGTCAACGGCCGCATCGACGACGCGCTGGCGGAGATGGCACTGTGCGGGCTCCCCGTCGTCGCCTGGGAGACTCCGCACTACCTCGCCTCGGCCCTGGACTCGGTGGAGTTCGGCAGCCGCTTCAGCCTGGTGGCCGGGCGCGTCATCTACTTCAGTTCACTCGGCCCTTACTTCGCGGGGCAGTTCTATCCCTACCTCATCGAGACGGACATCTATGGGCAGCGCCTCCTGCCCGAGAACCTCGGCAATGTCGCGCGGGCTCGGTTCTACGACTATCCGCCGCGCTTGCCGGACGATATTATCCGGGCCGCGGAGAAGAACCTGGTCGTTCGAGATGCGTGGGCAAGCTCGTACTTCCACCCCTACCTTCACATCAAGTATCTGAGGGAGGTGATCGAGGGGACGGAAGCCCTGGGCTACACCTACTGCAGTATCCCTCCGCTGCTGGCGAAGGCCGGCCCGGACAAGGTGATCCTCCCGGGCGGGTCCGCGACCCTGGAGGGTTCGGCCTCAGACGGCGAGCCGCCGTACAGCTACTCTTGGTCGCCGGCGGCGGGGCTGGACGATGCGACCGCGGCCTGGCCCACCGCCTCGCCCGAAAGCACCACAGTCTACACGCTCACAGTGACCGATGATATTGGGCAGACCGCTGCCGACCTGGTGACGGTCACGGTGGCGCCACCCGTGGTGGCGGAGGCCGGCCCGGACAGGGTGATAGTCTCCGGCGGGTCAGCGGCCTTGGAGGGAGCGGCCTCGGACGGCTGGCCGCCGTACACCTACTCCTGGTCACCGGCCGCGGGGCTGGATGATGCGACGGCGGCCGAGCCCATCGCCTCCCCCGACAGCACCACGACCTATACGCTGACAGTGACCGATGATCTCGGGCAGACGGACACGGAGTCGGTGACGGTTACCGTAGCCGCCGCGGTAGTGGCGAAGGCCGGTCCGGACAGGTTGATCGCCTCCGGCGGCGCCACCATGCTGGAGGGATCGGCTTCAGATGGAATGCCGCCGTACACCTACTCCTGGTCGCCGGCCGCGGGGTTGGATGATGCGACCGCGGCCGAGCCTACCGCCTCTCCCGAAAGCACGACGACGTACACGCTCACCGTGACCGATGATCTCGGGCAGACGGATACGGACACGGTGACGGTGACGGTCGCCACCCCGGTGGTGGCGGAAGCGGGTCGGGACAGCGTGATCGTGGCCGGCGGCGCCACCACGCTGGAGGGGTCGGCCTCCGGCGGAGTGCCGCCCTACGAGTATTCCTGGTCGCCGGCGGCGGGGCTGGACGACGAGACGGTTGCCAAGCCCACCGCCTCGCCCGAAAGCACGACGACCTACACGCTTACCGTGACGGACGACCTGGGGCAGACAGATTGGGATACGGTGACGGTGACCGTCGCCACCGCGGTGGTGGCGGAGGCCGGGCCGGACAAGGTGATCGCCGCCGACGGGTCAACGACGCTGGAGGGGTCGGCCTCCGGAGGAGTGCCGCCTCACGAGTATTCCTGGTCGCCGGCGGCGGGGTTGGACGACGAGACGGCGGCCGAGCCCACCGCCTCCCCGGCAAGCACGAGGACCTACACCCTCACCGTGACCGATGGCCTCGGCCAGACGGACGCCGACACGGTGACGGTGACAGTTGCGAGCGCGGCGGTGGCGGAAGCGGGTCCGGACAGGCTGATCGCCTCCGGTGGATCGAGCACCCTCGCGGGCTCGGCCTCGGGAGGACTGCCGCCCTACCAGTACTCATGGTCGCCCACCGCGGGCCTCGACGATGCGACGGCCGCTCAGCCCACAGCTTCGCCCGCCGACACGACGACGTACACGCTTACCGTGACAGATGACCTGGGGCAAACAGATTGGGATACGGTCACGGTGACGGTCGCGAGCGCGGTCGCGGCCGAAGCCGGTCCAGAGAGGATGATCGTCTCCGGCGGATCGACCACGCTGGAGGGGTCGGCCTCCGGCGGGGTCCCGCCCTACGACTATTCGTGGTCGCCGGCCGCGGGGCTGGACGACGAGACGGTTGCTGACCCCACCGCCTCGCCCGAAAGCACGACGGTCTACACTTTGACTGTCACCGACGACCTCGGGCAGACCGATGGCGACGCGGTGACGGTGACGGTGGTCACCGCGCCCCCGGTGGTGGCGGAGGCCGGGCCGGATAGGCTGATCGCCTCCGGGGGATCGACCACGCTGGAGGGTTCGGCCTCCGGAGGAGTG
>JALGXV010000211.1 GCA_029821885.1 Candidatus Hebobacteria bacterium
GTCGAGCACCAATCGTCGCGTCCGGCCCTCGGCGAAGTAGCGCAGGGCCTCTTGAATGGCCCCCACCTCCGGCCGCATGGGCATGTCGGCCCAGGCGCGGTTGAAGTCCATGGGAAAGCAGTCCTTCCCGTAGTTCCCCTCCACCGCGCCGTCGAGATCGACGAAGGGAACGGCCCACCATTCGATCCGCCGCAGCCGCCCCGCCGGGTCCTCGCCCGCCGCCGCCCGCAGGATTCCGTCGAGCACCCATGACCCCGGCGTCTCGCCCGCGTGCTGCCGCGCCACGAGGTAGACCCCGGGCCGGCCCGGCCGCCTCTTGTCTGCGTCGGCGTGAACGCGCAGCAGCTCCCGGCCCTTTCCAGTCAGGCCGATCGCCTCCGAATCCCAGAAGCCCTTGGTCTTCTTGAGAGTGGCCTTGAGATCATCCGGGCCATAGGGATAGCAGAAGGCCGCCTGGACGCGGCGGCACGGAGCGGGCGTGGTGAAGGTGAGGAAGTGCCCGCCGAGCGGCCGCTCGCGGACTTCCACCTTCTTCACTCGCCGCCAGTCGCCGCCGTCGAGCCGCACGACCGGCCGCACGTTCGCCATCGCCTCCGCGCTGCCGGTGCCAAGACAGAGGTGCGCGTTCATCCAGGCGAAGCGGACCTTGCGGCCGCCGGCGCCGGTGCACTCGAGGTTGAACCACAGCCGCTCGGTGCCATTGCGCGGCTCCGACATGAACTCGACCACCCACTGCCCGCGCTCCCGCCGCACGCCGAGCACCGCGCCGTTGCCCGACACCGCGGCCGGACGGACCTTCAGTTGAGCCTTGGGCATGGCTCGCCCCTCTCCTCAACTCATCCTACACGGCGTGCCTATCCTAGGCCGATCCAAGCTGAGCGTCAACTCATGCGCGCCGGCCATCCATCGGCGAGGAGAACGAAGCCGCTCGGGCTATCGACCCTCGCAGCAGGGAGGATCGGCGGAACCGCCGAAGAGTTCCTTCCTCTAGGGGGAATCGATCCATGCGCCACTTGTCATGTCGCCTCTGTTGCCGTCTCGCCGTCGGAGTCGTCGTCATCCTCTTCGTTTCGGCACTTCCCGCCGCGGCCGGGCTGCCGCTGCTGGGCCCGGTGCCGGAGTTCAGCGTCCCCGTCTCCAACTCAGCGCCCGTGCTCGACGGGGCGCTCGACGACGCCTGCTGGGACCAGGCGCTGAAGTCCGGCGCCTTCTACCTGCTCGGCGAGGAGGTCGATCCGGACCGGCCGAGCCGGGAGACAACGCTCTACCTGGCGCGACATGGGCGGACGCTGCTGGTGGGGCTGGACTGCCGCGCCGTCCCCGGCCAGTCGGGGACCGAGTCGGTGCTCGTCTTGCTCGACACGACCCACACCCATGAACTCTCTCACTACATCACGATCTACAGCGACGGCACCTCCAAGCAGCAGGCCTGGTGGGATCCGTCCTGGGCGACGCTGCCGGCCCACTACGAAGTGGCCGTCGCGAGCGGGGACGGCGGCTGGTCGGCGGAGCTGGCCATCGACCTCACCCGCCTGCCCTACGCGCGGTCCCACGACGAGGACATCGGCTGCTTCGTCGCCCGCCAGTTCGAGGACGAGTCGCGGCTGCTGTGGGCGCTGCCGAACGCGCACACCAGCTTCCTCACCGAGAGCTGGGACCAGTACCTCGCCCGGCATCTGACCGGCCTCGATCTCCCCGCCATGTTCGCGGAGATGGAGGCGGAGAACGATACCACCTGCGCGCCGCTGGTCCCGCGGGCGGAGAAGCTCCACCAGCAGGTGGGCGCGCTGCTCGGCGACGAGCGACTCCCGCCCGAGGTCAGACTGCGGGCGGCCTCGCTGGCCGCCTATGCGGAGGAGGCGAAGCCGAGAGAGCGGGAGTGTGTGGAGCGCATCTCGGTGCGCGGGCTAGAGGAGAGAGAGGAATACCTGCGGGATGCAGAGGCGCTGGCCGCGGCGCTGCGCGGCCAGCCGGCCGAAGGGTCCGGCTCCGAGCTGGCCGAGTTGTTCGGCGGCCCGCACACGCCGGCCCACTGGGAGCCGAACGCGACCCGGCTTCACGGCCGCTGGCGGAGCTGGCACTACAGTCTCGGTCTGATGCGCCATGGCATCCCGCTGGGGATGGTGCACGAGCGGTTTGTGCGGCCGCCCTTGGATGTGGACCAGCGGTGCGCCAACAGGGACGAACACCTGCGGGCGCAGGGCTCGACGGTCGCGCACGAGACCCGCGGTCACTACGATGTCTGCGTGGAGACAACGGCCACCGGCCTGCGCCGTATCGACTACGCGCGGAGGGGAGACGTCGTCTATCGCGCTCGGGCAGCTGTGCCGGGTGGAGATGATCTCGTGATGGAAGCGCTCGTCGCGCGGCGGCCCTTCGACGCGGGGCTCGCCGCGCGGCTCTGGTCTCGGTTCCCGGTGCCGGTGCGAATAGAGGACGCCGCCGGGCTGCTCGCCTTCCCGCTGGCGGAGGCGACCGTCGTGCTGCCGGCCGCACTCGACCGGGCGCAGGGCGGGCAGCTGAGAGCACAGCTGCTCACCCTGGGGAAGGCCCAGGGGATGGCGGCCGCGCCGCCGCCGACGGGACCGGTGGTGGTGCTCGCCACGGCGGAGCAGGAGCAGGCGCTGCAGGCGGCCGGCTTCGACCCGCGCTCCTGGGGCCAACGCGACGCGCAGGGATATGTCGCCCTGCGGCATGAGAGCGGCCGCGCGCTGGTGGGCATCTGGGGGCGGGACGGCGAGGGGCTGGCCCGCTCGGTGCGGGTGTTCCTGGACCTGCGGCGATTGCTGTCGGGGCGAGAGCTGCTGATCGGCGACCTCCACCTGCACACGATGTTGTCCGACGGCAGCGGCAGCCCGCGCCAGGTGCTGCTCGCCTGCATGGCCGCGGGCATGGATTTCGCCGCCATCACCGACCATTCTTTCGGCGGCGCCTCCTACCAGGGGAAGGCCTGGTGTGACCGCTGGGTCCCGAGCTTCACCGCCATCCGCGGCGCGGAGGTGCAGGGCGCGGACTTCGAGATGCTGGCCCTCGGCATCAGCCGCGACGTCGAGGCCCAGCCCGACCCGCAGCAGATCGCGGCCGACATCCACGCGCAGGGCGGCACCGCGCTGCTCTGCCACGCATACGGTCCGCCCTATCTTGAGATCATGGAGAACCTCGAGGACCTCGGCCTCGACGGCATCGACCGCTATACAGAACCTGTCATCGAGTTCGCGGCCCGGCAGCAGCTCATCGGGCGGCAGCCCGTCGTCACCGCGGTGACGGACTCGCACGACCTCTCCTTCGTGTGGCCGTACCGCACGCTCGTGTTCGCGGCCGACCGTTCCGAAGAGGGCATTCTCTCCGCGGTTCGGGAGGGCTACCTCGTGGCCCTGAACGACCGCGGCCTCGCGGGCGCGCCCCGGCTGGTGGACGTGATGCTGGCCCTCATCGGGGAGAGGCACTACCTGCGGGCGCGGTATGAGGCCAATGTGCAGGCCCGGGTGGAGGAGCTGGCGCGAGCCTGGGAGCGGGGCGGGCCCTGAGCGGTGGCCACCCATCGGCGAGGGGGACGAAGCCGTTCGGCCCCGAAGAGAAGGCAGCGAGCGCATTCGAGCGGGTGAGGTGTGATGGCACAGGTACTGGTGGCAGGTGGCGGACCGGCGGGACTGGCGGCGGCGGTGGCGGCCGCTCGGCGCGGCCTGGAGACGCTGCTCATCGAGCGCTATGGCTTCCTGGGAGGCATGGCGACGGCGGGACTCGTGAACCCATTCATGATGTGGAAGCCGGACGAAGAGCCGCTGGTCGGCGGCATCTTCCAGGAGATGCTCGACGGCCTCTCCGCCAAGGGCGGGTTCTCCTGCGAGCGACAGCCGGACGCCTTCGACCCCGAGGCCTTCAAGGCCGTCGCCGATGAGATGTGCCTGGAGGCCGGCGTGCAGGTGCGGCTCCACACGCTCTTTACCGAGGCCGAGGTGGCGGGCGGCCGCATCGCGAGCATCACCACCGAAAGCAAGTCCGGCCGCGAGACGTGCTCGGCCGCGGTGTACATCGACTGCACCGGCGACGCCGACCTCGCCCACCGGGCCGGCGTGCCGTGCGAGACCGGGCGAGAAGAGGATGGGCTGACTCAGCCCATGACCCTCAACTTCCGCATGGCCAACGTCGATGTCGAGGGGATGCCGCCGCGCAAGGAGATCAACCGCCGCTACGATGCGGCGAAGGCCGACGGGCGGGTGAGCTGCCCGCGGGAGAACGTGCTTCTCTTCTACGCGATCCAGCCCGATGTGGTCCACTTCAACACCACTCGCGTGACCGGCAAGAGCGGCGTCGACGCGGAGGACCTCACGGCGGCCGAGATCGAGGCCCGCCGCCAGACGCAGGAGCTCGTCCGCTTCCTCATCTCCGACGTCGCCGGCTTCGAGCAGGCCTATCTCCAGCAGACGGCCGCGCAGATCGGGGTGCGGGAGAGCCGGCGCATCCGCGGCGAGTACACGCTCACGGCCGACGATGTGCTGAGCGCGAGGAAGTTCCCCGACGGCATCGCCCGCAGCGCCTATCCCATAGACATCCACAGCCCCAGCGGCGCGGGCACCGACATTCGCAAGCTGCCCGAGGGCGACTACTACGAGATCCCCTACCGCTGCCTGGTCCCCATCGGGGTGGACAACCTGCTGGTCGCGGGCCGCACTGCGTCGGCCACCCATGAGGCGCAGGCCTCCCTTCGGGTGATGCCGCAGTGCTTCGCCATGGGGGAGGCGGTCGGCCTGGCGGCCGCAATGGCCATCGAGCAGTCCATCCCGCCCCGCGAGGTAGACGGCGAGGAGCTGCGGAAGGCGGTTGGCCTTTAGCACGACGCGCGGCCGCGCAGCCGTAGATGATCACAGGTACTGCTCGTGGCGCCGAAGCAAGGTGACGAATATGAACGCGTCTACAGCGAACTGGGGCAGCGCCGCGAGCGGCAGGCTCCCCGTGAGGAGCATGAGCCCTCCACCTATCGTCGAGAAGCCGACGCCGAGCAGCATGAGGATATAGATCCAGAAACTGTACGTGAGCAGCCCCCACAGCACGATCCCCGAGATGATCACGCCAAACAGGTTTCCCTGCAGCAACGCAAAGAGCGCTTTCAGCGCGATCAGACCCAGCAGCACCGCGAACCAGCGGTCGGTCTTCCACTGGTCCTGCACGAACTCCCATAGAGTCACATCTCCGCGCCGCGGCTGCGCGCCCGATGGCTCCGTGCTCTCCCCGCTCGGCCGAGAGCGTGTGGGCGGCGGCGATGAGGGCGCCCTCGACGGCGGCGGAGGTGTCCGCCGGCCGGACGGCCCCACCGGCCCCCCTCCCAGGGGCCGCATGCCGCCTTCCGCTCCCGCCTCCCGCGGCGCCTGCGCCTGCCCACAGTGAGCGCAGGTCTCGGCCTGCTGTGGAATCTCCCGGCCGCAGACGCGGCAGGGCTTGGGCGGTTGAGTCGGCGGCTGCTGGCCAGCCATCGCGTTCCTCCCCCCGGCCCGCATCGATTCCAGGGCGCACGCCATTCTAGCACGAGGCCGGCCGCGGGCGCGAAGCCGCCGGAGGTCTCACCCTCCCCTCGAAGCTCCCGTGCTTCGCGGCGGGCGCCCGAGCTGCCGCTCCGGCACAAGCTCGGCCTCGGGAGGAATCTCGATGTGGAAGACATCGTCCGGGATG